>JAISLT010000083.1 GCA_031277165.1 Spirochaetaceae bacterium
GTGGGATCGATCATGTAAGAACAGGGGTAGTTAATATAACTAATCATGCCGGCATTGGTCAGGCGGCCAAAGGGCAGGTCCTTGCGCTTGCAGTCAAGGCCCGTCCTGCCGGCAAGGTAGTCCTTTTCAAATTTGCGGCCGATTTCTTTAAGCCTGTCCCCCTGTTCCGAAAGATACCGGGCGTCAACGCCAACCACCCGGAAATTAAGGGTCCCCGGCTGGCAGAATCCGTCCTTGTCCCGGCCCTGCTTGAAGGGGACCCCGGCGGCGACGGCGACATCGCCGTCCCCCGTGGCGTCTATCACCACCTTCGCGGCAACGGCCATGGGCCCCTGCTTGGTCTGGATAATAACGGCCAGGATATGCCCGTCCTCAACCACCGCATCGTTAACAAAGGAGTGAAGGAGGACCTGCACCCCCTCTTTTTCCATGAGTTCATCCAGGTATATCCGTAAATAATCGGCGGAAAAACGGTGGCTGTCACCCCGGATGTCATGACTCCGCCCGTATTCAAGGCGGTAGGCGTCTTCAATTTCGGCATACAGGCCGTAGGTAGAAAATTTCGTGCCCGTCAAGAACCAGTTGCAGGTCTCGACATAGCAGGCGGTGATATTCCCGCCAAGGAAACCGCGTTTTTCAAGGAGCAATGTCGAAGCCCCTGCCCTGGCCGCGGAAACCGCCGCCCCTATTCCCGCGGGGCCGCCGCCCACCACCAGAACATCCACCTCCCGGGAAACCCGCACTTCCTTCGGCTTAATAACTACCGTCATAACCGCGCCTCCTTTTTTAGCGTTACTTTAATATTGTTACCCAATGGCTGCATCGGTATTCTTCCCCCGCCGCGATGCGCAGCGTCCCGGGGCGGCCCTTCCAGTCGCCGTCAAGGGGGCCCGCCGGCAGGGAGCCAACGGACCCGTACCAGGGTTCCATGGCGATAAAAGGGGCCCCCACGGACGTCCACAGTTGAAACCACGCGGCGCCCCCAATGAAGATCCGCAGGGCCCGCGGGGTAACCTGGCTTTTCAGCGTTACCGCCCGGTTTTCCCGGACATTAAAACAGAAGGCCCCTTTTTCAAACATGCCGTAGTTAAGGCGGAGATTCCCGCCGTCCATGAAACGGGCGATGGTTTCGCGGGGGCAATAACTTTTTATAACGGCCTCCGGGGCTTCGGGTTTTTCAAATTCCAAAACGTAATCGCCGAATTCCCCCGCTCCGCCGATGGGGCAGGAAAAACGCGGGTGGCCGCCGACGGAAAAATACATTTCCCCGGCATCGCGGTTTTTTACCCGGTATTCCGTTACCAGGGCCGCGCCTTCAAGCCTGTAAAGAACCTGAAAACAAAACCGCCAGGGATACCGGGCCAGGGTTTCAGGGGTTTCGGTAATTTGATACAAAACGGCGCTGTCCGTCTTTTCAACAACACTGAAATCGCAAAACTGGGCAAAACCGTGCATTTCCATCTGATATTCTTTTCCGTCTAATCGGTAAAGCTTGTCAGGAACCGCCCCCAAAAGGGGGAAACAAATCGGCGTGCCGCCGGATTCATGGGGCGAAGGCCGCCAGATATAATTTACCCCGTCGTCATTGAATTTGAGTATCCAGGGTTCCGCCCCCAGGCTTTCCGCGGTAAAGGTAATCGTACCGTTGGTAATCGTGGTTTTCATGACAGGGCGGCGCCGATCCGGAAGCCGGCGGATTCGTCGAAACGTATCAGTTCCATGACGGCGGGCCCATAAGGGGCGGCAGTTCATCGTAGAAAAGCGGCTGGGGGGGCGGGAATATCCGGTCAATTTCTTTAAGGGCATCATCGCTTAATTTAATCTCAAGGCTGTGCAGCAGTTCCTGTAAATCCGCAAGGGTAGCGGGGCCGATAATCGGGCTTGTCACCGCCGGGTGCCGCATTTCCCAGGCCAGGGTAACGTTGGCAGGCCTTTCCCCCAGGTCGTGGCAAAGTTTGGCGTATTCCAAAAGCCGGGGCCGGTATTTTTCTACCAGGGGGGCGGAATGGGCTTCTATGGGCCGGTTCTTTCCCGGCTCAAGGAGGTCCACCGCCAGTACGCCGCGCTGCAGGGGACTGAACAGGGTAACGCCGATGCCCTGGTCCATACAGGCGGGAAAAGCCTCCAACTCCGTATTGCGGTAAATCATATCGTAGCGGTGCTGTTCGCAGATAAAGCCCATGAAACGGCGGTTCCTCGCGGCTTCCTGGGCTTTCATCAGTTCCCAGCCGGCAAATTTGGAGGCCCCCGCGTAATCAAGGCGCCCCGCCTTAATAAAGCCCTCAAAGGCCTCCCATATTTCATCCCACTGTACATTCCGGTCAACATGGTGAAGGGAAATCATTTCGATGTGATCGGTCCCCAGCCGTTCAAAACAGCCTTCGATATGGCGGCGCAGTTTCCACAGGGAATAATCGTCATTGGCGTTTCCAAGATCGTCATAGTCGTTGTTGAACATGGCGCGGCCCACCTTCGTGGCCATGAACACCTTTTCCCTTCTGCCGCCTCCCTTCTTAAACCATTTACCGATAATCTGTTCCGACGCGCCGGACTTCCCCGTGCCGTGGTTGCCGTATACGTTGGCGCAGTCAAAAAAATTGATCCCCGCCTCTATGGCGGCGTCCATGATTCTGAAGGCCTCCGCCTCGTCCGTACAGCCCCAGTTTCCGGGAAAATCCGACCCATAGCCAAAATTACCCGTACCCAGACAAAGGCGACTGACCTTTACGTTCGATCTGCCCAGCTTCTTGTATTCCATAAGCGGCGCTCCAAACTAAAAACAGCGGGCCCCGGCAAAACACGCCGCAGCCCAATACTTTTTTCCCAGAAACTTAAAGCTTTCCCAAAACTTCAGTTTTTGGGAAAGCAACCTTAGATTTATACTTACTTGCGGGTAAAGTCCACGGTCATCCGGTACTCCTCCGCTTGGCTGCCAAGTTTGGCGACCGCTTCATTGTAGCGTTTGTCAAGATCCTCCAGCACCTGGGCCGGGGTTTCGGAATAACCCCTGGCAAAAATCTTCTGAAGCGTCTCTCGGTAGGTCAAACCTTCAACCTGCACGATATTTTCAGGCGAGGCCGGGGATATGGCCGGGTTAGGCACGCTGGCAAATTCCTTAAACCCCTTGGCCGCCGGTTCGTTCCGGGCAAGCTTAACCGCCTCCTGGCGGAACGGAACGTAGAGGCCGGCCTCGTAGAGTTCAGCCAAATTCTCATCGCTGTAGAGGAACTGAAAAACCTCCATGGATTTTTCAGGGTTTTTCTTTGCCGCCACGCCAATCGTAAGAAGGTTTGAGGCGTCAACAAAATCACGGTACTTGGGGGCGCCGGGTTCGTTGGTCGGCGGATCGATGGGAACCCAATTGCACTTCGCGGGGAACTGGGTATTGTAGACGCCGCAGTCAAAACTGGCGCCGGAAATCATGCCGATATTCCCTTCGGCAAAGCGGGCCCGCATCATGTCCGCGTCAAGCCCCTCGAATCCGGGGAATACGCTGCCGTCCACGACCATGCCATGAACGGCCTCCACGGCGATTCTGTTGGCCGCAAACTGAAACTCCAGGGTCCCGTTGTTAAAACCGGTATTCCCCGTATTGATGGCATTGGGCATGGTCAAATACGAACGCATTACCCACGGGCTTTGGAGCCCCGTAACATACCCGTACTGCCCCTTCGCGGGATCGGTAAGCCGTTTGGCAACGGCGCGGACTTCGGCCCAGGTCTTAGGATATTCACCGGGGGAAATACCGGCGGCGTCAAACATATCCTTGTTAATGATAAGCTTGAAGGTTGTCATGGAGTAGGGGAATGAATAGACCTTGCCGTCAAAGACCTGGGAATTTTTCATGAGGTCTCCGGGCTTATACCTCGCTATCATTTCTTTCCCGCCGGGCATGTCCTCAATGGGCACCAGATAACCGGCGGCCTGGAACCGCTGTATATCTTCCCCCGTGGACCGGAATATTTCCGGCGCGTTACCAGCCATGGTGGCGTTGCGGATCAGTTCATGGTAATTGGTGCCGTAAACCGTATACTCAATCTTAATGCCCTTTTCTTTTCCAACGCCCTCGTTGTAACGGGCAACCTGCTGTTCGCGCAGCGCCTTGTCACTGGCATTGTCCGTCCAGACGCGGATAGTGGTAACGCCGGATTTGTCCCTGGCGCCGCCGCCGAATACCGGGGTAATTGCCAAAACAACTGCCCAGCCAAACACGATTGCAAGAATTCTGTCCTTCATCGTCCTTCTCCTCCAAATTAATTTCATTACGTCTTCCGTAATAATTTCAGCCTTTAATAGAACCGCTGGTCAGCCCTTCAATAAAATAGCGGTTAAAACAAAGATAAATAACGATCATGGGAATAATGGAAAGGGCGGTGCCCGCGAGCATCAAATTCCAGGACGAGGCCGCTTCGCCGGAACTTTTAAGATTAACAACGCCGACGATCAGGGGCATGCGTTTGGGGTTGGCCATCGTAAAAACCATGGGAAGCAGGTAATCGTTCCAGGAACTCCTAAAAGAAAGAATGCCAATCGTAGCCATTACCGGCGTACAAAGCGGCGCGATTATATGGCGGAATATTTGAAAAAACGAACAGCCGTCTATTTTTGAGGCCTCGTCAATTTCCCTGGGGATCGATTCGACGTAACTGCGGGATATAAACAAATTTGTCGCATTCATGGCAAAGATATGGATCAGTATTACCCCCCACAGGGATTGGTTCAGCCGCACTATTTTCATGATCATCATAAGCGGATAAAGCGTCAGGCTCCCCAGGGACACAAACATCGAGCTTAACACCATGTAATAAAAAAACTGCCTGCCCGGAAAGTACCCCCGGGCGAAAACATAACCGGCAAGGATGCTGGTAATAATAACGCCGGCGACGCTGAAAGCGGATATAAACACGCTGTTAACGGTATACTGCCGGAAATTCGCCAGCTTCCAGGCCTGGGCATAGTTTTCGAATACAAACCGCTCCGGAATGAGCCTGCTGCCCGATGTTAGGATTTCGCTGGAACTCTTAAAGGACCCCATGAAGGTATAAAAAACGGGAAAAACGGCAAAGCAGGCGACAACAAAAAGGGTGAGATAAATAACCGATTTATTCAACAATCTTCTTAAAGCCATATTACTCCCCTCCTAATCCGTCAGCCTTTTGGTGGTTTTTAAATAAACCACCGATACAAAGGCAAGAATTATCCCGGTGACAACTGACATGGAAGAGGCGTAGCCTATCTGGATTGAACGCCCGGAATATCCAAAAAAATATTTGAATACATGGGTCATCACGACCTCCGTCGCCCCGCCGGGCTGGCCGTTTGTGGAAGCAAGGACAAGATCGGCCATTTTAAGGCTGCCGATTATCGCCATAAGCAGGATTATCTGAAACATCTTTCCTATCATCGGGAGGGTGATATACCAGAAAACCTTAAACGGCGGAACGCCGTCCAGGGAAGAACATTCGTACAGCTCACTGGGAATTTGCTGAAGGGCCACCATGAAAAAAATCATATTAACCCCCGCATTCTGCCAGACGGACGCGGAACCGAGCATCACCAGGGCCGTCCATTTATTTCCAAACCAGTTGATATGTTCCCTTATTATGTGCGCTTCTTTGAGGAGCACGTTTACAATTCCGTCATACGCGCCAAACATAAGGGAAAAAATAAGGCCGACGATGGCGGTGGAAATGATTGCCGGCAAGAACAGCACGACCCGGAAGAATCCGGCACCGTGTATTTTTTTGCTCAACAGAATGGCAAGCATGAGGGCCAGGGGTATCTCGACGGCCAGCTTGCCAAAGGCCAGAATAAACGTGGTCCCCAGGGAGGCCCAATAATCGGTATCCCTGGTAAAAAGCCGGGTAAAGTTTTCAAGCCCCGTAAAAGAACCCTGATACCCGTTGAAGTTGGAGGGGGCGTAGCGAAGAATGTAAATTATGGGGCAATAAACCAGAATCAAAAAGCCCAGCAGCGAGGGCGCTACCATAATAACAGCCTGGATAGTATCCCTCCGGCTGTGTTCCAGTGACGAATATTTCGCCTTTTTCTTTACCATCCGATACTCCCCCGCCCTTCCGGCAGGCCCGCCGGGAAAGACGCAGCCCCTTACCCCGGGAAAATTTTAGATATGCCGGAAACAGTGGTTTTAATAGTTAAAACATGATTTCACATTCTACCAAGGGAAACCGGGCCTGTCAAGAACTTTTCTAAATTTTTTTCAAAAAAATCTAAATTTTGGAACGAGAGCCAATCCCAAAACTCGGTCAGTTTTGGGATTGGCCTTGGAAAAAGCGGCTAAAGCCGGACCGCATTTGTTCAATGTGGGGGCATTTTTGGCGCTGCCGCGATACCGTATCTGTTAATATACAGCCTTTGTGAATAATCCCCCGGAGTTTTCGCGGAGCGAAAACTCCGAAAGGCCAAACCGCGAAGCGGTTTGGCCCGCGCAAGGGA
>JAISLT010000089.1 GCA_031277165.1 Spirochaetaceae bacterium
CCCAAACGTTGGCAAAATTGGCGTTTCTGGCGCTGACTATCTTCAGAATACCCAGGCGCTCCGTACCGGTTCCCCCTACTGCCCCGGTTACATCAATATCCCCCGTTCCGGCGGTAAAGCTAAGATTCCTTGCCGTTCCGTCATTACCATCGATACTACCGTCTATCCGAATATTACCACCGCCAGTGTTACTATCAAAATGTACATTGCCCCGCAGATTGACCGGCCCCCCAAAAGTCATGGCTGCGTTATTGGTAGATACACCCGCATAAACATCGGTCTGGCCTGTTCCGTTTCTGGCAATTGCCCCAAGGCGGGTACTAGTACCTACCGCGCCGTGGAATTCAACTTTGCCGGTTCCGCCATTGAGGCTAAGATTATTGCCACCATCTATCGTACTGTTAAATACAATATCACCGTTGTTGCTTGTCCTGGTAGTGTTTCCGGCAAGAGTTACGGCGCCGCCGATCGTAATTTTCGCGTTACTCACAGTAGCATTATTGGTTATAATGGAGCCGTTAAGACTTACCGCCCCGGAGGCTTGAGTAAAAGTACCGCTGGATCTAATCGTGCCGCTGTTCTGGGTAAGAGCCCCGGTAATCGTAACCGGGCCATTTGCGGCGAAAGTTGTAAGGTTATTTACCGTAAGAGCCGATCCGGTAAATTGGAACCCATTACCATTAATAGAAGCGTTGACGCCGTAATAGTTCTGGTCGGCGGCGAATTGTGTTGTTCCCGATCCCGCCGCCTGGGTAAAGCTGTTGGCCCACACGGAACCGTTAAAAGCTGCTCCATTGGCGGTGGTAATCCGTATATCACCAAGCCGCGCCGTAGGGCTTGATCCCATGTTGCCGGCAACGGAAACAGCCCCGGTGGAACTCAGGGTAAGATTATGCACCCAATCGTTGGCACCGGTAACGGTACGGAGGGTTATGGCTGTGGCGGTGATGGAGGCGGCTGTACTACCGGTACCACCCAGCAGTTGAAGATTCGATCCGGCGGGAAGGGTAAAAGCGGTGGCCGTTAAATTTACTACCCCTGGATTGGCCGATACGTCACTGTCGGCAAGCCTAACCCCGCCTGCTCCGGGGCTCAGGTTAAGCGCTCCGCTGGATTGATAGGCACCCCGGATTTCGATAAAACCACTGCCGCTGCAATTAAAGGTAAGGGTTCTGTCTCGAGTACCCACGTCAATGATATAGGCATTTTTGTCTGCCGCCACATCATAGACAAGGGTCGTTGGAAGGGAAAGTGATGATGAATCAACGTAGAAATACTCATAACCTGGAACTGAATTACTCAGATAAGAACCATCACCAGCAGGAATTACTCCATTGCCAGGATCACCCCCATTTCTGTATACAATATGTCCGCCGTTCCGGGGGTGGACATGAATGCGGTTTCCGGCAACAGTGCCGGTATATGAGGGAGTAGAATCCAGCCATGCGCAGACCGCCCCGCTGCTGCCGGGTGTGATGGGACCTGTGGTTCCCGTCATATCCTTAGCCCAAATATACACCGCCGCCACCGCCTCGCCCTCTGTCCCGGTTCCGCTTACGGTAATGTTTCCATTGATAGTAACAATGCCGGTGGAAGTGGCGCTGGTTCCCGATTTCAAGACAAGACGTTCAATACTGTTTATCGCCGCGCCAATGGTTATATCGTGGTCACCGGAGCTGCTGCCATTGGGGGTTTCCAGGGTTACCACGCCGCCGCCTGTTCCGGTAATGGCCCCGGTGGTACTAATAGTTCCGTTTGTGGTAGTTTTGATGCTTACATTGTTTGTCCCAAAGCCGCTGATGCCGCCCACAATCAGATTTTGTCCGGTATTACCCACCGCCACGGTTCCCCCGGCCCCGGTGACCATGACCGTCCCAATCTGATTGCTTTGGGTATTAAGCGTTATCCCCCCGGCGGAACTTAGCGTCAACGCCCCGCTCCCGGTGACAATCCCGCTCGTGCTTTGCGTTATATTGCCGCTTGTCGTCGTCGTAAGGCTTACCGGGTTGACTCCTACCCCGCTGATCCCCCCTATGTTCAGATTTTGCCCGGTATTACCCACCGCCACGGTTCCCCCGGCCCCGGTGACCGTGACCGTCCCAATCTGATTGCTTTGGGTATTAAGCGTTATCCCCCCGCCTGAGATTATTGTCAACGCTCCGGTTCCCGTGGTAATAATACCGCTCTGGCTTATACCGTTCCCCGCGCCGCTGGTCGTAAGGTTTACCGGGTTGTTCCCTACCCCGCTGATCCCGCCCACGATCAGGGCTTGCCCGGTATTTTTCACCGCCGCAGTTCCCCCGGCGGCGGTGACCGTGACGGTTCCAATCTGATTGTTTTGGGTGGTAAGGTCTATCCCCCCGGCGGAACTTAGCGTCAACGCCCCGGCTCCGGTGACGATCCCGCCGGTGCTTTGCGTTATGCTGCCGCTTGTCGCCGTCGTAAGGTTTACCGGATTGTCCCCTACCCCGCTGATCCCGCCCACGATCAGGGCTTGCCCGGTATTTTTCACCGCCACGGTTCCCCCGGCGGCGGTGACAGTGACGGTTCCAATCTGATTGCTTTGGGTGGTAAGGTCTATCCCCCCGGCGGAACTTAGCGTCAACGCCCCGCTCCCGGTGACGATCCCGCCGGTGCTTTGCGTTATGCTGCCGCTTGTCGCCGTCGTAAGGTCTACCGGGTTGTTTCCTACTCCGCCGATTCCGCCGATGTTCAGATTTTGCCCGGTATTACCTACCGCCACGGATCCCCCCGCGGCGGTGACCGTGACCGTCCCAATCTGATTGTTTTGGGTATTAAGCGTTATTCCCCCGCCTGAGCTTAGCGTCAACGATCCGGTTCCCGTGGTAATAATACCGCTCTGGCTTATGCCGTTCCCCGCGCCGCTGGTCGTAAGGTTTACCGGGTTGTTCCCTACCGAGCTGATCCCCCCTATATCGAGGGCCGCGGCATTGGTAAAGTTCACCGCCCCGCCCGCGCCGGTGACCGTCAGCTTGCCGACTTTATTTGCGGCTGTCCCCAAAGCCATAGTTCCGGTAGATTTAACCGTCAGTGTTTCCAGACTTGTACCAGCGCCAATGGCCCCATTCACAGCAAGCGCTCCACCGGTGGTTTCAAGGCTGAGGCTGTTGCTATTGGGGACAGTACCGTTAATGCTCCCCCCGATGGAAATCGTTGCCGCTTTAACGGTTCCGTTTGTGGTGGCGCTGCTACCGTCGCCGATAATTACCGGCGCGCCGGTAACAGTAAAGCCGTAAGCGGTAAGCTCCACCGATCCGCCATTTAAACGAAGGCCGCCGGTTGAACCGGGGTTCAGAGTTAACGCGCTGTCGGATCTAAAACTGCCGCTGATTTCTACAAAACCACCGGCGGTGGTATTCGTTAAAGTAACCGCCTTTCCCGAACCAAGGAGGCTTACCGTACCGGTTACATAAATATTCCCGCTGGTACTTAACGTAAGGGGATATGTCTCGGTAGCAGCATTAACCGGAGTGGCGCCCAAAATAGTTTGGACACCATCAGGATTTAGCTCCAGATCTCCCGTAGTGGGAATGGAACGGTAATGGTAAATTTTTCTTGCGGGAGGATTACTAGAAGTGCTATAAAACGAGGAAGTCTGGAAAATAGGTAATGTGTCGTCTATCCAGACATCAATATCTCCGGAAGTATTGGCCGTACTACTACCACTAAGGGGGAGGATCCGGGCGGCTTCAATAAGAAGGGAAACTGCGGAGATGCCACTGTTAACATATACGTTGCCGGTGGAAGTGGTCCTGGAATTAGGACCAACCTTCAGGGTTACGGCCCCTCCGTTGATGGTTCCGCCGATTGTAATGTCGGTATTATTCGCCGATTGAAGGTCTATGGCACCGCCGCTTATCCCGCCGCCTCCTACGGTTAGAGCGCCGCCGGCATTCACCGTAACCGGCCCGCTTCCGGCATTAACATTGGCTAATTCCAGCGCGCCGCTGTTCGTTATCGATATGGGCCGGTTCGTTGTCGTGCCCGCAAAGGTTCCGGCTCCCGTTATCGCGTTCGACCCGGTCAGTTCTATTTTTCCGGTTCCCGTGGCCGTTACGCTCACCGCCCCGGTGCTGGTGATTACCCCGCTTTGCGTTATGTCACCGCCGGCATTCACCGTAACCGGCCCGCTCCCGGCATTAACATTGGCTAACTTTAACGCACTGCCGTTTGTTATCGATATGGGCCGGTTCGTTGTTGCTCCCGCAAAGGTTCCGGCTCCCGTGATCGCGTTCGACCCGGTCAGTTCTATTTTTCCGGTTCCCGTGGCCGTTACGCTCACCGCCCCGGTGCTGGTGATTATCCCGCTCTGGGTTATGTCCCCGGCGGCGTTCACCGTAACCGGCCCGTTCCCGGCATTAACATTGGCTAATTCCAGCGCGCCGCCGTTCCTTATCGATATGGGCTGGTTCGTTGTTGTTCCCGCAAAGGTTCCGGCTCCGGTTATCGCGTTCGACCCGGTCAGTTCTATTTTTCCGGTTCCCGTGGCCGTTACGCTCACCGCCCCGGTACTGGTGATTACCCCGCTCTGGGTTATGTCCCCGGCGGCGTTCACCGTAACCGGCCCGCTCCCGGCATTAACATTGGCTAATTCCAGCGCGCCGCCGTTCCTTATCGATATGGGCTGGTTCGTTGTTGTTCCCGCAAAGGTTCCGGCTCCCGTGATCGCGTTCGACCCGGTCAGTTCTATTTTTCCGGTTCCCGTGGCCGATACGCTCACCGCCCCGGTGCTGGTGATTATCCCGCTTTGCGTTATGTCCCCGGCGGCGTTCACCGTAACCGGCCCGCTCCCGGCATTAACATTGGCTAATTTTAACGCGCCGCCGTTCCTTATCGATATGGGCTGGTTCGTTGTTGTTCCCGCAAAGGTTCCGGTTCCCGTGATCGCGTTCGACCCGGTCAGTTCTATTTTTCCGGTTCCCGTGGCCGTTACGCTCACCGCCCCGGTGCTGGTGATTACCCCGGTTTGCGTTATGTCCCCGGCGGCGTTCACCGTAACCGGCCCGCCGGCGCTTATCCCCCCGCTTCCTACGGTTAGACCATTGCTGTTCGTTATCCCTACCGTCCCGGTTCCGGTATTACTCGCCGTTACCGTCAGGCCGCCGCTCACCGCCCCGTTGTAAGTTATGGCTCCGCTTGCAGTGTTGGTCAGGGCTACCGGACTTACCGTGTTGGCCCCGGTTAAATTGATACCGGTTGTGGCGTCTACGTCCAGCCCGCTCCCGGCTATTATCCCGCTCCCCGTTACGGAACCAGCGGTCGCTTCCAGGGTAACCGTTCCGCTCGCCGCTATCGGCCCGTTTATTGTTATTGCTCCGCCGGCTTCCACATCTACCGTGCCGCTGCTCGTTATCTTCGTTATCCCTAACGCTCCGGTGTTGACAAAGTCAAGCCCCCCGATGGTACTACTAGAGGTATCGATGGCGCCAACTAAATTGGCCGAATTTGTCAGCGTAAAAGAACCGCCGCCTCTCAAAATGAGGCTGGTAACTTCTATTTTTGAGTTCTGGGTTACGGAAGAGCTTGAATTTATGGTAAGACCGTTTGCCGTCACAGAACCCAGCGCGGAAGTTGGATTCGTTATCGTAACTGCTCCTGAACTGACAGCAAAGGTTCCCCCGGCCATCGTTTTACCGGCGGTTCCGCCAATGTTGAATGATCCGCTTACGGTTAAATTGCCGGTGGTTAAAATGCCTCCACTGGAGTTTACTATTGTCGATCCGCTTACGGTTAAAGTCCCTACATTCAGAGAATTACCTTGGAGATTAAGGATCATTCCGCTGATATCTAGTGAAGTCAACGCATGTCCAAGAGATCCTGTTAATGTTATAGTATCACTACCGCTTGGAATGGTGACTGTATCACCGGTATTCGCACCGGGATATGAGGAAGTTGGAGGTGAGGATGACCACTGTGTAGTATCAGTCCAATTACCACTCCCTGACCCAGTCCACGTATAATCCACCCCCCAGCCCATCCCGGCGCAAAAAACGAGGATTCCCACGACTGTCCACAATTTCTTCATGCGATATGCTCCACGTTCCCTTGGCAGCCCCTTATAGTTCCGCCGCCGCAGGCTCTTTGCAGGTTGTGCTCAGCTCAAAATGTATAAATATTCCAAAAAAATGAATATTTATGCTCTTTCCTAAACTCCACGGTAAATAAACTGGTTTCAAAACTAATCTCATTTTGAACAGGCTCACCCATAAACCAGGATTTTTTACAGCCCCAAACGCAAAGAATCTGCAAATACAAGGGACTGCCAGGGATCCCACAGAACCTTATCGTAAGTATACCGCATAAAGGAATGATTTTCAGCCCCCGGCCGTTGCCTTTGCTGCTTAAAGGGCATACCTTTATAATTTCGGCTAAGCTATTTCCGGACATTCGCAAAATATCCGGAAACCAACAACCCAAGCCCTTCTTTACAGTCCTGGCTAAGGCAAAGGCCCTGTTTAGTGCCGGAAGCTTTGCCCTTTGCCATAGCCAAACTAATGCCGCTGTCCCATTATCTGATCGGCGCTTCCCACATAAACCGTGGAATTAGGGGGGATCGAGCTGGTAATCCACACATTGCCCCCGATAATCGATCCCCGGCCTATGACGGTGGCGCCCCCCAGGATTGTAGCCCCGGAATAAATGGTGACATCGTCCTCTATGGTGGGGTGCCGTTTCCGGTTGGCCTCTTCTTTTTTCACCGACAGGGCCCCCAGGGTAACCCCCTGGTACAGTTTAACGTTGCTGCCAATGACGGTGGTTTCCCCAATTACCACCCCCGTGCCGTGATCAATAAAAAAGGACCCTCCTATTTCCGCCCCGGGGTGTATGTCAATGCCCGTCTTGCTATGGACAATTTCGCTCATCATCCGGGGGATCAGGGGCACCTTCCGGTGCCAGAAAAAACGGGCCAGGCGGTGTACCAGGATCGCCTCCAGTCCCGGATACGACAAAATAACCTCTTCCATGCTCTTCGCGGCGGGATCTCCCTTAAAGGCGGCCTTTATATCCAGGGCCAGCATACGCCGCAGTTCCGGCAGTCCCGAAAAAAAGTCCCGGACCAGCAGTTCCGCCGCAGCCCGGCACCTGCGCAGGGGTTTGGTCCCCCGGGGGTTTTCCAGGCGGACCCCAAAGGCCACGCTTTTTTCCACTTCCCGTTCCAGGTTCCGGGCGGCCCTGTTTACCCGCTCCGCGGTAATAAGCGCCAGGTTGTCGTGATCCAGCGGGTCCATCTCCCCAAAGCCGGGCATCGCCAGTTCGGTAAGTTCCCGCAGTATGCCGTTGATGCTCTTTTTCGACGGCAGGTTCGCCTCCCCCGCGGGGTTAATAAGGCCGTCCTGGCGGTACGATTCAAGCAGTTCTTCGATAATTTTATCCAGTCCCGGCATGGATCCCCCCGGAAAAATAAGTATTTGTGTCGATGCCGCATTCCCTAAGGCGCCGCCGGGCCATGGCCGGCATGGGGCCGGCCCCAAAAAAGGCCCCTAGTTCCGTCCGGCTTTGATGGATCGCCGCCTCCCCCAGATCTAAAAGCTGCTGTTTCCGGGAAAAATCAAAGGGAGAAGTCCCGTCCGCGGCATGAACCACCAGCTGGCCGCCGCCGGCGGGGCCCTTCCGGCGGCACTCTTCGGCTATATGGACCATAACATCAAAGCAGCGTAAAACAACCTCCCCGCCGTTTTTAAGGGAATTGGAGGGGATCGTATCCCAGCGCCGGGTGTCTATGGCCAGGATCCGCCGGATGCCCAGTTTTTTTCCCGCTTCCCGGGCTAAACCCACCGGCATATTTTCTACCACGCCGCCGTCCACCAGACAGTACCTGCCATCCACCAGGGGCTCAAAAAAGAAGGGAAAAGACATGGAAGAACGGATTGCCCTGGCCAGGGAGCCTGAACGGAAGACCACCTCCTGGCCGGCGTTTAAATCCACCGCATTACATAAAAAGGGAATTTGACATTCTTCTATATTCTTACCTTCGGTTAATTCTTCCAGCAGTTCCATCACCTTGGATCCCGAATCTATCCCCGGTCTGGTGGCGATGTTTCCGATAATCTGACCGGTCTGGAAAAACCTTCCCAGGGGGCCGTCCATCCTAAACACGGGGCTTTCCATAAAGCTTCCAATATCCAGGGATTCCCGCACATACCGCTTTAATGCGGCTCCGCCCATCCCCGACGCATAGAGCCCCCCGATTACGGCCCCCATGGAAGTACCCGCAATCAGCGACGGCGGCGGATACCCCGCCTCTTCCAGGGCACAGAAAACCCCCGCATGGACTAGTCCCCGGGCGCCGCCCCCGGAAAGGACAATGGCGTATTTTAATTTTTTATTAATGCTCATTCCAACTGTACCCGCGCGTATCCAAAACCCCCTGGCGGCCTGCGGCGCCTGCCGGTCCATGGTTTTCTGTATAAAAGCCATAAAACCGCATTATCCGCTGCCGTGCTTTACCGCACCATACCATGCTGTAACGCATGCGCCGGGGTTTGGGCCAACCCTGGGTCTATTTTCCCGCCGCCAGGGGTTCTTCCTCCTCTTCCTTTGCGGGCCCCCTGTCCGCCCCTTTGAGGGGCCGCGGGGAAATCCTGCTTTCGCAGGGGACGGCGCAGATCTCGCAGGCCGAGGCCCCGCAGGAGGCGGCGGAAAGGGCTTCCGCGGAGTCCGCCGGAACCGGGGCAAAATGGCCGAGCCGTTTTCCCGCCCGATCCACCAGGGAGGAAAGATCGCCGCTTCCCCGGAAGCGAAGTACATTTACCATAAAGATATTGAGCTTGTTTACAATGTTCGGCGGCAGCAGGTTGCCGTCCACCTCCACCGAAAGTACCGGATAGTTCCGTTCCCGGGCCCAGGGGGTAAAGATCCCCTCGATAACCCGCCCAATCAGGCAGGCAAAGGGGCTGATGTTTACTATCCCCGAATAGCCCTGTTCCATGGCGGCGGCGGCGGCGCCGCTGGATACGGCAATTTCCGAATTTAATTCCAGATTAACAAAATGTTCCTGGGTACGGGCCATAATGTCCCGCATATCGTGGGGGGTGTCGGGAACCAAGCCCGTGGGCTTTAATATGGAAATGACCTTTTTTTCCACCGAATGTTTCCACCACTCCTCTATTCCCAGTTTTTTAAGGTCCCGCCAGGGTTTGGAAAAGATCCGGCCCCGTTGGAGCTTAAGAAGCTTTTTAAGGGCATATTCCCGGACAAAGTCCAGGTAATGGATCCACTCGGCTATGCCCGCCACCTTTACCACAATGCCCCGTTCGCTCATCAGATCGATCAGTTCCCCCACGGCAAAGTCGTCCCGGCGCACATAGATTTCCCCCACTATCAACACCCGGGGGCACTCCGCGGCCCTTCGTTTAAGGGGGATCTTTTTTACACCGGCGGCCAGTTCCTTAAGCCGGGTCCACACCTGGCGGGGTTTATGCTCCACCGTATCCATAAGGCCCCGCCAGGATTTTTCAAATTCGGCCAGGGCCGTTTCCGGATCCTCCGCCGTGGCCTTAAGGGTGGTCTGAATATCCTTTAGATAATCCGCCAGCACAAAACCCCGCCACATCTCCTTGGCAAACCCCGGTCCCAGTTCACCGTAGGAATTATCCGCCGAAAGGATAAAGATCACCACGTTTTCCAGCCTAAGATCCCTAAAGAGGTTTTCGTAAAACACATAGTACTGGCCCGTGCGGCAGGGTCCGGTGGTAATGGGCACAAAGAGCAGGTACAATTCGTCCTTACGGTACTTTTCGCCGGCAAAAAACTGCAGGGCGCTGCCCAGCACAAGGTGGCTGGGAACACATTCCTTCCCCGACGCATGGGACCGGGCAATCTGTATGGTTTTGGCGGTGGCCACCGGCAGGGCCTCGGCATTAATGCCCATGCTCCGCACCGCGGCCCCTATATACTCGGTGGAAATGGCCCCCATGTTGGAAAGCAGCACCTTAACCCGCTTGTTCCCCACAATGGGGACCTTCTCTCCGGTTTTTTCATTATCGATCCGCAGATCAAAGGAGCCGGAACCGGGGATTTTTTCTGCCACAAACTTCCAGCCGTTGCTGTACCGTTCCCCCTCGATTTCGTTTTTCTTTGCCCGGTACCCGTCAATAATGTCCAAAAAGGCCTCTACCCGGGTGTCTACCCCGGCATCGGCGGAATGGGAATCCAGTTCCAGCACCAGGAAGGGTTTTTGCCCCATGATCCATTTTAGGTAATGAAGGATAAACGAGTCGGGGGCGCAGGAAAAATTGGTCACGTAGGTAACGTAGAGGTTGTTTTCTTTCTTAAGGAAAGCCGAGGCCTTTACGTCCTGCTGGCCGTAGTACCAGTACATGTTGGAAAAGATCTTTTCATCTTCAAAGGGAAGTATGTCAAAGGGAATAACCGAATATCCCCGGGTGGTAAATTTCCTGGGGATCCCCATGTTTGCCTCGGCGGTAAACGCGTTGTAGGGACGGCCCAACAGGGCTATCACCGGCCTTCCGGCCCTGCGGGCGTCTTCCAGGGCATCCCGGCCAAGTTTGCGCACCGCCTCGGCATAGGCCTGCTGCTTGGCCATGGCGGTCTTAAAGGCCGCGGCGGTTTCCTCCGCCCCTATCCCAAGACGGGCCGTCATCTGAATAAAAAGCTCCAGGGCCTTGGCTTCGCCAAATTTAAAGCTTACCACCAGGGGCAGCCAGCGTTTTTTATCCACATCGGGAAAGGCCTTTTCGATATAGTAAGGAAGGCTCTGGGTAATGGGGCAAAAATTAGCATGGACGTCATCTTCATAGCTGGGCATGTCCCTAAAATGGGGAAGCAGCACATAGTCCGCCCCCTTGTCCAGGCAATCCTGCACCGCCCCGTGGGCTATCTCCGCGGGGAAGCAGTAGGTAGACTCCGCCCGGGCCACCCCGGCATGGGCTACTTCGGTAGAAAGAAAGGTTTTAATTCCCAGTTCATGGAAAAACCAGGTATAGAGGGGATACAGGGTATGGACAGAAAAGGCCCGGGGAATCCCCACAGAAAAATTCCGTCCCGGGGCTTTCGCGTTTTGCCCCCCCGGGCCCGCTATGGCGCTTCCTGTCTGAACCCCGGCGGTTTTTGTCTGCGTCGCGGCAGATTCCGTCTGTACTCCGGCGGTTCCCGTCTGAACCCCGGCAGGCTCGGCCTGAACCCCGGCAGGTCCCGCCCCGGGGGCGGCAAATTCCTCAAAAAGCATCCTTTGCCGTTTTTCCACATAGTCAAAGACCGGTATGTCCTTTACCGTCTTACGCATATTGGTGTACTTGTTACAGCGGCCGCCGAACATGTACTTTCGTCCCCCGGCGCCCCCCAGGGAAAGAACCTGGATGGGGCAATAATTATCGCAGCTTTGGCACTTAAAGACCCGCTCGTAGATAATTTCCCTGGCTAAAAGCTCCCCAATGTTCACCGCCCTCTGGGACAAAAGGCCCTCGGCATATTTGCGCTTGGCCAGCAGGGCCACCCCAAAACAACCCATCAGTTCGGGAGAGGGGGGAACAAGGATCTCCTTATCCAGCATCATTGCAAAGGCCAGGGGAACGGCCACATTCTTTGCCACCCCCCCCTGCAGAAAGATCTTGCCCCCGATTGTCCGGTTCCCCACCACCCTGTTAAGGTAATTTGCCACAATCGAACAGACTATGCCGGCGGTGATATTTTCTTTGGTGGCCCCCTGCTGAACCGCCTTGCGGATATCGCTGTTAATAAAAGCGGAGCAGTGCTCCCCGAATTTGAGGGGAGCCCCGGCTTTAAGGGCCAGGGGACCGATCTCCGGCGCGCTGTGGATGGACAGATCCCCCGAGGCGCTTTCTTCCAGGAACGAACCGGTCCCGGCGGAACAGGCTTCGTTCATGGCGTAATCGATGGGAACCCCGTTTTTTAACAGCACGTACTTGGCGTCCTGACCGCCGATTTCAAAGATAGTTTCCACCCCCGGATCAAAATAGGTGGTCCCCACCGCATGGGCAATAATTTCGTTGTATACCCCCGGAGTTTCCAGGAATACCCCCAGGATTTCCCGGCTGGAGCCGGTGGTAGAAACCAGGGCTATGTCGATCTCTCTGGTTCCCGTGTCGGCCAGGATCTTTTCTTCGATAATACGCAGGCATTCCTTAAGGGCCTTTACCGGATCGCCGTGGGTACGGCCGTAATGGCTGGCGGCAATTTCGTCGGTTTCCATGTCCACCAGGCAGGCCTTGGTGGTGGTGGAACCCCCGTCCACCCCCAGGATATACCGCCGTCCGGGGCGGACCCTGCCGCCGGCGGCTTCAAAGAACCGCACCTTTTTTTCCCAGTCCTTAAGCGCCGGCAGAACCCCAAAGCGAATATCGTTGGGCTTAAGCAGCCGGTCCTCCGGCGGCAGGGGGCTCCCCGACTGGGGGGCCAGCACCGCCGCCCCCAGGGCCTCAAATACCGGGGCCGATTCGGGGATAATAAATTCGATCTCCGGGGCCTTTTCTCTAATAAACCTGATAATATGCCGGTTTAGGGTAATTCCCCCGGTTAGTACCACCCGGCCGGAATGGACCTTGGCCCGCTTAAGAAAATCGATAACCTTCACCGCCATTACGTCGGAAAGGGAAAGAACAATGTCTTCTTTGGAAGCTTCCCGTTTGTTAAGCCGGTGGGTACAGTCGCTCTTCATAAAGACCGAGCAGCGGGTGGAAAGGGGGTATACCGTGGCGGTATCGGGGATCCCCTCCACATCCGCCAGGGTCATGTCCATCCGGGCAAGCTGCTGCTTAAGGAATTCCCCGGTACCACTGGCGCATTTGTTCCCCGAAAAGTTATTGACTATTTTACCCGATTCGTCCAGGCGGTACACCACCAGGTCTTCGCCCCCCATGGACACCACCGCATCCGCCCTAAGGTTTAAGGCCCGCAGGGCCGCCTCCACACAAAGGGGCTCCAGGGTACCCGCCGTGTTAAACATAAAACGGCCCTCGTTCCCCGTGGCCAGGGCCGGAAGGCCCTCCCCTATGTTACCCTCGGCAAGCAGTTTTTTAACCGCCGCAGCAAAATCCCCCTCGTGGGGAACCGCGGCGCTCCAAACACAACGAAGGGCCCCCGCCGTATCCTGTTCAGCTAAAACCATTTTAAGGCTCGTGGAGCCAATATTAATTCCTAAAGACTGCATGGTATATACTTCCTTTATTTATAGTAGGGGATTTCCCAAAATGTATGGTTTTGGGAAATGCCCGGTTATTACTATAACAGGGCCGTTCCAAGACTAACCGGATTTTGAAACTGGCTCATGATACCAGACCGGAGGAAAGGGCGCAAGGGATAGGCGTATATGCCCCAATCCGGGGATTTCGCCGCCGCCGGGCCTCTACACCCTATTCCGCGTCCGCCCATGGCGCTCTTTTCCTATGTTCCGGCCCCGGACCTGTCATATTTGACCCGGACCATAAAACCCACAGATTTCTGTGTTTCCCTATTGACAATAATAATAATAGTTTTTATTCTTATTATCAAGATGCTACGAAAAGAACGGAAGCACAGTGTCAAGCGGGATGCGATTTTTAGGGCCCTTACGGGAACCAATGTCCATCCCGGCGCCCAGTGGGTATACGACCGGCTTAAACCGGACATGCCGGACCTCTCCCTAAGTACCGTGTACCGGAACCTTAGGCTTTTCCAGGAAGAAGGAAGGGCCCTTTGTGTGGGGGTGGTACAGGGCGAAGAGCGCTTCGACGGAATTATCGAGCCCCATCCCCACTTTGTCTGTTCCAAGTGCGGGGCCGTGATGGATCTGCCCAGGGACACCGCAGAAACCCTCTGCGCCGGTCTTGAAAAGCTTTTTACCGCCGCGGAACCCTCCATCGACTTCCGCCGGACGGTATTTTATGGTTTATGCGGGGAATGTCAAAGGGCCCCCGGCGGCGGGGACCAGGGTCCGGCATGATCCGGCCCGCAGGGGCGGTCAATACTGCATTGACACCCGCCGGCATAGAAGGGGGCGTTTTATCCACGGTTTTGGAAAAGCCCCGTAAACATGGGAAAAACCGGCGTATGCCGGTTATAATTAATATATACGGAGAAAGAGTATGAAATGGATTTGTCAGGTTTGTGGCTATGTGTACGAAGGGGACAAGCCCCCCGAGTCGTGTCCCCAGTGTAAGGCCCCGGCTTCTAAATTTACCCAGCAGGCCGGGGGCGGCCAGGCCTTTGCCGCCGAACATGTGGTGGGAATCGCCGCCAATGCGGAAAACGACATTAAGGAAGATCTTCGGGCCCACTTTAACGGCGAATGCAGCGAAGTCGGCATGTACCTGGCCATGAGCCGGGTGGCCGAGCGGGAGGGCTATCCCGAAATTGCCGAAGCCTATAAGCGCTATGCCTTTGAAGAGGCGGAACATGCCGCTAAGTTTGCGGAGCTTCTGGGCGAAGTGGTTACCCCCAGCACCAAGAAGAACCTGGAGCTTCGGGTAGAGGCCGAATACGGCGCCTGCGCCGGCAAAACAGACATTGCCAAGCGGGCCAAGGAACGGAACTACGATGCGATCCACGATACGGTCCACGAAATGGCCCGGGACGAAGCCCGCCACTGCGCCGGTTTCCGGGGACTGCTTAAACGGTACTTCGGCTGATTCCGCACTCCGCCGGCCGGGCCGCCGGAACATACCCCCGGCGGCCCGGTGATCCGCGGCGGCCCGGGGCCGGCGGCGCCGGCGGAGTTTTGGCGGGCCGGCCAAGGGCGGCCTTAAAAGGGGCTGTACCGTACCCCTTCGTCGTATATGTCCACCCCCTCAAGCCGCTTGAGGGTCCCCGCCGCCAGGTAGGTCACCGGGGTAAGGATCACCTCCAGGGCGCATTTAAAAAGATAATTGGTCAGCACCAGGGTAAAAAAAAGTTCCCAGCCAAAAACCCCCGTAAGACCTGCGATAAATACAAAGATCAGGCTGTCCAGTAGTTCCCCCGCCAGGGTACTGCCGATGGTTCTGGCCCACAGAAAACGGCCCCTGCAAAGAACCTTCATCCGGGAAAGGATCACGGAATTGGAAAATTCACCCCCCAGATACCCGGCCAAACTTGCCAGGACGATTCCCCCGGAACTCATCCCCCCCAGAATTGCCTGGTATGCGGCGGTCCCCGCGTAGGACTCCCAGGCCGGATCCGCAGGCAGGCGGCGGAGTACAAAGAAAATCAGGGCCGAAAGGGCCAGGCCTCCAAAGCCGGTCCAAATTACCCGGCGGGAGGCCCGGAAACCGTAGACCTCGGTAAGGATATCGCCAAAAACATAGGACAGGGGAAACAGGAGGGTTCCGCCGTCAAAGGCCATGGGCACGCCAAAGACAGAAAAGCCCAGATCTACAATTTTGGCGGAAGAGGCAATGTTGCTGGTAATAAGGATCGCCACAAAGCAGGCGCTTATCCAATCCAGATATTTAAAGCCGCCGGAAGCGCCGGGTTTTACCATGTCCATCCTATGATTCATGTCTATTGATCTTTTTCTAAAAACTCAATTTTGAACAGCCCAATTCCATGGAATATCATGAAATCAGCGCCTTGGTAAAGCCGGCGGAAAGGGCCAGGTCCCGCAGTTCCTCCAGGACCTTCCGCGAAGGGGTCCCCAGGTTCCGGTATTCCCTGCGGACCCCGTATACACGGAAGGGAATAAGCCGGTAGAGGATATCGTTTTTTCGCAGATACGGCCGAAGGATCCGGGCGGTTTTTTCCACCGTCTCCCGGGCGCCAAAGTCGGCCATGGTAACTACCGTGCGAACCTCGGTAAGTTTTCCCATCCGGGCCAAAACCTGGGCACTGTGGAATACCTCCTCATTGCCCCGGCCGGTCAATTCCATGTGCCGAAGGGGATCCGCGGCCTTAATATCCAGCATAACCCCGTCGCAGCAGTCCAGCAGTTCCCGGTATTTTTCAAAGTCCAGGGTTCCGTTGGTTTCTATCAGGCAGCTTAAACCCTGGCGGCGGATAACCGGGAACAGATCGATCATAAATTCCGCATACAGGGTACATTCCCCGCCGGAACAGGTAATGCCCCGGATATGCCGGCGGTGTTCCATTATATGATCCAGCACATCCTTAATGCTCATCCGCCGTATCCGGGGGGAAGAGTCCTTGCGGCAGGCATTGATGCAGGCGCCGCAGTCAATACACTTTTCTTCAAGCCACTGGGGAATAATCCCCGGAGCATCGGGCCGCAGGGCCCCCACCGGACAATGGTAGGCACAAACCCCGCAGCCGTTACAGTTCCCCAGGGTATCCGGCACATGACAGTAAAGGCACCGGAAATTGCAGCCCTGGAATATCAGGACGGATCTGGTACCCGGACCATTCACCGCGGAGTAATTAATAATTCTGTTGATCGGCGCCGTCACAGCCCTACTATACCACAGATACCGCCGGGGTACACAATCCTTTTTCCATTGTATTGTAGGATCCGGCAAAGTACCGTATACTGGATATGGAATCCGCAGCGGTACAGCGGGATTACCAAAAGAGTATGTACGGAGTGATGGTCCATGGCCCTAAACTGCGGTATCGTCGGCCTGCCCAACGTGGGAAAATCCACAATCTTTTCCGCCCTTAGCTCTGCCCCGGCGGAGGCGGCAAATTATCCCTTTTGTACTATCAATCCCAACGTGGGAATTGTAAACGTCCCCGACGAAAGACTGGAAAAACTGTCCGCCCTGTTTAAACCCCTGCGGACCATTCCCGCCACGGTGGAATTTGTTGATATTGCCGGCCTTGTCAAAGGGGCCAGTAAGGGAGAGGGCCTGGGAAACCAGTTCCTTTCCCACATCCGGGAAGTGGGGGTCACCGCCCAGGTGGTCCGGTGTTTTGACAACCCGGATATTATCCATGTGAACAACCGGGTAGATCCCCGGTCCGACATGGAGACGATCAATATAGAGTTGGCCCTGGCGGACCTGGACACCCTGGCGAAACGCCGGGAACGGGCCGGACGGTCCCTTAAAATCCAGGAAGAAAAGAAAAACGCCGCCCTGGTCCTGGGGGCCCTGGATAAAATAAACCCCCTGCTGGAAGCGGGCAGGGCCGCCCGCACCGCCCCCCTAAGCAGCGACGAAAAAGCCGCCCTTCAGGACTGCCACTTTATCACCATGAAGCCCCAGTTATACCTGTGCAACCTGGACGAAGAGGGGATGAAGGCCCTAAGCGGGGGAAACCCCGGCGCCCATGTCCGGGCGGTACAGGAACAGGCCGCGGTGGAGGGCACCGAGGCCATATGCATCTGCGGAAAATTCGAAGCGGAACTGGCGGGCATCGGGGACCGGGAAGAAAAAAGGGCCTTTCTGGAAGAACTGGGCCTGGCCGAATCGGGGCTTTCCTCCCTAATCCGGGCCGTCTACCGGCTTCTGGGGCTGCGCACCTTTTTTACCGCCGGCGCCGATGAATGCCGGGCCTGGACTATCCATGGGGGGGACACGGCGCCCAGGGCTGCGGGAATTATCCACAGCGATTTTGAAAGGGGCTTTATCAAGGCCGAAGTCTACGGCTGCGAAGATATTTTTTTCTATGGTACGGAGGCAAAAATAAAAGAGGCGGGCAAATACCGCATGGAAGGAAGGGAGTACATTGTTCAGGATGGGGATGTGGTGTTTTTTAAATTTAACACATAAACGCTGGAGGTGAACAGGATGGTAGAACCGGCACGGCTGCAAAAATATTCCCTCTTCGGGGGACTTCTGGAAGAACAGATACGCCATATCCTTCCTTTGCTGGAAACAGAGGACTATGGAGCCGCGGAGGATATTATTATCGAGGGGGCCCCCAACGACCGGATACGGTTTATCCTGGAAGGCCGGGTGGCGGTGTTAAAAAACAACATAACCCTCTACGAATTTGGCGAAGGGGACACGGTGGGCGAGATGGAAGTGCTGGATGTAATGCCTTCGGCGGCGACGATCAGGACCCTGGTCAACACCAAGGTTCTGTCCATTTCCAACAGGGCCCTGCGGGATGTGTACAAAACCGACATCCATTCCTTTTCGCTGATGATTATGAACCTGGCCCGGGATCTTTCCCGGCGGCTTAGGCACATGAACGACCGCTTGATAGAAAAATCGTTATAGGGCGGGGTTGCTTTCCCAAAACTAATTGACTAAGCGCTGACGCGCAGGGTTTTGGACAAGCTTTTGCAACTATTTTTTAATTCCGGTGTCGGAATAACAGGGAGTACTATGCAGCAATTAGGGAGCAGGGGACGCAAGCCCTGGGCTTTTTTAGACGAATTCCGGGGAACTTTTTTTACAGGCCAGTGGCCCACCCTGCCGCAGATGTTTACCATCACGTGTAAGCGTTATGGAGAACGGCCCTGCCTTACCATTTACGAACCCGGCCGGATCAGCCTAAACTACAACGAAGCCCTGGCTAAGATACGGGCCCTGGCCCGGTGGCTCCATGCCCGGGGAATTAAGCGGGGGGACAAGGTCGCCGTCACGGGAAAAAATTCCCCCGAATGGGCCGTGGCCTATATGGGGGTCCTCTTTTCCGGCGCCACGGTGGTTCCCATTGATTACCAATTGTCAAACGAAGAAACTGAACTGCTTATCTCCACCGCCAAGACCCGGATTCTTTTTGTGGACGAGGAAAAATTCGACCGCTTTGCCGGAGGAACCAGGGTAAAGCTGGAAGAGGTGGTGTCCCTTGGCAAAGATAAGGGACCCTATATATACGATCTGGATGGGCCGGAGGCGGACATAGGGACCGCCGAAAGCCAGGACCTGGCGGCGATTCTCTTTACCAGCGGCACCATGGGTAAACCCAAGGGGGTTATGCTTACCCACGAAAACCTTGTGTCGGACTGTTACCTGGCCCAGGGACACATGGACCTGTCCCCCACCGATGTCTTTTACGCCCTGCTTCCCCTTCACCATGCCTACACCATGCTGGCGGTGCTGATAGAGACCCTTTCTGTCGGCGCCGAGGTGGTCTTTGGCAAGCGCATGGTTACCAAGGCTATTCTAAAGGATCTAAAGGAAGCGAAGATCACCATGTTTTTGGCGGTTCCCCTGCTTTTTAACAAGGTCCTCTCTTCCATAATCCGGGGGGTAAAAGAAAAGGGCCCCATCGTATATGGTTTAATTTCTTTGCTTATGGGAATTTCCGGATTTATTAAAAAGGTCTTTAAGGTTAATCCGGGCAAGAAAATGTTCGGCTTTATTCTGGAAAAGGCAAGCCTTACCACCCTGCGGATCGGCATCTGCGGCGGCGGCCCCCTGGCGCCCAGCGTATTTAAAAAATACAACCAGTTGGGCATAGACTTTGTCCAAGGTTACGGCCTTACCGAAACCAGCCCGATCATCAACCTAAACCCGGTGGAACATTACAAAGAAACCAGCGTGGGCCAGGTAGTTCCCTGGACGGACATGAAGATCCTTGATCCCGACGACCGGGGCATAGGAGAGGTAATTGTCAAGGGCCCCATGGTAATGAAGGGGTACTTTGAGATGCCCCAGGAAACTGCCGAATCCTTTACCCCCGACGGATACTTTAAAACCGGTGACCTGGGGTATCTGGACGATGAAGATTACCTGTACCTTACGGGCCGGGCAAAGAACATGATCGTTACCGCCGGGGGAAAAAACATATACCCCGAAGAGATCGAAAACGAATTCCAGCTCTTTGAAGAAATCGAACAGATCCTAATACGGGGCTATACCGAGGGAAAGAAGGCCGCGACCGAGCATATCGAAGCGCTGGTGTACCCCAGCCAGGACTTTACCTGGACCGGGGATGGGCCGCCGGAAGAACTGGCCAAAACCCGGATCAACAAGATTATCCAGGAGGTTAACCAGCGGCTTCTTCCTTATAAACGGATAGAACGGGTGAGGATCCTGGAAAAGCCCATGGAAATGACCACCACCAAAAAAATTAAGCGGGACTCCGTTTAAGCCCGGTGATCCCGGGCTGTAAAAGAAGTCCCCGGGCTTATTGGAAGGTAACCCTAAAGCCCAGGCCGAAACGGAACCCCTCTATGGGGGGAAGGTTTTCCCCGGTCCACAGACGCCACACGGGAAACCAAGCCCGAATGTCAAAGCCCAGGAGTATTCCGTCCAGGACATTAAAGTCCATGCCCCCGCCGGCAAAGGGAAACACCCAGCGGCCGCCGCCCCAAAAGTAGCGGGTTACTTCTTTTGAAGCGTCCCCGACGGTATACCCCGTGGGGCCGCTGCTATTGGTGTGATCTTCGTCGCTTTTAATGCCATAGGCCCGAAAGACAATCCGGGTGTCAAACCCAAGCCCGCCGTAGGCCCGGATAATAAACGCATCCCCCCGGGGTCTAAAACGGAACACCGGCTGCAGCCCCCAGACCATGCCGGTGACAAAGCTGCTTCGGAATTCGTCGTTGGCGGGAACCACCCGTTTAAGGCCATAGTCGTAATCGTAGGTGTTGCCGTACAAATCCAGGGAAAGTTCCAGGGCCAGGAGATCATTGACGGAATAGGAGGCGCCGCCCCCCAAAGAGGGGAGTATGGGCATGGGGGCCGATGCGTTGCCGTTATCTTCGGGAAAAAACAGCATGGAACCCCGGATAGACCAGTCAATGGTTTCAAAAAAAGCGGCCGCTCCCCCCTGGGCTTTTAAGGGAAGGACGGTCCCAAAAAACGCCAGCCCCGCACAGACCAGCCGGATTGGAAAAAAAAACCTCATGCCGCCGGATCCTCCACTAACGCTTCGATCTGTTTTACAATATCCATCGTATAGGCTTCAATGTCCTGTATATCCTCTTTCTTTACCCTAAATCCTATGGCCCCCGGATGGCCCCCGCCGTTTTCAATATTAAGCCCCGTAAGAACGGTCCTAAGATCCGTGTGCAAAAACTTAGCGCTGCGCCGCAGGCGAAACTGGACAAACCCGGAAAGGGACGGATCGTCGTAGTACACAACCAGCCCCAGCTTGCCGCAGTCCTCCGCCAGGGTATCCGCCGCGGCCTTAGAAACATTAATGATCAGCTCCACCTCGTAGGTTTTAAAGAATTCCGCCGACTTTTCCCTGTCCATGCAGATATAGTGGATCGACCGGCTGGTATTTTTAAGGGCCATGATCCCGTCGAAGCAGTGCTTTTCCTGCACCGAAAAATTCTGGATCACATCAAAAACCGCCTCCATGGAAGAAAGGTTTTTGCTGTTTTTATCGGTCTTTTCCACCAGCAGCTGATCAAATATTTCGCTAAAAATCCTGTAGTAAAATTTTTCCCGGCTGGTTTTAAGGTACCTGCCCATCTGGGAATCTCCCACAATGCCGGTTAATACCGCCAGGGCCAGGTTCCGGGTAAAAAAGTCTATTTTCGTAAACCGTTCTTTTTGATAGGACAGCTTAAGCAGGAGGTACCCAATAAGCTCGCAGGTACTGGAGGCCTCGTCAACTAAACAACAACCGCTGTCCCCGGCATATTCGGAGTCCGCCGCCAGGTGATGATCGATTTCAATTTTACAGATCCGGGGATCGTCCATCAGGGAGATTATCTCGTCGTTCCGGGCGATCATGTCCGGCTTGGGGGTGTCTAAAATTATCACCGACGAAAAGGACTTAACGCTTCCAAGCTTGCCATACACCACGGAGATGCCGTTGTATTTGCAGATCGCTAACAGATAGCTAAATTGGGCCATCACCGCCGAGGCAAGGTAAATAGTTACTTCTTTGTTAAATTTATTAAGGAGCAGGGCAAAGGCCACCAGGGATGCAATACAGTCCGTATCGGGGTCCTTATGCCCCAGGAGCAAAAAGGTATCCCGTTCCAGAATTGTATCCCGGATGGTGTTTACAATGCGGTTTTTTTCCGCCACGGTTTTGATCTCGCCCTTACTTTTTATTCCGGTTTTACCTTGATTTTTCATCCATACACCATAGATTTACGTTTGCAGGCAAAGAATTGGCTGACCCTTTACCGGACAAACACTTACAATCGGAATTCCCGGCCATTCGCAGAATGTCCGGGAACAAGCTCCCCTTCGTGAATTTATATACACCGGGCCTGCGTCTAAAGTTATTTCCCAAAAAACTGAAGTTTTGGGAAAGCCTTCACACTTATGCGCAAAGCGCAGCAGACTGCCAGGGAACTCCTAACAGTACGGTTTTAGAAGCTCACCACCCCTACTATAATACCGCTTTTATAAATCGATTTCCAGCAGTAAAAATCCCGCGGCTCCTATATTCCAGTCCCGCTGTTCCTCCCAGGCCGCCGCCAGTACGGTGCCCGCCATGGCCACGGCGGTATACCGGAACCGCCCCGGCCCTTCTTCCGGCAGGGGGGGCAGGCTTATGTGGCCGTCCCGCACGAAACTGCCGCCGGAACTGCCATAGGCCCCCCGCCCATCGGAAAGCAAAACAATGGCCAGCCCCTCCCGGCCATTGAGGGGAGAACGGTAGTACCCCGAAATTTCCAGGGGCTCCTCTTCACCGGCGGGATCCGGGGCCGGCCCGCTCCGGTATGGCCGGGGAAAAGCGTACTCCGCCGAGGCTACCGTGACAATGCAGGGCCTTCCCGCGAGCCGCTCCGTCTCGTCCAGCACCAGGGTTAACAGGGCCGGGGCAGCGGTTCCGGGACCGGCGGCTTCCAGAAAGGACTCCGCGGTGATCCTTTCTCCGGGGCTGGACAAACCGGGGGTCCGAAAGTATTGGGCCCCTTCCTCCCCGTCCCGGAGAAATCTTCGGTAGTACCACATTCCGCCGGGGGCTTGAAACAGGGCGGAATATTCCCAGCCCGCCGCCAGGGCCGGCAGAACCAGCTCTTGCAGCCCCCCGTCAGCGATGGTCCAGAGGGCCCTTTCTGGAACCGGCTGTTCCCCGGCGGAAAAAAACCGGTCCCGTCCAAGCAGGGCCGCCGGTTCCTGGCCGTACCGGAAAAAGGACCCCAGGGGATACTCTTCCCAAAGGGCGTTTCCCCGGTGGTAATACACCGCCACTTCTCCGGGGGCCGTTCCGGCCTGCCGCCATTCAAACCCCAGAATTCCTCCCCGGTTAACCCCGGCAAAGAGGATCGGCCCCGGGGTTCCATAGACATCCGAAGAAATATCCGGCAGAAACGCCGTTATGTGCCGGGCGTGGTTCCAGGGAACAAAGGGATTAAGGGACGCCTCCCCCGGGGAGGGAATAAGCCGGGGACCCTCCGGCCCCAGTTCGAACCAGAAGGGTTCGCCCGGGGAGGATCCGGGCCTTACCAGGGCCAGGGCTGGGGGGGGCGCGGCCCTTGGGACGGCGGCCCCCTGTTGCAAACCGCAGGCGCCAAGGGCCGTCACCACAAAGGACAGGACCAGGATTCGGACCATGGGAGCAGTGTACCCCATTCACCGCCGGATTCATACCCGCCCTTAGGGGGATCTGCGCCTGGGCTTGTCCAAAGTAGGAAAGACAGACCTTTAGAAGGGCCTCCAAAGCCGGATCTCCGGCGAAATACGTAACACGCCCTGGGGGCAGAGGTATACCTCCGGTCCGGGGGGAAGGTTTAAAACCAGACGCTGCCCCCCCACCCAGGGTTCCGCCGGGCGAAAGGGGGAAGCGCTGAACCAGGGACCGCCGCAGGGAATTTCCACTTCCACGGGGATCCGGGACTGGACTTTTATCAGGCTTTTTCTAAAACCGGAAAGGACGGTTTTTTCCGCCATGCCCTTCCAGTCCCCCAGCCAGGGATCTTCCTCCAGTTTTTCCACCGCCTCTTCCCACAACAGGGAACGAAACCGCTGCCAGTCAAAGTACTGGGGGGCCCTGCGGGGATCCGCCCCCGGCAGGGACCGGGCCAGGGACAATTCATGGTAAAAATGGGCCTCCACTCCCCCCCGCCAGCTTAGGCTTATTTTGCCCCCGGAAACGTCAAAGGGATACAGGGCCCCGGCGGGGTGACAGATCCCCGGAGCAATTCCCCTTTCCGGCCAGTAGGGCCGGGCTGTCACCGGACTGGGCCACTGGTACATGACCCGGATCTCTATCCGGCCCCTTCCGTCCAGTTCCGTCTGCCGCAGTTCCCCCGCCGGATCGTACCATTCCAGCCGCCAATGGGGTTCCCCCAGCACTTCCTCCAGGGGGGACCGGGGAAACACCACGGCAAAACTTTCGTCCAGGTCCACAGCGCAGGAAAGGAAACCCCAGACCAGAAGGGCCCCCAGAAGCCGCAGATTTCTACGCCGTCCTCTTTTACGTAAATGTAAAGGAAAAAAACAAAACCGGGTTTTCATACCCCCATAAGGGATCGGATCGGCATCGTGCTTTAATGAACACCGCAAATTTATATACAGGGCTTATCCGGGGCTCTAAACTTTAAAACGCCCTTCGATTGCTATAAATAGCGAAGTATAGTAGAATAAGTACAGTTTTAACCGGAAATACCATGGATCGTATTGAATATCAAAAAGCGCTTGACGAAGCCCTGACTGTCCGGGCATCGTGGCTTGAAAAAACCGAGTTCCCCAAGTTTAAAGACGAATTTAGGACCTTCCATTCGGCCTTTGGGGTTCTGTATAAAATACTGATCCAAAAAAAGCTTGTCCACGAAGATCCCTACAAGCAGGAGGCAAAAATGGGGGAAATTAAGCCCCCCCCTCCCATTATGCCCGACAGGGACAAGGTGGATCAGCTTACCATGAATCTTTCGGCCTACGACAACCAATTGGATTACCTGGTTAATTTTTTTCAATTTAGCCTTGATTTTCTTACCCTGGAAAACATCAAACGGATCCTGGCCCTGGTCCGGTACATCGATTGGGCCCGCTTTACCGTCGACACCCAAAATCCCACCACCAAGGCGCTGGTGGATGTGGTAAATACCGCCCGCGCCGGGGGGGAGCCCATCATAGTCAATTCCATAGGGGAAGCCCTGGGAAAGCTTAGCCGGGGGACCGGCCTTATCTTTGGCTTCCTAAAGGAAGCTACGAACTTTAACCGCGAAACCTACAAGCTGGAACTGCGGCAAACCATCACCGGCACAATGAACGACCTTACCCTGGAGGGGATACGAAAAAAATTCCCCTCCGCCATGGGGGGTAAACCCTTTTACCCGGATCTGGCGGAGGAACTTATTAAAGAAGATTTTTCCCCCGGGGGGAACCAGCTTAGGGCAGAAGTACTTAAACGGCTTGCCATACCCGAGACAAAACCAAAGGCAGTAAGGGCCAAGGTTTCGTTTAAGACAACCCTGCTGGACGGGCTGATGATTGCCGGTTCCGTCTCCACAGCCCTGGGCGACATTATCCCCCGGCTGGATGAAAACAACCTGGTATTCCAGGAGCGCAGGCAAACCTTTATGCAAAAACTCCGGGATCTTTTGAAACAGATGATGCACAAAGAACCGGATCCGGTGATATATGAGATTGAATACATCGATTCCACCAAGGGAACGACGGTTCGGGAAAAGATAAATTTTAACGCCTTCCGCTTGGAGCTGGACAAAAAAAACCGTTTTCTTATGTCCCTGGCCGGCCGGGGGGGGGCGGCTTCCCGGCTCGAGGCCATGGACGAAAAGCAGCTTCTGGAGCTGCTGGAACGGTCCATCCGGGAAGCCCAGGGGGTCCACAAAGTTCTTACGGGGCTGGACGAATTGTTTAAGTCCGAGGCCCCCCGGGAAAGCAGGGATAAGATTAAGGGAATTAAGCCGGAACTGGGAATGATAAAGAACGCCATTATCAAGGCCAACCAAAAACGGCACGAGTACAGCGCTCAGCTTGAAGAGGAAGAACAGCTTAAACGGCTTGGGGTTAACATTAGCACCTAGCAGTTGCTACACTTTGCGCATAAATTGCATAAATTCACGGCGGTGAATTGTATGCCTGGCAAACCGCCAGTCCGGAGGTATTAGGATGAAAAACACGGTTAGGGGAATTATTTTTTGCCTGGGATTGTTATTCCTTTTGGGAAGCTGCAAAACCGCACCAAACGTCCCGGCGGAAATTACGGGGGGGCCGGATGAAGCGTGGAATGCCGGGGATGAAAAAAAGCCCGACGGGGGAAGGACGATCTTTTCCCTGCCGGAAAACTACGCCGAATCCCGGCCTGCCAGTATTGATCGTACCGAACTAACGGCGGTGTTTTCCGGAGAAGAAGCGGAACTGGATTTTCGTAAATCTTACCTGGCCAGCGACGCCCAGATATTTACCGCCCTGTACGAGGGGCTTTTTTCCTACAATCCCTTTACCCTGGAACCGGTCCCCGCGGCGGTTTCATCCTGGCAGCTTTCGGCGGATAAAAAGATCTGGACCTTTACAATCCGCCAGAACGCCCGGTTCTGGAACGGCGATCCCCTGCGGGCCCAGGATTTTCGTGCCGCATGGCTGTCCATGCTGGATCCGGTGAACGAAGCCCCCTACTCATCCCTGTTTGACATTATTGAAGGCGCCCGGGATTACCGGCTGGGAAAAACCGCCGATCCTTCTACCGTGGGAATTACCGTCACGGGGGAAAAGATCCTGGAGGTCCGGCTTAATGCGCCGGCATCGTTCTTTCCCAGTATGCTCTGCCATCATTCCTTTTACCCCATCCATCCTTCCATGCTGGGGGCCAGGGCAGACTGGTCCGCTCCTGTTTCCAACGGTCCCTTCCATGTAACCGGCAGGGATCGGGGAAGCTTGACCCTTAGTAAGAACGAACTTTACTGGGACACGGACCGGGTATCCTTAGACAGGATCCTTCTGCGTTTTACCGACGATACCGAAGAATCCGCCGCGATGTGGAATTCCGGGGAAGCCCACTGGATTGCCGGGTCCGTAAACTATGATGCCTTAACCGATAACAGCGGCATCATGGTGAACCCCATGTTTGCCACCTACTACTTTTTTGTCCGCTCCATCGGCCCCTGGAAGGATCACCGGCTGCGCCGGGCCCTGACCCTGGCCCTGCCCTGGGAAAATATCCGGGAGGGGATGTACCTTCCCGCCAAAACCCTTATTTACCCCATCTCCGGGTATCCCGAAATAGAGGGCATAGCAGAGGAAGATGCCGAAGAAGCCCAGCGCCTTCTTGAGGAAGCGGGACATCCCAAGGGGGTGGGACTGCCCGAACTGGTTATCCGGATCACCCCTTCGGAAGAACACGACCGCATTGTAAAGCTCATGGCCGCCGCATGGATGAACCTGGGCATACCGGTTAAACTTGAGGTGGTTCCCTATAACCGGTATTTCCAGTCCCTTAAAGAGGATAATTACAACATCGGTTCCACCACCTGGATTGGCGACTTTGCCGATCCCTATACTTTTCTGCAAATGTGGCGCCGGGATTCCAACCTAAACGATGCCTTGAACGATGATCAGGACTATGAAAACCTTATGGAACGCTCCATGACGGAAGAGGGAGAAACCCGGTTTGCCACCCTTTCGGAGGCGGAACAACTTCTTTTGGATCGGGGAACGGTACTGCCCGTGGCATATACCCCCGCGGTAAATGTGGTCGATACCGATGAAATTGAAGGATGGTTCCCCAATGCCCTGGACATTCATCCCTTTAAATACTTCCGGTTTAAGGCCATTAAACCCCTTCCGGGGGTCGCCCGGACCGAAGCTCCCCCAGGCCGGTCCGGACAAAACTAGGAGACCCAAGGATCCCCCGCGCAAGCGGGTTCTTGGGTATGTACCCCACGGAGGGAATGAGCCTCCGCAGAGCAGAGCTCTGCGGTATCTTAAGCTTTGCCTTTGTTCGAACGGAGGCTCGTTCGATAGGAAGTTTATTATACCCTCTGGTTTAATCAGCCCGTTGGGCTGGCAATTAGAAGAAAGATTTATGCGCCGCTATACAGCGGCGTGGAATTGTACCAGATTTTTGTAAGCATTGCGTTATTTCAGCCGCAGCAGAGCT
>JAISLT010000060.1 GCA_031277165.1 Spirochaetaceae bacterium
AGGCTCGTTCGATAGGAAGTTTATTATACCGTCTGGTTTAATACCAGATTTTTGTAAGCATTGCGTTATTTCAGCCGCAGCAGAGCTGCGGGGTATTAAACCAGACTTTCGAATAAAATCCTCGCCTCCATTACAAAACAGAAACAGGCTATTAGGCAAACGTTACCCTGGTGGTTTGGGCTAAAATCAGGCGTAAACACTGCCAAACCCCGGACTTAGCGGCGGGCTTTACCAGTTGCCTTTTACTCCCCGGGCCGCATAAACGGGCTTACTTAAGGAGTTCCCCGGCAATCGAGGGGATAGAGATAATATTGCCTGCCATTCCGCCAATGGAAGAAAGCAAAAAAACCAGCAGCGCCCGGGTAATACGGTTGCGGTATATCCCCCGCAGGCTGGAAATATCATCATTGATCGCCTGGAAGTCCTCTACCCGGGGTTTACGGCGCCAAATTTCCGTCAGGCCGGAAAAAAGTCCCACCCCCACGAGGGGATTTACCGTACCAATGGGAGCGCCCACCAGGGACACCAAGATAGAAAGGGGATGGCCCTTAGCCAGGAGTGTTCCCAGGGCGGCCAGACCTCCGTTCCAGATTATCCACCGGCCCAGCGCGGGAAGGCTCGAAGAGATCCCCAGTTTATATACGCTGAATCCTATCAATAGGGTAATCAGGAGGGGGATAATCCATGGGATTATCCGCGAGGGAATGCTCCGGGGCGGTATTTGATCCAGGGCATCTACGCCGGGATCCGCCGTTCCGGCGGCAATTTTTTCAAGCTGGGCCTTAATGCCCGCCATGTGGCCCGCCCCTACCACCGCCAGAACTCTGCTGCCTCCGGCGTTCCAGATCTTTGCCCCCAGGTAGCGGTCCCGTTCGTCAATAAGGGTTTCCTTTACCGGCGGAAGGTAATCGGCCAAATCCTTCATCATCCTGCCAAGCTCGTTGTGTTTTTTTAAATTTTCAATTTCTTCTTTGCTGAATTTTTCCCGGGTAAAGGCGCTGGAAAGGAGGGAGCCCAGAAGTTTTGACTTATCCCAGAACCGGCATCTTGCCCAGGCCCGGCGGAGGGTAATCTGAACCTCCCGGTCGCAAAGTGCATAGGCTATGCCCAGGGTCTCGGCAGTTTCTATGGCGGTTTTCATTTCTGCGCCGGGTTTAACCCCCAGTTCGTTTCCCAGCCGGCGCTGAAAGCCTGCCAAAATCAGGTTGGCTATAAGAAGAAAGCCCTTGCCCTCTTTAAAGACCTTGACCATGTCCAGCTTGTCCCATGCATCGTCCTTCATGGAGGCATACCGGCCCTGATCCAGTTCCACGCAGACCATGTCGGGCCGTTCTTTCTCTATAAAGTCTTTAACTTCATCGATACTTCCCTGGGAAATATGGGCGGTTCCAAGCAGGGTAATGGTTTTGCCGCCCCCCTGAAACCTTACTGTGGTATCTGTCATTGGTTTAACGCCAAGCCCCGGTCTTTCACGGCCCATTCGTTAAGACGCCATTCGGGGATGCTCTTTATGTTCATTTCTTGCATCAAGAGGAAATACCGGTCCGCCAGGCGTTTATTGCCCCGAATATCGTAGAAATTGGCCAGGTAGTACAACATTCGGGCCTTAAGGACGGGGTTTCTTTCCCGGTCGATTCGCTGGGCCATATCCGCATCCCCCACCAGGTCGTGGTACAGTCTAAGCATCCAGTATTCTAAGGAATCCCTTTGGGCCTTCCGCAGGACCTCCTCCAAAAACACCTTGGGTTCCTGGGTTCTGCCCCCCCGCATCCAGTTCATGGCGGCAAGAAGTCCGTAGGCGCTTTCATCCTGTTCTGCCCGCCGGTAGGCCTCTATAAAGGCATCCTTTGCGGCCAGCCAGTCTCCCCGGCGCATCATATGCATTCCCAGGCCTTCAAAGGCAAAATAATAATCGGGATTAAGCTGTACCAGTTTTTCATAATCCCGTTCCGCTCCGTTGTAATCCCCAAGATCATCCTTAATCCCCGCACTGTACACATAGGCTAGAAAGTACCCGGAGTTAATAGCTATGGCCCGCTCATATTCTTCCAGGGCCTCAGGCTTGCGGCCCAGGTCTATCAGGGCGTTTCCCCGGTCGCAGGCTATAAAGTAATTACCGGGATCCAGGGCTTTAGCCTTATCCAGATCCGTCAAAGCTTCCTTGGAAAAGCCCGCGGCCTTGTAGAGCCGTCCCCGCTCGTGAATGGGCCTTGCCCAATTAGGGTAGAGGACCACGGCCTTGTTAAGAAGTTCCTCGGCCTTTTTAGGCTCCCGGTTGTTCCGGTAAACCCAGGCTCTGCCCACCAGGGCTTCGCCATTGGCGGGATCCTCCGCCAGGGCCCTGTCATAGTAGTCCGCGGCAAGGCGGGTGGAACTGTTCCGAACCTGGAAGTTTCCCATGGAAATCAGGGCGGTAACATTGGCGGGGTCAATTTTTAAGGCCCGTTCCAGCAGTGCCTTTTCCTCCCGGACCTTACCGGCGGCTTCTTCCACCGCCGCCAGGATCAACACCGCCGGGACATGGTTGGGATCCCCCTGCAGCATCCCCTCGGCAATAAGCCGGGCTTCCCCGCCCTTTCCCGCAGAAATATAGGCGGAAGCTTTAAGCAGCTTAATTTCGTCCTTTTCCGCATCCCGGGGATCGATGTTGTCAAAAAGAGCCAGGGCTTCTTCATAGCTCCCCCGGCCCAAGAGTACCCGTATACGCTCAAGCAGGGCGGCGGTATTGACAGGAACCTTTGCCGGGTTCGGGGCCGGCCCGGACCCGCAGGAACCGAGGCTTAGACCCAGGGCCGCCGCCGCTACGATACATAAAACTAGCCTGCACACATTGTATGTTTTAGTTTTCATTTATCAATAATCGGTATTTTCACAAGTTGTCTAAAGTTAGGCAAGTAGGCTATGGTAGAGGGGATGAAAAAGTCCGTGGTTCCCCGGTTTTTGTTTTTGCTGGTCCTGTACACCCTGATCTTTATACTGCTGGTTCAGTTTCAGTTTGCCAAACGGAACAATTTTACCCACCGGGTGGGGAATATGGTTGTTCAGGGCCATTACGGACCGGACCGGACCGGAATCCCCAGCAGCCATATCCTGGAGGGGGATGTCAGTGTCTTTTTTGGAGGGCTGGAATTCCGCCTGGGAAAGGATGCGGTCCTGGCCGGTCCCGGGGGAACCAAAGCCCCCTCTCCGCAGATAATGACCATCGCCGATAACGCCGTTTACTTTCAGCTTGACCAGGGGCCGTCTTTGATCTTTATGACCCAGTACACCGGCGGGGCCATAGAGCTGGTGATCCGGGCGGATTTTTCCGGGACCGGGGGGAGAGCCGGTTCCGGGGAGCCCGGCTCGGAGGGGCCTAATTCGGTGAAACTTGATTTGAGGGGCGGGGATTTTGACGAAAGTACCGGGGATCCTCCCTATACTTTTCTGGAGCTTCCCTTTAGGCCCCTGGCAACCAGCACGATCCGGGGAGGGGATCCGTTCCTGCTTAACTCCGGGGGTTCCCGGTACACCTTTAGCCGGAATACCGGAACGCTTGCCCTCCGGCTGGAAACCCAAAATCCCGTCATCAGTTACCGGGCCATACCGGAGCGGCAGACCAACCTGCAGGAATTTATTATCCCCGCCGCGCTGAACGAAGAAGAGTACGAAAGGACCTTTACCGTATGGCTGGATCAATCCTATTCGGAATGGAACCGGACAGCGTCCCGGAATCCCGGGGAGGCTTCGGACCTTCGGAGCCTGCCGGGAAATACCAGGGAGGAGATGATCATCGCCTACATGAGCGAGGCCCTTAAACGGGGAACCTATAAAGCCGCGGCGGCGGCGGTTTCTGCTTCCTACGATCCCCCCGCTTCCTACGAAGGTTCAGCCTATGTGGGAAGGCTCGACGGGGCCCTAAGGATCCTGGGGGGGGCGGAACGGGAACGCTCCGCCCGGATTGCCCGGTTTTTGAACGAGGGATCCCCGGAATTTCTTAAGGAATTTCACGTCATCGAGTATCTGGGGATCCGGGGCTACGGAAGCTTGATGAACGATGCGGCGGAAATGCTGCGGACCTTTGCTCCGGAGGAAATGACCACGGAACAGGCCGCGGGATTCCTGGAAGGCCGCCTGGACTGGGAACGGTACAATCCCGGAGGGTTTAATCCCTATGACCGATTTGTGGACCAGGCGCTTTTTGTTATCACCGGCGGCCTGCGAAGGGATCCCCAGGGGGCATTAGTGTTCTTTACCGCCGCCGGAACCGAAGAGGCCGATGCGGAACTGAATCTGCGGCTGGGAAGCATCCTGGTAAAATACGACGGCCCCAGGGCGGCCCTGGGAAGAACCCTGATCCTTTCGATTCTGTCCCTGGCGGACAGCGCCGGCACGGTTCCTTCCCGGGTGATCCTGGGCCCCCAGGGAAAATTTACCGGCAAACCCGGAGCCGCCGGCCTGGGGTCCCCCCGCATATACCGCATCGCCGGGGCGGGAAGCAGCTATGCCCGGGCCCAGGTCCTGGAGCCGGGGCTGTGGGCTTGGACCGCGGCAACGTCGATCAGCGGCAATTCTGCCCCGGGAAGAACCAGCATAGGGGTAAGCTTTTTCCCCGGTGAAACCCACTATTTAATAATCCGGGGCATACGGCCCTTTAGAAATATCCAGATCAACGGAATAAACGTCCCTTCGGATCCCCAGTTCGAGCGGTTCGATGCTTCCGGCTGGATCTATTCGGCGGCGGAACAAACCCTGCTGGTTAAACTCCGCCACCGTTCCCCCACGGAACAGATCAACGTGATCTATTAAGACCCCGAGGGGGATTCTTCCAGGTCAAACACCGAGGTTCCTTCAATTTCCCCCAATCCAAAATCTTTTTCCACTTCCATTAACCGGGCCCGTTCTTCCTCGCTGTCGGCAATGATGCTGGCCGCCAGAAACCGGGCCACCGCGGTCTCGGTGGTATAGGCTCCCATGGGAACGGCCCCTTCTTTCCACAGTTCCCTGGAGGTGACATAGCCGGAAAAATCCACAATCCCCTCCTGCTGGGAACTGCAGTAAAACCGGACCCCCCGCCGCTTACCCGCGTGGAAGGCCCTTTTAAGGGAATAGGGACCTTCCCGAAACCCCGCCGTTCCCGTATCGAAGAGTTCCAGAAAAAAATTCTTTACGCCGTTGTCCATAAGGGATATAAGGTAATCGGACCGAAGACCGGGGTAGATTCGGATTACGCACATGGAGTTTACCGCATCCTCCAGGAGCTGGGCCAAGACATAGCGATCCGCCTCCAGGGGACTGTCCAACAGGGAGGTTCCTTCAAAAACCGGAAAAGCCATATTCCAATTGCGAAAACAATCCCCCCCGATGCGTTCAAATTTTAAGTTCAGGGGAGAAAGAACCCTCCCCCCGTGGACCACAAACACCCCCTTCTCTTTGCTCAAGCCCAGTTTTATGGCCCTGCGAATAGTCCGTTCCGCCTCGGTAGAAATTCCCGGCGGAGTGGACGAAGAGGCCAGCACTATGGGGGCCGCCGCACCGGCAAAGAGCCAGTAAAGTATGGGAGCAGTATACGAAAGGGTATCGGTACCATGGGTAATTACAATGGCATTGGCGGTGCCGGAGTTAAGTTTTTCCGCCACCGCTTCAATTAGCGCTGCCCAGTCGGAGGGGACAATCTCTTCGGAAAGCATCCGCCCCAGGGGTACCGATTCAATCCGAACCTTGGGGATTTTTTCTGTGGCGGGGCTTTCTTCCGCGGCCCCTCCCCGGGCAAGCAGTTCCTTAAGGACCTCGCCGTCTCCGCATTCCACCGCGCCGTCCTCTCCTATCCGGCCAGAGATGGCCCCACCCAGGGAAAGAATATACACCAGCGACACCTTTAGCTCTTCCTTGAGTATGGCCTTTACCAAAGACGGTTCAGCCCTGCCCCCGGTTTCTTTCACAATAAGCCCCGTGAGGTACCGGATTGGCCGGGCATCCCCATCCCGGATCCGCCGGACCTCCTGGGGCTTTGATTGAATTATCCGTTGAACCAAATTCCTAATCAGATCCGGATCGGTTATCTGTTCCCAGTTCCGTTCCCTGGCTAGTTCTTCCGGGTCCCTGTTTTCTTCCAGCACCGCGGTAATAATACGCCGGGCAATAATTCCGTGGATCCGTCTTTTCTCCAGCATGGCAAGAACCGCTGCAAAGCGCTCGCAGCTTAGGGGAGAATCGGCCATGGCAAGGCCCAATCTGCGGGTTTCTTTAAAAAGCCAGGAAGACATCCACCGGGCCGCCTCCCGGGGATCCGCCCCCAGGGCGATGGTTTTTTCAAAGTAATCCGCCCGGGATTTTTCATCGCAGATAAACTCCCCCTGGTAATAGCTAAGGCCGTACCGCGAAACAAGCCGGGCCTGTCTTTCTTCCGGAAGTTCCGTTTCCATTCCGAAGGGCGGCGCCGCTTTAAAGGGGGCAAGTTCCCGGACCTCCTCGTAGCTGAACCAGGCCTTGCGGTTCACATGGTAGGATTCGGTAATATTTTTTGCCTCGTTCCATAGTCTGCTTTCACTTACCGGTACAATCCCCGTGGTATAGAGCCTTTCCTGACGGTACAGTTCGGCGTTAACGGCCTTCCAGACAAAATTAAGGGAGTTAAGGTTCCGTAACTTGACAAAGACCGATGGTTTTTCCGGATACGGAGCCAGGGCTACATAGGCATTACAGCGCATATTGCTTTCGGGGTTGCCCAGTTCCAAGTACTGTATCCGCCGCCGCAGGGTAGTAAGGAACACCTCCGTTTCTTCACCGATTTCAAAGTCACTTTCGGTGATAATCCGCAGTGAAGGCATGCCTGCGGTGGAATAATCCATCCGGGCGCCGGCGGCCCCTTCCCGGGCTGAACGGGTAAGCCGCCCTAAATCTTCTTCCAGCCGTATTTCGCCAATCCGAATGGTTTTTTTTCTACGGTGGAACGTAATATCCAGGCACCCCTTAATCCCCAGCTTAAGGGAAAGACCCGACAGAAACGGTTCCGGCTCCGCCAGGGGGCCAGGATCCTTGGAAGAAAAGTGCATGTTCAGGTTCCGTTCAAAGGGCACCTCCGGCAGTACCGTCCCCCCCAGATTCCTGGTCAAAAGGCAGGCCCCCTCCACCCCCAGGGGATTGGGGACTGGAATGCCCTTTCTCTCCCGGCAGAGACGGCAGGACTGTGAAACAAGGCAGGAACAAAAGGCCTTAACCGGCGAGGGGAGCAAAACACGGACATCCAAAGAAATATAAGATTTTAACACAACCCTAGTCTATAAAAATTTTGCCGTTGACGCAATGAACTCCCCTTGCCGTAAGCCCCTATGTAAGCCCTTAATGCCCTGGACGTAAAGAAACGGACGCATGGTCATGCAAGGGTTTCGAAGCCGCTGGGAGCGTATTGTCTTCACGATGGCAGCGCCCGCTTGGGCCTTACAGGCCGTCTATGACCGCCGGTCCTCCTCCCGTTCAACAACCAGCGCATCTTCATCCCGTGATTACGCGGATCCTGTCCATAGTAATATTCACCCTTCTTCAGCACCTGATAGATTTCCCCAAATACCCCCTCCTCAGTCCCGTCCGCACCAGCCCCGCCTTCTTCCCCCGCACAACCTTTCATACCACCGCCGCAGCTTCCCGCTTAAGTTCATTACATGGGTGAGCGACTGCGTCAGTAACGCCGCCGACAGCTTCCTCCCATTTTGTTCGTCCCACGGTTTTTCACCGTCGTGTTCGAATTGGCCGCCCGGGGTGCCGACCGCAGATACGACGTAACATATTTGGAGTGGCATCCTGAAATTCCTAGTGCAGCCTGATAGAATGAGCCTCCGCGGAGCAAGCTCTGCGGTATCTTAAGCTTTGCCTTTGTTCGAACGGAGGCTCGTTCGATAGGAAGTTTATTATACCGTCTGGTTTAATACCAGATTTTTGTACAAAATCCCTCTTAAGCCTCTGCAACGGGGTCGTCTACCTGGGATTCCGGGTGGTGTGCGGCAATTAAGGCCGGTGGCTTTATCAGCCGAAGATCCGCCGCCGCAGCCCCAGGGCCGTGGGGGTCGCGGCAAGTCCTCCCTGGGCTGTTTCCCGCAGTGAAGGGGGCAGGGCTTTGCCAATTTCGTCCATGGCGGAAATTACCTCATCCAGGGGGATTACGCTTTCGATTCCCGCCAGGGCCATTTCGGCGGCCCCTATGGCGCACATAAGTCCTCCGGCATTGCGTTTAACGCAGGGGACCTCCACCAGGGCCGCCACGGGATCGCAGACCAGTCCCAGTTGGTTTTTTAGGGCCATGGCGGCGGCATGGACCGCCATGGAGGGGCTGCCTCCGGCAAGTTCCGTCAAGGCCGCCGCGGCCATGGCAGCGGCGCTGCCACATTCGGCCTGGCAACCCCCTTCCGCACCGGCTATGCAGGCTTCGTTGGCAATAACCATGCCCAGGGCGCCGGCGGTAAAGAGGGACATCACCGCCGGTTTTTCGCAGACCCCCTTTTCCTCTACCATGGAAAGTACCGCGGCGGAAAGGATCCCGCAGGCCCCGGCGGTGGGAGCGGCCACGATCTTTCCCATGGATGCGTTGTACTCCGAAACTGCCAGGGCCCTGGCCAGGGCGGCGGTGCAGAAGGGCCCCGACAGGGTTTCTGTCCGAAGCCGTTTTTGCATCAGGAACGAAAGGCCTCCACTTAAACCACTGGGGGATCGGACATGCTCCCCGGCGCCTTTTGCGGCGGAATCCTTCATCACCAAAAGCCGTTCCCTCATTTCTTCAAAAAGGTCCTCTTCGCCCCGCCCAAGCTGGATCCGCTGATCCGCCAGGACCAGATCGGAAATGTTTTTTTTCCGGGCCGCCGCGGCCCCGGCTATTTCTTCAAAGGAATGGTACTCGAACAACGGGGCCTCCCCTGAAGGGGGAAGGACCGGACCGGCCCTTCCGGAAGGCGGGCCCTGAAGGTACACCACGCTGTCAATGTGGGGCAGGGCCCGAAGCTTATCCACCACCTCCCGGTCCATGGTTCCGTCAATCTCCAGGATCATCACCGCCTGGAATCCCCGGTGGGGCCGGTTTAGTTTAAAATTTCCGATATTGATTCCGTACCGGGCCATAAGCGATGCCGCCTCGGCTATCATCCCCGGCATGTCCCGGTGGGCGATGATCAATGTATCGCTGGCCCCGGAAAAGGATGTTTCCATACCGTTCACATTGGTGATAAGGATATTGCCCCCTCCCACGGAAACTCCCTGGACGGCACATTCCTTAACTGCGGCCTGTGGCGAAGGCTCCCCGGCATCTTCCAGGGGGCCGCCAAACAGATGGAGGGACGCCGTGTTAGGATGGGCCCGGGGAAGTTTTACCTCTTTAAAGCTATATTCCAGGCCCCTTTCCCGGGCAAGCTCAAAACTGTCCCTGATCCTTTCATCGTCGCTTTCCATTCCCAGGAGCCCCGCCACCAGAGCCCTGTCCGTACCGTGGCCCCGGCAGGTTTGGGCATAGGAACCGGCCAGGGCTATGTCGGCCCGGCGGGGCTCTTCCCCCAGGATCTGCCGGGCCGCCCGGGCCATGCGGACCGCCCCGGCGGTATGGGAGCTGGAGGGGCCAATCATCACCGGGCCGATAATATCAAACACATTCAAAGCACACCACCTTTTTTAAACACAGAGCTGCCCCTATGGCTTTGCGGATCAAAGGGGACATACCACGTACATAGAAAATCGCCTGATCGGGGATTTTTTACCCTGCAAACCCCATCGGACCATAGGTCCGCAGCAGCCCGATAATCATACAACAGGCCGCCAGCAGTTTGTTACGCTTCGCACATAAATTGTATATAAATTCACTTCCGTGAATTTTTATACCTTGCAAACTGCCAAAGGAGCCCGATAATCGGGATTTTTTGCATGGATATGCAAAAAATCCCCGAAGTGCGGCAAGCTCCTAGTATATATACCCTATCCCCGCCCCAAAGAAGGCCCCCAGTTCTCCGTTCCAAAGCCAGAATCCCCCCAGCACGGAAAGGACCTGGTTAGAGGGGGCAAATTTAAATTCCAGGGCCGACACCAGGGGCCCCGGCCCCGGATCTTCCGTCCCCGGAAGGGCATAGTCCCAGCGAAGGGAAAGGCCTCCGGAAAAACTTCCCCGCACCAGGTACAGTCCCCCCTCCGCCCCTATCCAGGGGGCAAAGTCCCGGGGATACCCCCGTTCGGCGATCCAAAGGATCCGGGGACCCAGAAATAGATCAAGGGCCGGGGTGTCCAGAAACCGGTACGAAAGGGGAAGCCGGAGGGCGGCGCCGGTTCCCATGCCAAAGGGCGTATAGGGCCCCGATTGGGCCCAGCCATAGGACAACTCCGCCGCGGCGCCGGTACGTTCAAAAAAAGAAGGACCCTGCCGCAGGGGAGGTTTAAAAATCCATTTAATCGAAGCCCCCGCTCCCCCTTCAACGGCCCCGGAAAATTCCGAATCCAGATTAAAGACCAGGGCCGCCTCCAAGGTCCCGGTAAAGGAAATCCGAAGGCCCGCCGCAAAGGGAAGGCCCTTCCAGGCTTCCCGGCTTAGGGGTTTTCCCCCCAGAATATTCCCGTCGATCTGGAAAGAAAGGGCCGGCAATACCTCCGGAGAAGCGGCCAAGAGCAGGCCCGGGGATCCGGAACTTATGGTCAGGGTCCGCATCTCTAAGAAAGAATCTATCCGCAGCGGAAGTTCCGCGGTCTGCCGGTCCTCCTGTCCCTCGCCCCATAGGCTCAGCCGGATTGTGTAGTCCCCATCGGGAACCGGGACAGAGGAGAGGTCCCGGCCATTCCACAGGATCATCTGCTGCCAGGTACTAAAGGGGCCCAGGATCTGGGTATGGATTACCCCGCCGCCGGAATCCAGTACTTCCAGGGTCCCCCCGCCGGGGCCGGTAACGCCAAAGTGCAGTTCCGCCATCCCTAGTTTGCCGGGATTTTTTGGATTAATCCGGCTTTTTTTTAGGGTGGGATTGGACAGGACGAATGGGGCGGGCCTAAGGACAAATTCAAGCCTTTGAACGGACCCCTCCTGCACATAGATGCTTTTGCTGATCCGCTCCCAGCCAAAGGCCTCTACCGCTATGACCCGCCATCCCGCGGGAACGCTAAGGCCCTCGCCGGTTCCCGGGGGGGAAGGGCTGTTCACGGGGGCGCCGTCCACCAGGATCCGGGGAAACAGGGGCAGGGAGGAGGCAGCGTCAGGATCCCGCCGTATTTCCACCAGCACCTGCCCGCGGGTTTCTTCCAAGGTTACCGAAACTTCAACGCGGCTTTGCCGGCGGATTAGCACCTTAAAGCGGCGATCCACATAGCCCTCTTTACTAACCCGGATGGTATACTCCCCGGTCTGTATGGACTGGATAAGCAAGGGGGTGGTCCCCCGTTCTATTCCGTTAATAAAAACCTTGGCCCCCGGCGGCTCGCTGTCAACAAAAAGTCCCGAACCTTCTACCTCGTCGTAGCTGTCGGCAAAGCTCCCCAGGGGAAGTCCCGCAAAAAGGACCCACGCAAAGAAAAGTACCCGGCGCATATGTTAAGTATACCCCATGTCGCCGCCGTTGTGTCCTGTTTGTTCATTGTTGGTTTGTTCCTCGCCGTAATCCGCCCCCGGACTGCGGTCATGGGTATCCCCAAGGCTGCGTCCATGATCGGCCTTTAGTTTTTTTAGCTCGGCGAGGATCAGTATTCCGGTACAGACAAAGGCCGCCGTGTCCGCCACGGGGGTGGTGGCCACCACCCCCCAAAGGCCCCAGATTCGTCCAAAGATAAAAAGGCAGGGGATAAAGACAATACACTGCCGCAGCAGGGAAAGGAAGATCGATGTTTTGGGCCTTCCGGTTACCACAAAAAAATTGGTGGCCACTATGGTAAAGCCGTTTAGCGGCAGGGCAATCATAATTATCCGCATGGCCGCAGAGGCAAAGTTAAGAAGGGTGGCATTCCCTTCTTTAGAGACAAAAAGACCCACCAGGAACCGGGGAAAAAGTTCCGCCGCGATAAAGCCCCCAAGACAGATCGCCGTGGCCCCCGTGATGGCCAGCAGAAAAGCCTTCCGTACCCGTTCATAGTGTTTTGCCCCGTAGTTAAAGCCCAGTATGGGCTGGGCCCCCTGGTTGATCCCAAAGACCGGCATCAGGATCAGCATGGCGATGGACATGTTTATGTTAAGTCCCGTTAGGGCAATGTCCCCCCCCCTTTCTCCCAAGGCGCCGGCACCGTACCAGCCCAGGCTGATATTAACAAGAAGCTGCACCGCGGACATGGCGGACTGCAAAAGAAACTGGGAAGACCCAAAGGCCATAATATCCAGGATAATCCGTGCGGAGGGCTTAAAACCCCCGCGGAAAAGGTTTAACCGTATCACCGCCCGCTTGCCAAGACTAAAAGAAAGGATCCATACCATCGAGACAAATTGGGAGATAATGGTGGCCCAGGCGGCCCCCTCTACCCCCAGGTCAAAACAGAAAATAAAAACCGGATCCAGGATCATGTTCAGCCCCGCTCCGATAAGCATGCTAAGCATGGTAACCGCGGGAAAACCCTGGGCCCGGGTACAGTGGGAAAAGCCGAAGCCCACCATAAGAAAAACCTGACCGTAGAGGATGATCCGGTAATAGCTGCGGGCATAGTCCAAGGCGGCGCTTCCTTCTTCCGCCCCCATGCGCAAAAGGATTGGGTCCAGCCAGATAAGCTCCAGAATCATAAGAAGAAGCCCCGCCCCGGTTAAAAGAAAAAAGCAATGGTTTAGGGCCTGTTCCGCATCCGCCCTGCGGCCCTGGCCCAAACGCATGGAGATCAGGTTGGCGGAGCCGATGCCAAAGAGCATGGCAAAGGCCATGCTGACAGTCATTAGGGGAAGTACCAGGGAAAGCCCCCCCAGGGCGGTATCGTTCACCCCATGGCCGACCCATATCCGGTCTACCAGATTGTACAGGGCGTTAACGAGCATGCCGGTGATGGCGGGGACGGAAAATTTAAGCAAAAGCCGGCCCACCGGCTCTGTTCCCAGCCGGTTTGCGGCGTTTTGTTGTGTTACGACTGTCATATAGGAATAGTATAGTACAGAACTTCTATTTATTAATAGGGAACGGAAACTGCTTTAAACCTTCGATTTTGGAACATCTCTCCCCCAGGAGCCTGTGCACTTCGTGGATTTTTTGCATATCCATGCAAAAAATCCCGATTATCGGGCTCCTTTGGCAGTTTGCAGGGTATAAAAATTCACTTTCGTGAATTTTTATACAATTTACGAGCGAAGCGCAACACACTGCTAGCCCTTTAGGACCACCTCGGTTCTGCCAAAACCTCCGAACTCCGGCCGGGAAAAATAATAATCCTCCACCGCCGGATCGTTTTTTAGGTAATTCTGCACCCCCCGTTGCAGTATCCCGTCTCCCTTGCCGTGGACCACGGAAAATTCCCGCAGTCCCCCCAGGATCGCCCCATCTATCTGGCGGCGCAGGGCCCCCAGGGCCTCGTCAAGCCTCATGCCCAGCACATTTAACTCCAGTTTTGGCCCCCGGCTTTCATCGGGATCAAGCTCCGCCGACCAGCCCGCGGTTTTCCCGGTAGAACCGGGGGCCGCCGAAGGCCGTACCGGAACCAGCTCTTCCTCCAAGAAGCTCATCCTTACCGAACCGATCTCCACCACCCAGGCCGGCGCATCCCGGCCGGATCCGCCCTGCCCGGAAGAACCGGTCCTGGCTTTCCGGTCCCGGCGGATCACCCGGCCCCGCCCTTGGGAAGGACCCGCCAGCACCTCCGCTCCGGGGCCTATGGTCCCGGAGCGGGGCATTTCCGGGGAAGGGCCCCTTCCCCCGGAACCGGAAAAGGGAGGACCCTCCGCGGGGGGATTATCCTGTTCCGCCCCCGGGGCCGCAAGGATTTTTTCTTCCGCTTCCAGGGCTTCGGTAAGGGCGGAGGAACCGGCCTCTAATTCCTTAATAAATTTCTTTACCCGCAGGGTCTTGTCCCTGGTAAGCTCCCCTTCCCTAATTTCCCTAACCAGGTTTTCCAGGGTCTTCCGGCTTTCCAGGAGGAAGCGCCGGAATTCCCGGGCTCCCTCTTTCTTCAAAAGGTATTCCCTCTGCCGGAGGGTAAGTTCCTTTAAATCCGTCCGCCGCCGGTCTTCCCGGATCCGGCTTTCTTTTTCGTGGACAGACCGGGCGGCTTCGTCAAGTTCCCGGTGTTTTTCCTTAAGCCCCGCAATCAGGGCGGACACATCGGATCGCTCCCCCTCCAGGTAGGCCCTGGCGGAATCCACCAGGGCCGGGGGCAGTCCGTTCCGGGCGGCAATGTCCACCGCCCTGCTTTCTCCGGGGATGCCCATGATGATCCGGTAGGTGGGAGAAAGGGTCCGGCGGTCAAATTCCACCGAGGCGTTCTCTACCCCCTCCCGGCTGTAGCCGTAGTTTTTAAGCATCCCGTGGTGGGTTGTAAGGATCACGGTGGTTTTCTTGCTGGTAAAATGATCCAGGACAGCCATGGCAATGGCGCTCCCTTCTTCCGGATCGGTCCCCGCTCCAAGCTCGTCCAGCAAAACCAGGGAGCGGTCCGTGGCGTTTTTGATGATCCCCCCAATGTTGGTCATGTGGGCAGAGAAGGTAGAAAGGGACTGGCTTAGGGACTGTTCGTCCCCGATGTCGGCGTAGATCCCGTCAAAAACGGGGAGCTCCGCGGCCGCCGCGGGGACGGCCAGGCCCGCCTGGTTCATTAAGGCCAGGAGTCCCAGGGTTTTTAACGCCGCGGTTTTTCCCCCGGTGTTAGGGCCGGTGATAATCACCATGGTGGTCCGGGGATCCATGACCAGATCAATGGGGATGGCCCCCTTTCCCAAAAGGGGATGCCGGGCCTGTCTTAAGGCCAGGGAGCCCGTGTCCAGGGCAAAGCAGCCCCCGGTTTCCCGGGAATACTGGGCCCGGGCCCGAAGGCTTTCCAGGTCCACCATAAGCCGGTGAAAGTTCTCCAGGTCCCCCCGGTTTTGGGCGATGCGGCCCGTTAGTTCCCGCAGAATCCGCCGAAGTTCCGCTTCAAGGTTGGCCTCTTCGACCAGGATCCGGTTGTTTAATTCCACCGCCTCTTCGGGCTCCACAAAGATCGTCTGCCCCGTGGAAGACACCTCGTGGATTATGCCCCGGATCCGTCCCCTAAAATTGGCCTTGACCGCCAGAACGATCCTTCCGTCCCGCTGGGAAGGCAGGGGCGATTGAAGCATCTGCCGGGTGTTTTCTCCGGCGCCGTACCGGGAGGCGATTTGCTCCAGTTCCCTGGTTAGGCCCTGGATGCGGGAACGAATCTGCTTGAGGGCCGGCAGATCCCGTACCCGGCCATCCCGGTCCAGGATGCGGAATATTTCCCGGGCCAGAAAGGAGCAGTCCGGCCCGGCCCCTGCCATGTCCCGAAGCTTCTCCCCCGCCCCCCGGCCCTCCAGAACAAAGCGCCGCAGTTCCTCCCCCCGTTCAATAAAGAGCCCCAGGGCCAGAATTTCCTGCGGCCCCAGGACGGATCCCTCTACTCCCAGGGGAAGGAACAGATCCTCCACATCGGGCAGTTCCTGGAGTTTCCCTTCGGTTGGGTTTTCCAGAAGATTGCAGAACGAAAGAACCAGGTCCTTCCGGTTTTTTACCGCCCCTTTGTCAAAGAGGGGAATTTCTTCCCGGATTATCCGGGCGGCGCCGGGGCTTAGGGAGCAGGAAGCGGCGGCTTCCCGGATGGAGTAAAATTCCAGCAGGGCCAGGGTTTTTTCACAGTCCGGCAAGTTCATCGGTGATCCTTAAAAAACTATCGTACCGCCCTTCGTGAATTTTTCCCGCCGCCACCGCTTCCATAATTTTACAGCCCGGCTCGCGGCGGTGGGAACAGGAAAGGCCGTAGGTACAAAGGCCGGCAAGACCGGCAAATTCCTTCATATATAAGATCAGTTCCCCGGGCTTGATCCCATCGGGAACCATCCGGCGAATTCCCGGGGTGTCGATGATCCATCCGGAGGCCGAAGAAGCGGAAGACGGGGGGATCTGTATAAGCCGTGAAAGGGTGGTGGTATGGTTTCCCCGGTTATATTTTTCGCTTAGGGCGCCGGTTTTTTCGTTACGCTGCGGAACCAGGGCATTAATAAGGCTCGATTTTCCCACCCCGGACTGTCCCAGCAGAACCGACGCCTTTGCGGCCGTTAGGGACCGCAGTTGATCCATGCCAAACCCGGTTGTGACGGAAATTCTAAGGACCTGGTAGCCTATGCGGCAAAAATCTTCGAGCCGCTCCTCCGTGTCGGGATTTTTTTCGGTGTACAGATCGTATTTATTACAGATAATTACCGGTTTAATTCCGGCAATTTCGGCCTGAACCAGAAGGCGGTCCAGAAACCGGGGCCTAAAGGGAGGGGCCAGGGGGCTGGTCATACAAAGCACCAGGTCCAGATTTGCCCCCAGGATCTGGGATTTTTGCCCCTTCTGGTTAAACCGTGTCAGAAGGTTCCGGCGTTCTTCCACCCCCAAGATAAGGCCCCTTTGGGAATGGAGGGGATCCACCTCTACCCTAACCCGGTCCCCCGGCGCCAGGGGATTGTAGTACCCCTCCATTTCCTTAAGGATCTTCCCCTTGATCCTGCATTCCATCTCCCCATGGGCCGATCCCCCGGTTTCTCCCCGGACGGTAAAAACATTCCGGGAACCCCTTAGCACCAAGCCCTTTATGCCGCCCATGGTTATGTAAAAAGCTTGTTAAAGTCCGCCGCCGCATGGGCCCTGGCATTACGGGCCCCCTGTTCCCCCGGGGTGGGGGAACGAAACCGGGGATTAAGCGAAAACCAGTCACAAAAATTTCCCCGTTCCTTGTCGGACACCAAGTCCGATCCGGGTTCGGAACAGTCCCCCCGGGCGCCGGGAAGATAAAACCGGCAGCTGCGGCAGCAACGAAGATCCTTTCCGCAGGAACAACGGGCGGAGCGGCCCATGGGCCCGTCCCCGGTGACCGGCTCTCCGCAATACCAGCACATGGGTCATCCTACCCCGTTCGGCGCTTAGTTTCAATAAGCCTCCGCAGGGCAAGCCCTGCGGTAGATTTTAGCATGGGCCTTCCGGCCTAAAGTTACATTTTAAAATAAGGCCTTGCGCAGTCCCGGCGCAGGACGCGAATCTTCACCGGCAATGGACCGGCCCGTGGGGATATTCCTTAGGCGGCCCCTGCACGGGGGAATTTTTTGCAGCATGAAGCACAAAAAATCCACAAGTGCAGCAGGCTGCTAGTAGGTTGATTACACTAAATTACCTGGTAAGCGAAAAAAGACGGGAAAAAGAATATAAACCACCAACGAACCTTCGGTTCGACTTCGCCTTTGTGGTAAAATTCTTAAAAATGCTTTTTAGCCAATCAAGCTGTTAGGGCCCTTCCAGGGGCCGGCTTTTTCGCTTCCACCGGATATAAATTTGCCGGCCCGTACCGTTTTCCTGGGGCCTTTCCTCTATTTCGAACTGGGGCAGGGCCCGGAACAGATCCGCCAGTTTGCGGAACCCGTAGTTCCGGGGATCAAATTCGCTGGACCGGAGGGTGATTTTTTTCCCCACCCCTCCCAGGTAGGCCCAGCCGGAATCGTCGGCTTGATCCTCCACCGTATCCCGCAGCAGTTTAAGCAGCCGCCGGTCTCCCTTAAAGTCCCTGCGGGTTTTTACCGCCGGTTTTGCATCATCCTCGTCATCCTCCCGGTCCCTAAGGATCTCCGTATAAATAAATTTGTCACAGACCGAGACAAAGGCCCGGGGGGTCTTTTTTTCCCCAAAGCCATAGACCTTGCGGCCGCTTTCCCGAATTCGGGAGGCCAGGCGGGTAAAGTCCGAATCGCTGGATACGATGCAAAAACCGTCGAGTTTTTCGCTGTAGAGAAGATCCATGGCGTCTATGATCAAGGCCGAATCGGTGGCATTCTTTCCTGTGGTATAGGAAAATTGCTGTATGGGATGGATGGCATAATCCAGCAGCTTGTCCTTCCATGACCGAAGGTTATTGTTGGTCCAGTCGCCGTAGATTCGCTTAACGCTGGCCACTCCGTATTTGGCCACCTCGGCCAGGAGCCCCTCGATAATAACGGCCTGGGTATTGTCGGCGTCGATAAGCACCGCCAATTTATCCTGATTGGCTTCATCCTGCTGAACGGAAAAAGGCAGCAATGGCATAACAGCTCCTTATGGTACAATGGTTCATACGGTACACCCCTAAAGGTGTTTTCCCAAAAACTAAAGTTCCGGAAAAGCCTTCGTATTCACCCTGTGGCTAGATTTTAGAAAATAAACGGAGGAGCCGCAAGCCTTCGGTACACTGTCCTATTCCCCAAAAATCGACTGCTTTATCCGGCGCAAAAGGCTGATCTTTCCCAGGGGGATCCGAAGGGGTTCCCCCCCTTCCCTGGGCCTCATAACAAGGATCATTTCCCCGCCTTTTTTTTCCAGACTTTCCGGAACACCCAGGACTTTTTGTTCCCCGCTGCCGGGGATGGTCCAGGTTAGTTCCAGGATCGACCCGGAAGCAATGGCCCCCCGGGCGATGCCGGTTTTGCCCACATAGTCCAGGGAACGGGCCTCTAACTTTTCATACCGCAGGGAGGTGTCCAGCAATTGTTTTTCGCTTACCACCACCCGCCGTTCTATGCGCCCCTCCATTTCTTCCTGTTCCTCCCGGCTCATCTTCATTCCCCGCAAAATATCCCGGAATTTTGCCTTGATCTGTTCCGCCTTGTCCGGGGCGTCTTGATCCGCCGCCCCCTCCCGGTTTGGGGGAACCTCCAGCCCCGCCGGGATTTCCGGTGAGCCCAGGGGAGGAAAGGCCCCGGAAACAAGGGCACTCCCCCCCCTGGGGCGGGCCACAATGTCCACCCCGGCGCCCCGGAGGGCGGCGGCGGCTTCTTCTTCATCCGCGGAAAGAAGGTACACCCCCGGCGCCAGGGTCCGCGTAATCATAGCGGCAATGGGCCCGGTTTGGGCAAGATAGCTCCGATCCCCCTCCAGGATAAGGACCAGGCCCCGGACCAGGGAAACTTCCCGGTACCGTTTTTCCCAGTCATCCAGGTTCCATTTAAGGGCATCCTCCGCCCTGTCCCCGGAAAGCCGTTTTAGCAAACCCCAGATCCGTTCCGCCGTATAACCCCGGTCAAAACCCCGGACCACCGATTCCCGGGAAAGGACAAACCGGACCGTGGTTCCCCGTTCTTCCAGGTCTGAGAAAGCCGCCAGATCGACGGCGTCGGCAAAGCTTATTTCGGGGTAGAGAATAAACGAAAACCCCGAATCCATCACGATACGGGGATCCGCCGGGGTGTGTTCGGCATACCGGACGGGAAAGTACAGGGACGTATCCCCCCGTTTAACGGGAATAAACAGTCCCGCCATAACCAGCGCCTGCAGCAGCAGGGACGAGGCGGGAAGTTCCCCGGCAAAACCCCAGCTTTGTTCCTCTTCCCGGCGGAGGATCTCCACAAATTTGATCATGGTTGTTTCCGGGAAAAGTCCCGCCGATCCTTCCGTGCGGCTTACCAGGGCATGGATCAGCCGGGCGGTGTTTTTAAGGATCCCCCGGCCGGGAAAGGCCAGGCCCCGGCGGAGGAAAAGGGCGATTCCGGCGGCAAGGTACTCAAACCTTAGCCGGGAAGGAATGGCCTTAAAGGCTTCAAGCTGCGGCTCCTCCCATTCCAGCGATTCCTTCCGGGGTTTAAAAAGCCCCAGGGTTATGCATCCGCCGGCAATTTTTTCAAGGTCAAGCCCCGGAAAAAGCCGGTTCCCCTCCTCCAGGACCTTTCGCCGCAGCAGGGGACCTTCGGACTCTTCGGCCCTAAGAACTTCTTTGCCGGTTAAAAACCCGCACAGGGCGGCCAGGGTCCTGTCGTTCATGGTATCCGGCGGGGCCGCTTCCTCCATAGGTACCGAGGGAAAAAGTACCGGTGTGTCCGCGGCCGCCGGGGCCAGGATCTGTTCCAGCCGGGGATTAAGGGCCAGATGAAGTTTCCCCTGATCCCGGAACCGGTACAGGATAAGCCGCTCCTCCAGGTTAAGGAGCATCCCTTGAAGTTCCGTATATGAAAATTCCCCGGTAAAAATACTTTCCAACTCGCCGGGTTCCGGCTCCCCCAAAAGGGCCACCGCGGCAATAATCCGGCGGTCGCTGCCGTCGATGTAGGCCGCCATGGTTTCCTGAATTTCGGGGTTGGCCACAAAACGGGAAAGTTCCTCCAACAGGGTTTGTTTGTTAAAGGGGGTTTTTATTGTCCCCAGGACACTCCGCATAAGTTCAAAAAAGGTATTATCCGGCAGGGTCATAAGGGCCGCCTGCCAGAACGGAACGGGGCGAAATATCCCGGGGGGTTTCACCGAAGGGCCATCCTTTCTTCCGCCGGAAGGGGGGTCTCCGCGGTTCCGGAAAGCGGGGACGCCGTCCAATGCTGGATCGAATAGTGATACCCCTGTTCAGCAAGGAATTTTTGCCGGTTAGCGGCAAAGTCTTCTTCCACCGTGGACCGGGAAACGATTGTATAGAAATAGGAATTTTTGTTTTTCTTAGGCCGGAGGATCCGCCCCAGCCTTTGGGCCTCTTCCTGGCGGGAGCCGAAGGAACCGGATATTTGCACCGCCATGGAAGCGGCGGGCAGATCCAGGGCAAAGTTCGCCACCTTGGAAACCACGATTACCCGCAGCTTTCCTTCCTTAAAATCCCGGTATATCCGCTCCCGTTCCGTATTGGAGGTTTTTCCCGTTACCAGGGGAACCTGGAGCCGCCGGGCTATGGCTTCAAGCTGGGAAATATACTGGCCAATTACCAGGATATGATCCTCCCCGTGGTTGGCGATTAGCTCCATCGCCGCATCTTCCTTCCGGGGATTTTCCGCGGCAATACGGTACTTTTCCCGTTTTCCCGCCACCGCGTAGGGAATTTTATTGGAATCGGGCAGATCCAGCCGGACCTCAATGCAGCGGGCCTCGGCTATCCAGCCCTTGCGTTCCAGCTCCTTCCAGGGCACATCGTAGCGCTTGGGACCCACCAGGCTAAAGACCGCATCTTCCGCTCCGTCCTCCCGGACCAGGGTGGCGGTAAGTCCCAGACGCCTTACAGCCTGAAGCTCCGCGGTAACCCGGAAAACCGGAGCGGGCAAAAGATGAACCTCGTCGTAGATAATAAGCCCCCAGGGGTAGCCCCGGAACAGGGAAAAATGGGGAAAATTGCCGTCCCGGTTGGGCCGCCAGGTAAGGATCTGGTAGGTGGCGATAGTTACCGGTAAGACCGATTTGGAATCGCCGGTATACTCGGCAATCTGTTCCCGGCTTAAGGTGGTCTTATCCAGCAATTCTTCAATCCACTGATGCACCGCCGCCACATTGGCGGAGAGAATAAGGGTATTGGTCTTAAGCAGGGCCATCACCGCCATGCCCACAATGGTTTTTCCCGAACCGCAGGGCAGGACCACTACCCCAAAGCCCGTTCCCGGCCCCCCCTTGCCAACGAAGGAACGGGCCGCCTCGATCTGGTAATCCCGCAGCACAAAGGGCCGAAGGGCAATTTCCAGGGGCTGCCCTTCCCGCAGAGGAGCCTCGTCCTGTACGGGCCAGCCCAGTTTAATAAGTTCCTGCTTAACCGTACCCCGGCTGGTTAGTTTAAGGCTAAAGCCCCCTTCAACCTTGGTAAGATGCCCCGCCAGAACCCCCGCCGCGGTAATTTCATTTTCTATTTCTTTGCTGCCGGCGGTTAAGAGAAGCTCCTCCGTCCCCGGCCCCTCCCGAAGCCGGATCCGGCCATACCGGGCCATGGTTTCGGAAAAGGCCCCGCTGATGCTTTGGGGCACCTCGTAGCGGCTGTACCGGTTAAGGATCCGCTCCACGTCCCGGGGGCTTATGCCGGCGCCGGCGGCGTTCCACAGCGAAAGGGGGGTAATACGGTAGGTGTGGATGTGCTCGGGGGACTTTTCCAGCTCGGCAAAGGGTAAAATTGCAGCCCGGGCATCCTCTGCCTCCGGGGCATGTACGTCCAGAAGCAGGGTACGGTCGCTTTGTACAATCAGGGGCTTGACCGCGTCCATATTCCATTGAGTATAGTAAAAAATACCGGAAATCGCTATAGGCGCGGCGGTCCAGTGATTAGTCCCATATATCCGGATACTGCTCCGGCCCTATTTTTTGCCGGAATATAGGGTAAATTCCATCCGTTCTTTGTTTGCCTTAATTAGGTTAAACCACAGGGCCTTCTTTTTGGTAATCGCCGGACTTTTGCGGCCTATGGCCTTTAGTTTTTCAAAGATCGCCGCTCCGTTCTTGGCCACCTGGTAGGTCTTTAGATACTGGCCCTGGAAAATCTGCATGGCCTTGGATTCTATCTCTTTATCGATGGAGGCTTCGTAATTTTTAAGAAGCATATCGTACTTATCGGTGATGCCCCTAAGGTAATCCAGGATAAGCCGGTCGTAGCCGTTTACCGCTTCCAAAATATCCGCAAAGGCCTTAAGAAAATCCACCGCCGCCGCATAGTCTTCGTCCTGGGAATAGGCCTTAAGGGCCAGGCGGCACAACTGGGCAAAGGAATCGTTATTGATCACCGTCATGCCATGGACAGGTTTTGTTGGAGTTACGGAAAACCGGGGCATTACCATGGCAACCTTGGTAAGCAGATCCATCAGATCCAGGTATATCCGCTGTTCCCATAAAGATTCCCGGGTGGAACCAAAGAGGCGGATTATCTCTTCACTGAACTGTTCTTTGTACCGTTCCTCTTCCTTAAAGACCACTTCGCAGGTGGGGATCATCACCCCCTTAAATTCAATATGACCGGTATCGAAAAAGTAAACCGCATTGTTCCGCATAAGGCTGCACTTATTGGTCTGGTTTTCTTTTATAAAGTTCATCTGCACCTGTTTGGATACCATGATCCGGCTTTCCTTGGAAGAAAGCTCGTTGGCCCGGGTCTGGAGCCGGGCCCCGGAATTAAGGAGAAACCCCGCCAAATTACCCTTTTCGGTGATGATCAGCGGGCTTTGGGTATTGCCCCCGGTAATTCCCGCGGAACATTTAAAGGCCGGCAGGGCATCGGCATTCCCCTGGCGGCGGGTGGGAATATTCGGATCGTCCACATAGTTGGTCTTGCCAAAGTAGTCCATAATCGCCAGGGTAACCGTTAGGGCATCGGTGGCGCTGGCGGCCACCACCACCATCTCGTCCCCCCGTTCCCGCTGGCTTACCGCCTGGCAGCAGGTGGATATGCGGCGGGCCTCGGTATTCATGGCCCAGTCCAGGGTGTGCATCATGGACAGATTTTTCCGGGAATCCATGCAGAATTTGGTATATCCGTGGATATCCAGCATGGCCACATAGAGGTTTGATATTTGCAGGGTATCCTTAAGATCCCCCGCCTCGGGGAAGCTTTGATCGGGGATTACCAGTTCCCGCCAGAGCCGCTTGTGGGATTGGAAGGTCATGTCGGCAAAAAATCCCCAGTTAAGCCGTTTAATCAGCTCAAAACAGCGCATCATCACCGGCTGGATCCGGGGATCCCTGACAATGGGCTGGACAAAGCCCTTAAGAGCAGAAAAGGAGGTACATTCCCTGGTGATAATCTTATCGTAGAGAAACGAGAATAATTCGTATTCCGAGGTAGTTTCTTTAAATTCAACCAGATCCTTCACTGACAAACCCCATTTTAGTATAGCATTTTTGAGCGGTTTATCCTAGCAGTCATCTGCGCCGGTGGATTTTACACGATTTTTCTAGTCAACCGGCGGATATTAGGATATACTATACTGTAATGGAAACAGCCGCTTCTTTAAATGATTCGGGGATCGCCCTAACCGAAGCCAACAGGCCCAACGAGGCCATTCCCCTATTTCGCAAGGCCCTGATTATGGAGCCGGAAAACCCCCTGCTTTGGCTTAATTTGGGCATAGCCCAGCAGCATACGGGGGATTATGAAGAGGCGATGAGCAGCTTCCAAAGGGCCCTGGGCATTGACAGCGGCCTGGACGGCGCCTGGCTTTCCATGGGGCTGATCCACTACGAACTGCAACACTTCGATTTAGCCGAAGAATGTTACTATTACGCCCTAACACGGAACGAAAATTCCCCCCTTGTCTGGAACAACCTGGGGGTTCTTTACTTTACCGAAACGTACTACGAAGAGGCCCGGCACTGCTTTGAAGAGGCCCTTACCCGGGCCCCCATGTATAAAGAGGCCCTTCTTAACCTGCGGGACCTGTGCCGGGAACTGGGGGACTACCGGGCCGCCGCCGAATTTGAGCGGATCCTGCTGGAACTTGGCGGTTCCGGCGGCCAAACCCGCTGGTAGTGAAGTTTCTCTATGTGGCCGAGCTTGTGGGAAAGGCCGGTATCTATGCCCTTAAACAGGCCCTGCCCATAATAAAAAAAGAACGGGCCGTGGATTTTACCCTGGTTTGCGCAGACGGAGCCACCGGCGGCGGCGGTCTTGGCCGGAACCATGCGGCCTATATACACAAACTTGGGGCGGACGCAATAAGTACCGGAGAATGTTGCTTTTACAAGAAGGATCTGGTGGAACACTGGGCCGCCCTGCCCTATGTGCTGCGGCCCCATAACCTGGGAAGCCCAGGCCGGGGGATCCCAGGCCTGGGGTGGCGGATCTTTAAAACCGGCGGTGAACAGCGGGCCGCGGTGCTGGTCCTGTTGGGATCGAATTTTAACCGGATCCGGGAAAACAACCCCTTTGAGGGGCTGGAAGAACTGCTGCAGAAACTCCGGGCCGAAACCCCCCAGATAATTGTGGATTTTCATTCCTGGGCCAGCGGTGAAAAATGGACCTTCTTTACCGCCGCCGACGGCCTTTGCAGCGCAGTCATCGGTTCCCATAACCGGGTACAGACCGCCGATGCGCGGATCCTCCCCGGGGGTTCGGCGGTAATCTGCGATGCCGGAAGAACCGGCAGCACCGAATCGGTGGGGGGGGCGGATATTGCCGAACGAATTAACGAGTACCTTACGGGCATACCCAACTGGACCAAGGAAGCCTGGGAAAGGCCGGAACTCCAGGGAGTGCTGGTGGAAACCGATCCCCAGGGCAGGGCCCTGGGGATAGAACCCCTCCGGTTCCCCGTGACTCCCGCTAAGATCTGAGCGTCCGGCGCAAAACCACATACAAACCCAGCGAAGTCCCCCACACTGCCGCTTGTCTTTACCCCCGCCGGTAAGTATCTTATTCTTAGACATACAAGGTACCAGGGGAACCGGATACTTTGCCGTATAAGGGGAAAACCATGAAGCCACGGACCTACCTGGATTTGGGAACAATCTTTGACGAACTTTTCAATGCCGCCGACGAATTCCGCAGCGAATTACATAAGAACTTTAGCGAATTTTCCGGCGGCTGTGCCGGCAGTGACCCGGGCCGGTATTTTAACGAAAATACCGACTATTACCCCGGATTTTCCTACCCCCCCATGAACGTGTTTCTTACCGGGGACAAAAGTTTAATTTTTGAATTTGCCCTGGCGGGGTTCGATGAAAGAAACATCTACCTGTCTTTCCAGGGTGATTACATGATCTTTTCTGCCCGGATTGAAAATGAACGGGAAGCGGAAGCGCCGGAGAACATCCATTACCTTAAACGCCGCCTTAAATTTAAAGACATTGACATGCAAAAATACTATGTACCCCTGGACAAGTACGCCCAGGAAAATGTACGGGCGGTCTTTAAAAACGGCATACTCCGGGTTACCATACCCCCCAAGCCGGAACCGGATCAAAACGCCGGTGTGAGGATCGATATCCTCAAAGAGGGCACCTAGTGTCCTGTTGCACTTGCAGGTTTTGACAGCTTTTTTCGTTCTTGGGTATTAAACCAGACTTTCGAATGAGCCTCCGCAGAGCAGAGCTCTGCGGTATCTTAAGCTTTGCCTTTGTTTGAACGGAGGCTCGTTCGCTAGGAAGTTTATTATACCGTCTGGTTTAATACCAGATTTTTGTAAGCA
>JAISLT010000070.1 GCA_031277165.1 Spirochaetaceae bacterium
CTATGCCCCGGCCTTTCCCGCCGGCGGTTATTTTTTTGACACCTACGATTCGGCGGCCTATCCCCTGGGTGTTCTTGGCCGCGTCAGCATCGTCCCCATCAAGCGGCTCTGGGGCTGGATTGGGCTGGAGCTTAGTCCCCAGTATACGAGTCTAAAAACCCGCAGCGGCAAATACAACCTGACCGGGCAGATGCTTGGCCTCTATGCGAACGGCCTGTTTCAGAAATGGATGCGGGATTACACGCTGGCCGTCAATCTGCGGCTGGGGGGCGGCATCAACTCCATCCTCGGCATGGAATTTGACCACAGGGACGGTTCCCACTCGAAGAAGACAAGCACCCTGCTTATGACGGTAAACGCCGGGGCATCGGTACAGTGGTTTGTGTGGAAGAGCCTGTTTATCGAGGGCGGGGTGGAATACGTCCAGCTTATTTCCCTCCAGGGGGATCCCTCGGGATTTATCCGCGCCGCCGCTTCCCTGGGAATACGGCTCCCCTGGGAATGACCCACACCCCTGTTCACAAAATGTGATCCCGGGGTATACTTATTATATGCGATCAACAGTGGCGGTTTTAGGCGCCGGCGCCTGGGGAACTACGGTGGCAAAGGTCATTGCCGAAAATGGCCATGATGTGGTTCTTTGGTGTCACGAGGCAACCACGGCGGAAGAGATTAACCGGGATCATACCAATGCCCGGTTTCTTCCCGGCATTACCCTTCCCCAAGGCCTAGGGGCCCTAAGCGATATAGAAAGGGCCGCTTTAGACCGGGAATATATTATCCTGGCGGCGCCTTCGCTTTTCCTTCTTGACATGGCGAAACGCCTTTTAACTATTCCGTCCATCCGGGAAGGAAAAAGCGTTATTGGGGTTATTACCAAGGGTTTTCTTGAAACCCCCAAGGGGCCCCGGCTTATTCTGGAGACCCTGGAGGACTATCTTCCGGGCTTGTACCGGAAATCGCTGGTGTATATCGCCGGGCCAAGCCATGCCGAAGAAGTGTCCCGGGGCAAAATTACCGGCCTTATCGCCGCCAGCGAAAGCGCCAAAAATTCCGTCCGGTTCCGGTATCTTTTAAAAAATTCCAAACTTTTGGTATTTGCCTCTTTGGATGTCCGGGGGGTCCAGGTTGCGGCGGCGGTAAAAAACGTTATAGCCATAGCCTTTGGCATTATGGACGCCCTTAAAACCGGCGGCGGCAAGGCCAGCCCCGATGTAGAAGACATGTTTGGCGATGGCACCGAATCCCTGCTTTTAGCGGCGGGACTTAACGAGATACAGGCCCTGGGCATGGTCATGGGGGCCACCCATCCGGAAACTTTTTCTTCGATTTCCGGGGTGGGGGACCTGGATGTAACCTGCCGTTCGGTATTTGGAAGAAACCGCCGCTTTGGCAGGGAAATTATAGAAAAAAACATATTGGCCCCCTTTAAAAACCTGGACGATTTAATCGCCCGTATAGGAGAGGTGGGCTACCTTCCCGAGGGCGTGGCGGCAACCAAGTATGTTAAGATCCTTTCGGAAAAGTACAGGGTAAAAATGCCCATTTCCATAGGGCTCCACCGGATTTTAAATAAAGAAATAGAGCCGGTGGAATTCCTTTACAGCTTTTTAACCGATCTGGGATAATTCTACAGGAAAGGGAAATTCCATGCTGGATAAGCTTACACAGAAAATGTCCGATGCCTTCCGGTTTATTGCCGGGAAATCCACCATCACCGAAAAAAACATAGACAGCGCGGTGGAGGCCATTAAAATGGCCCTGCTGGAGGCGGATGTGAACCTTCGGGTGGTCCGCCGTTTTGTTAACTCTACCATAGAAGAGGCCAAGGGCGAAAAGGTCCTGCGCTCGGTGGATCCGGGCCAGCAATTTGTTAAAATTGTCCATGACAGGCTTGTGACATTTTTAGGGGGAACCGCAGAAAATCTTACGCTTAAGGGACCGGATACCCTTTCTACGATCCTTATGATGGGACTGCAGGGTTCGGGAAAGACCACCAGTGCCGCCAAACTTGCCCTGCGGCTTAAAAAAGAGGGCCGCAGGCCCCTGCTGGCGGCCTGCGACCTGGTCCGTCCCGCGGCGGTGGAACAGCTTTCGGTGCTGGGCGCCCAGATCGGCGTTCCCGTTTATAGGGAGGACGGAACCCAGGATCCGCTAAGGGTCTGCCGGGGGGCCCTAAAACAGGCCGGCAGGGAACTCTACGATACGCTGATCATAGATACCGCCGGACGGCTGCAGATCGACGAACCCATGATGGAAGAACTGCGGCAGATTCGGGATCTTTCCAAACCCGGCGAAATTCTTCTTGTGGCAGATTCCATGACCGGTCAGTCCGCGGTGGATATGGCCAAAACCTTTGACGAAAAGATCGGCCTTACGGGGGTGGTGCTTACCAAGTTCGACTCCGACACCCGGGGCGGGGCGGCCCTGTCCCTTAAGACGGTAACGGGCAGGGCCCTTAAATTTATCGGTACCGGCGAAAAACCCGAAGATTTTGAACCCTTCCATCCGGACCGCATTGCCGGCCGCATCCTGGGCATGGGGGATGTGGTCGGCATGGTAGAAAAAGTCCAGGGGGTGATCGATCAGAAAGAGGCGGCGGAACTCCAGAAAAAAATGGAGAAAGAAAACCTTACCCTGGACGACTGGCTTAACCAGCTTAGGATGGTAAAGAAAATGGGCTCCCTCCAAAAGATGCTGGAAATGATCCCCGGTATGGCGGGGCAGGTCAGCGAAGAGGCCCTGGAAAAAGAGGATCTTAAACACCAAGAGGCGATCCTTTCTTCCATGACCGGCAAAGAACGGTTCAATTACCTTATTATCGGTCCCTCCCGGCGCAGCCGGATTGCCAAAGGATCGGGCACCTCCGTGGCCGAGGTAGGCCGGCTGATTAAAAAATTTGAAAAAATGCGGACCATGATGAAGAAGATGTCCAAGCTGAAAGATCCCGCCGCCCTGCAGCGGATGATCCAGCGGGGACGGTAAGCCCCACTATTGCCGGCGCGGTGGATATGAAGGTAGTGGAGGCCCGCCCAAAACCAACAGGGTTTTGGGATTGGTTTTAATAGCAGGCAGGAAATGGAAAACGCTGCACCCCGGAAATGGTGGGAACCCTTTACGCCCCAGGACGGCATGTGGTACCGGTGGCTTCTTTTGGGGGCAGAGATCCTGGTCTGCCGCCGGGAGAACCGGTGGAGCGGGCTCTGTAAAGACCGGCCGTGGAAGGAGCGCACCGGTACTTGTTCGGGCCCCGGCGAGGCGGGCATGAACGATCCGCCGGGGGATATTTTTTGGGGAAACAGCAGCAAATATCCTTCGGCGGCCATCCGGCCCCTGCTGCCGGCCAAACCCTTTCTGATAAGCTTTCCCCGGGGTCTGCGGCTCTTTCCCGAAACGGAATTAACCCTTGAGCTAAACCTGCCCTTTCTGCTTCGGCTTAGTATCGTAAAAAACCACCGGGCCGAAGAAACAATTTTTTCCTTCGAACCCTTTATATTGAACGAAACCTGGTACGGGGATACCACAATGGAGGGGCTGCTTTGTCTTGCGTTGAATATGGACGGGATCTTCGAGGAGCCTGCGGAGACCCCCGGAGAAAAAGCTCCGCAGACCGGGGCAATCCGATGCCGGATGCTGTTAAGGAACAGGGTAAAAACCGCGGTAAAATTAAGCGCCATCCCCCTCTTTGCGGGGGAATTCTCTATTTACGAAAAGGACCAGGAACTGGTAAGCGATACCCCGGTGGTGGATATCTTTGGCACCGGGGACTTTCGCATGAGCCCCGCCGCGCCGGACCATGCCAGGGTGCTTGTTCCGGGGAACAAAAGCGGGGTGGGAGAAATGCTTATCCACCATGGCACGCGGATCATTAAGGACATTACAGGGCATTAGCATGAATATAGAAGCAATTACCGGCGGTATTACGAGGTCTCTGCAGGACGCAAACCCCATGGATATAATCCTAAAACTTGCCGGCATAATCCTGGCGGCGTTTTCCATCCTGGTGGTTTTTAACCTAATTCAATTCTTTCTTGGCAAATTTTTAAAGGGCAGGATAAGCGATCAGCGGAACTTTATGATAAAAAAGGGGATACGGTACACGGGGTTTGTGCTGGCCCTGCTCTTTGTATTCCGCCGCATGGGAATTGACACCACCGCGCTCCTGGGGGCGGCGGGGATCGCCGGCATTGTCATCGGCTTTGCGGCCCAAACCTCGGTTTCCAGCCTTATTTCCGGATTTTTTCTGCTTTCGGAAAAGCCCTTTACCGTGGGGGACACCATCAAGGTGGACAACATTACCGGGGTGGTACTGTCGGTGGACCTTCTTTCGGTTAAACTGCAGACCTTCGACAATCTCTTTGTCCGGATCCCCAACGAAACGATCAGTAAAAGCACCCTGATCACCATTACCCGCTTTCCCATCCGCCGGCTTGACCTAAGCTTTTCCGTGGCCTATAAGGAAGACCTGGAACGGGTGGGGAATGTCCTTTTGGAATTGGCCGCCGCCAACCGGTATTGTCTGGAAAACCCCGCCCCCTTCTTTGGGGTTGACAGTTTCGGCGATTCGGGGATTAACCTGATCTTTAACCTGTGGTTTGAAAAAAGCAACTTTTGGAACCTTAAAAATTCGATACTTACCGGCATAAAAAAACGCTTTGAAACGGAGGGGATTGAGATCCCCTGCCAAAAAATTACTATTGCCTTTGCGGCGGAAAATACTGCAAGCAGCCAGCACCGCTAGTCTGCTCCGCCCATAAAACCCTTAAAAACCGCCGGTCAGGCGATTCTTTACCCTGCAAAGTCCATTGGACCAAAGGTCCGCAGGAACCCGATAATCGGGATTTTTTGCATGAATAGGTAAAAAATCCACCGGTGCCACAGGCTCCTAGTTTTCTTTTTTGCTTTGCATTATCATATATTTAAGCTGGTGCAAAGGCAGGGAAAATCCGGCTCAAAGTTAAACACCATAGGTTTGCGGCTATTTTACAGGCCATAAGGAGTATCCTAATGAGTGACGGCCCCCCGGGGTTTCCGGAAAACGGATCGAACGATCCACTCCCCTCTCCCTTTGGGAAAAAACCCCAGAAGCCCCCCCGGCGTTTTGGGGGCTGGAAATTTACAATTATGTATCTGCTTCTTTTTCTGGCCGTGATGAGCGCCGTCAATTATTTTCTGGCGGGCAAATCTTCCCAGGTTATCGCTTTTTCCGAATTCAAAAACAAGATTTCTTCCGGGGAAATAAAACGGGTGGAACTGAACGAATCGGCCTTGATCGGGTATATCACAGAAAAAAAGTCCCCGCCGGCCCAAAATACCACTCCCCTGCAGTTTCCCCTGTTTTCCCATTCCACCGAAGAAAAAGAAACGGTTTACAGGACCATCCCCATAAACGATCCGGATCTGATCAAATTAATGGACGAGAAAAAAATCTCCTACTATGCCGTATCCCGGCAGGGCGGGGCGATCCTTAACATGATCTTTAGCTGGGTCTTTCCCATTGCGGTTATTATTTTTCTGTGGCGTTTTTTGATGAACCGTTCCGGCCTAGGGGGGAATGTCCTTTCCGTGGGGCAGAACAAGGCGGTAATTGTTGCCGAGGGGGACATCCTTACCCGCTTTAAGGATGTCGCGGGGGTGGACGAAGCCAAGGAAGAATTAATGGAGGTGGTGGATTTTCTTAAAAGCCCCGCGAAGTATACCGAGATTGGCGGCAAAATTCCCAAGGGGGTGCTGCTTATCGGTCCGCCGGGGACGGGAAAGACCCTTTTAGCCCGGGCGGTGGCGGGGGAAGCGGAGGTGGCCTTTTTCCGGATGAGCGGCGCGGATTTTGTAGAGATGTTTGTCGGCGTCGGCGCCGCCCGGGTACGGGACCTTTTTAAGCAGGCCCGCAATAAAGCTCCCTGCATCATATTTATTGACGAGCTGGACGCCATAGGCAAAAGCCGGATCAACAATATCGCCGGCAGCAACGACGAACGGGAACAGACCCTAAACCAGCTTCTGGTAGAGATGGACGGCTTTGACGGCACCTCGGGGTTGATTATCCTGGCGGCCACGAACCGCCCGGATGTGCTCGATCCGGCCCTGCTCCGGCCCGGCCGCTTTGACCGCCAGATCCTGGTGGACAGGCCGGACCTAAAGGGCCGGGAAGAAATACTTAAGATCCACTCCCGGGGGGTTAAGCTTGCCCCGGAGGTAGAACTGGTGGGTATTGCCCGGATAACCTCCGGTTTTTCCGGGGCCGACCTGGCCAATATTGTCAACGAGGCGGCCCTGCTGGCGGTGCGGGGGGGCAGAAAGATGGTGGAGCAGCGGGATTTTAACGAGGCCATTGAAAAAACCGTGGCGGGGCTGCAGAAAAAAACCAGGGTGCTTAAGAGCGACGAGCGGAAACTTACCGCATACCACGAGGCGGGACATGCCCTGGTGGCGGCCTTTACTCCCAATGCGGATCCGGTCCAGAAAATTTCGATTATCCCCCGGGGCTTTGCCCTGGGCTATACCTTGCAGATGCCGGTGGAAGACCGGTATACCGTTACCCAGTCGGATCTGCTGGGGAAAATAGATATACTCCTGGGGGGGCGGATTGCCGAAGAAATGATCTCCGGGGAATATTCCACCGGCGCCGCCAACGATCTTACCCAGGCCACCGGCATAGCCCGGAAGATGATTACCGATTACGGCATGAGCGAGCGCTTTCGCAATGTGGCCCTTACCTCCCGGGGGGCCGCCGCGGCCGGTACCGGCCCCCAAGAGCCGGTGTTCCAGCGGGAATATGCGGAAAGTACCCAGCAGTACATTGACGAGGAAGTGGCCCGGATTATCGAAGACCGGTACGAAAAAACCCGGCTTTTATTGGCGGGAAAAATCGATCTTCTTAACCGGGTAACGGCCCTGCTTTTGGAAAAAGAGACCCTGGACGAAAGGGAATTTAACAGCCTTATTACAGAAAACTCCGGACATTCTCCAAAACTCTGTTAGTTTCGGGGAAGCCCCTAATGCCGTTAATATTCTTGGAGGAAAACATGCGCGTAAAAAACTGCGGATTAAGCGTCTTCTTGCTTTTTTATTTACTGGGTCCTATAAATGCACAGGAAAATGATAGGGACATTGAATTGACCGGAAAAACCATCACACAATCTTTCGGCTCTTATTCCATACCGGAGGATTGGGTAGAAATAACAAAATATTCAAGGGATGGCAAATATTTTTATTCGCATAATTCGGAAAGCATTAATAATGACATGACCAATATTTCTATCGAAATAGGTTCAAACCGGTATGAGCTGGAGGATCATATGACATTCCGGTATGCCATCTTAAGGCAGCTATTGATGCAGTCCGAAGCGATTGGAGGAACGGACGTATCGGGCAGCGGGACATTCACTAAACATGATGATCCGTTATATATTTTTACAATACATCATACCGATCGATATGGAAATGACGGCGTAAGCACCGTACAATTTTATATTATTGGAAATAAGAAGCACATTTTAATACACCTGACGGATTTTCATAAAGAGAATATACCCAACGCAGAGGAAGTGGCGCGGTTTATTGCAGATAGTTTTGTATGGGCGGAGTAACGGCATTTGCAGAGCAGAGATCTACGGTATTTTAAGTTTCGCCTTTGTTTGAACGGCGGCTCGTTTGATAGGAACTTGCGGACCTCCGGTCCGATCATACCCTCCCCCCGCGAACCGGTGAGCGGGTTCTTTGGATTTAATCAGCCCCTTGGGCTGGCAAATAAAAAGAATGATTTATGTGCCGCTATACAGCGGCGTGGAATTACCAAATTTTTGTAAGCGCTGCTTTATCTGAACCGGAACAAACGCAGACCGAAGGTTTGACGGGGTATTAAACCAAACTTTTGAATACCGGTGCAGACGGCCTGGATAGCCGGCCCTTGCAGCCCATTGACAAAAAATTGCCCTTCGGGGGGCATATTTGCCGGCGGCCCCTTGATCCGTATGGGGGCTTGTGGTACAGTTATGGCATGGCTTTTACCCGGTTTTTTTCATGGTTTATTCTGATCCTGTTGTCTGCGGGGCTGCCGCTTTCCGCCCAGGAAGACGGCATCCCCGCACCGGTTTCAACGGAAGAAGCCCCATCCACCGGAGGGGACGGAGCGGATGCGACGGCGTGGATTATCCCCATCGAGGGGGATATTGAACCTTCCCTGGTTACCTTTGTACGCAGAGAGGCCCGGCGGGCCCTGAACGAAAACGCCCAATATATTATTTTTGAAATCGATACCTTTGGCGGCCGGGTTGACTCGGCCCTGCAAATCACTTCTTTTATTATGTCCCTTAAAAATGCCAAGACCATCGCCTGGGTCCGGAACGGCGAAAACTCCATGGGGGTAAGCTGGTCCGCCGGGGCGCTGATCGCCCTTTCCTGCTCTGGGATTTATATGGCCCAGGGAACTTCCATGGGAGCGGCGGCTCCGGTGACCATCGGCGCCGACGGCAAGACCGAAGGAACCGGCGAAAAAACCGTGGCGGCGGTCCGTTCCCAAATTGCGGCGCTGGCCGAAAGAAACGGCTACCCCACGGGGATTGCCCTGGCCATGGTGGATTACGATGTGGAGTTATGGGAAGCCGAGGTAGACGGCGTCATCCGGGTCCTTACCGTGCAGGAGCTGGAACGGCTGGAATCCATGCCCCCGGGCCAACCGGGAACACCGGGCACGATACGGCGGGTGGGAATTATCTCCCCCGCGGGGAAACTGCTTTCGCTTACCGCGGGAGAAGCGTACCGTTACGGCCTTACCCGGGGGCTTGCCGACGACCGGGAGGAACTGCTTGCATTACTGGGGGCCAGAAATGTCTTGGAAGAAAGCACTCCCAGCGCGGCGGATTCTGTCATTTCGTTTTTAGTATCCGGTCCCGTCCAGGGCCTTTTGATCCTTCTGGGGCTGGTGATGATCTTTTTGGAACTACAGAGCCCCGGATTCGGCATCCCCGGAACCGCCGCAATCGTCTGCTTTCTGCTGGTCTTTGGCGCAAGCTTTCTTTTGGGCAGGGTCGATTCCCTGGAAATTATCCTCTTTGTGCTGGGCCTGGGCCTTTTGGCGGTGGAAATTTTTATTATCCCCGGATTTGGGCTTATCGGAATATCCGGGATGATACTTATTGCCCTCTCCTTGATATTTTCCATGCAGGATTTTATAATTCCCAGCGTTGAATGGGAATGGGCCCTGATGGGCCGGAACGCCACGGTGGTTTCCGTGGGCCTGCTGGCGGCAATTCTGGGCATCGCCGTTATTGCCCTTTTAGCGCCTAAAACAAGGATGTTCGATGCCTTGACCCTTAAAACCAAAATCGATCAAACCGCCAGCGAAGGCGGCGGCTGGCAGGAAAACGGGGACGTTGAATCGGATTATAAAAACCTTCTGGGGAAAACCGGCAGGACCATTACGGTGCTTCACCCCATTGGCAAGGCAGAAATAGACGGACAGGTCTTTCAGGTTGAAGCCGGCGGTTCCTATATGGAAAACGGCAGCACCGTAAGGGTAATTAAAGTTCAAGGAAACACAATTATTGTGGGGAGTGTATAAAATGAATTTAGGTATTGCGATTGTTATCGGCGTTGTAATTGTGGCGTTAATAGCCCTGGGCTTTTTAATGCTCTTTTTCCGCTTCTTTGGGCTTTGGTTCCGGGCACTGCTCTCCGGCGCCCATGTAGGTTTGGGCCGGCTTATTGGCATGTGGCTGCGGCATGTAAACCCCGGAGTTATTGTCGATTCCCGGATCATGCTTAGCAAGGCGGGGATTGACGTAAGTTCCGACATGCTTGAAACCCACTTTCTTGCCCGGGGGGATGTGATGAAGGTAAGCCGGGCCCTGGTGGCCGCCAATAAGGCGAATATTCCCCTGCCCTTCCAGCGCGCCGCGGCGATCGATCTTGCCGGCCGGGATGTGCTTGATGCGGTACGGACCAGCGTTAACCCTAAGGTAATAGACTGCCCCGACACCACCAAAGGAAAGCTCACCATCGACGCCGTGGCCAAAGACGGCATTCAGCTTCAAGTAAAGGCCAGGGTAACCGTTCGGGCCAACATCGAACGGCTCGTCGGCGGCGCCACCGAAGAGACCATCATCGCCCGGGTTGGGGAAGGTATTGTTACCACCATCGGTTCTTCCGCATCCTACAAGGCGGTGCTGGAAAATCCCGATACTATTTCCCGGACGGTTCTTGCCAAGGGCTTGGATGCAGGAACCGCCTTTGAAATCCTTTCTATCGACATTGCCGACATTGACGTGGGGGCCAATGTGGGGGCCAAGCTTCAGGCCGATCAGGCGGAGGCGGATAAACGGCGCTTCCAGGCGGAGGCAGAAAAACGCCGGGCCGCGGCCCAGGCCCAGGAACAGGAAATGCTTGCCCTGGTCCAGGAAAACCGGGCCAAGGTGGTACTGGCGGAGGCCCAGATCCCCCTGGCCATATCGGAGGCCTTTAAAAACGGCCACCTGGGGGTGCTGGATTATTACCGGCTTAAGAACATCCAGGCCGATACGGACATGCGGTCTTCCATCGGCAATAAAAAATGAGCCGCCCCGCCATGGGTAAAAGCCCGGTTTTAGGGAGACCGCCGTATTTTGGATGATCTAGTAAACAATCTGATTTACCTTTTTCCCGTGGCCTTGTTTATTGCCGCCCGGATTATCAGCATAAAGCAAAGCGGCGAAAAAAAACGGCGGCAAAAAGAATCCACCGGTAAGCTGGTAGAGAAGATCCAAGAGGTAAAAAAGAATCCCGCTTACGCAAAATCCCTAACGGAAGATACGGAAGTATATATTCCCCCCTCCCGGAACCTTGTGCAAAATTCCCCCAGGGCAAAAAAGAAAGCCGCCGGGGGGGGCGCCAAAACGGCCCCACCCCAGGGCGGATACACAAGCCCCTTCTTTAAGGAAGAGGAAGCCGCCGGACCGGATCGTCCGGCAGGCCCCGCCCAGGGCGAAAAAAACTCCCCCGCCGGAGCTGCCCTGCCGCCGGAGACCTCCGGCGGCATCCTCCCCGAAGGATTAACAACCCTGCAGCAGGCCCTTATGTGGTCGGAAATTTTAGCGGCCCCCAGGGGCGAGCAGGATGCTTTTTAAGGTACTAGCAGTTTGTTGCGCTTCGCGCATAAATTGTATAAAAATTCACGAAAGTGAATTTTTATACCGTGTGCGACAGGCTCCTAGCAGCTTGATTACACTAAATGACTTGTTATGCGAAAAAAGACAAGAAAAAGAATATAAACCACCAACGAACCTTCGGTTCGAGCGCACCAAGGTACACGAAGGATCAGATTCTTAGACTTTATTCGCCGTGGGGTCTAATACCCCGCTGCTCTGCGCTAAACTTGACCCACAAATACGAATGAAGATAAAAAACCAGGCGCACGAAGGAAGGGTTAGAGAACGACTCTCCGTACTCCGGTTTTAAAGTGCTGTACATTGAATTTGTATAAACCAGGTATTTATTTTTCACATTCCACAAAAATCCCCTGTTGTGTCACTTCATGCTGTAAACAGGTTTGATAGGTACTCTCTAGTAAGCCCGGTCCCAGAAATGAATGGACTTCATATGCGTAATCCAGCACATTTTTGGCGAGTTTTTCTTGTTCGCGCGTAATCATCTTTCTTCCCTTTGTGCGCCTGCGAACCGAAGGTTCGACTTCGCCTTGGTGGTAAAATTCTTAAAAATGCTTTTTAGCCTAATCAAGCTGCTAGCTAATCAACATGGCATCGCCGTAACTAAAAAACCGGTATCCCCTCTGAACCGCTTCGGCATAGGTTTCCAGGATCAAATCCCTGCCGGCCAGGGGTTCGTTGCGCCATTGGCCTGCAAAGGCGGAAACCAGCATCAACAGGGTGGAACCGGGGGTGTGGAAATTGGTAAAAAGGGCGTCCACGGCCTTAAACCGGTAACCGGGGTATATAAAAATCGAGGTAAGCCCTTCGCCGGCCCTTATTTCCCCGGCCCAGGCCGATTCCAAAGTCCGGGCGCTGGTGGTTCCCACGGCCACGATCTTCCGCCGGGAAGCGCCGGCGCGGTTGATCTGCCGGGCCGCCTCGGGGCTGATGCTGTAGGCTTCTTCGTGCATCGCATGGTCCTTAATATTTTCGGCCCGGACGGGCAGAAAGGTCCCCAGTCCTACGTGGAGGGTTACGAAGGTTCTTTCTACCCCCGCCCTGTCCAGGGCTTCCAGCAGTTCCCCGGTAAAGTGGAGCCCCGCGGTGGGGGCCGCCACGGAGGCGCCGGGACCCAGGGCCGCTCCGGCAGTTCCGTCGGCATACACGGTCTGATACCGTTCACCGTCGGATTCCTCGTCCTGCCGGTTAATATATGAAGGCAGGGGCATGCGGCCATGGAGATCAAGCCACTGGTCGTCCACGGGAAAATCAAACCGGAGAAAACGGAATTCCTTTTCATTCGCCGGTCCTTCGACGATCTCTCCCTCCAGGTTTCCCTCAAAACGGTACCGGCTCCCCGGTTTCCGCCGCCGTGTCCGGGGGATCATCACCTTCCAGGTATACCGGTCAAGGCGGTTTAATAAAAGAAAATCCGCCCTGGCCCCGGTGGTCAGGGAAATTCCCGGAAGCCGGGCCCGGCGGACCCGGGAATTGTTAAACACCAGCAGGGGATTTTTGCCGCAGAATCCGGAAGCCAGCAGATCCGGCAGATCCTCCACCATGCGGTGTTCCCGGCTGCGGGAGGTCCGGTCAAGGACCATGAGCCGGCTCTTGCCCCGTTCCGGGCTGGGGTACTGGGCAATGCGGTCCCGGGGAAGATCAAAATAAAAATCCCCGGGCTTCATAAAAAGAGTTCGTTCCCGGGTTTTTCAAGTCCCAAATGGCTATAGGCCAAACCGGTGGCAACCCTGCCCCGGGGGGTGCGCTGGAGCAGCCCCACCTGTATCAGGTAGGGTTCGTAGTAGTCTTCCAGGGTATCCACCGTTTCACCCACGGAAATAGCCAGGGTTTCGGCCCCCACGGGGCCTCCCTTGTACCGTTCGATAATTATCCGGAGGATTTCCCTGTCGTGCCGCTCCAGGCCCAGGCCGTCTATTTCCAGCCGCTTAAGTCCCTGGGAAACCACCCCGGCGCTGATCTTTCCGTCCCCCAGTACCTGGGCAAAATCCCGCATGCGCCGCAGCAGCCGGTTGGCCACCCGGGGGGTGCCCCTGGAAGAGGCCGCTAAAAGGACCGCGGCGTTGTCCTCCAGGGCGGTTTTTAGGATCCCCGCGGAACGGCGGACAATCGCTTCCATGTCTTCTTTCTTGTAAAAATTAAACCGGCAGGTAATGCCAAAACGGCTTATGAGGGGACTGGAGACGTTTCCCGCCTTGGTGGTGGCTCCCACCAGGGTAAAGGGCTGTATGGGGATCCGGATGGTCCTGGCGCTGGGTCCCTGGCCGATAATCCAGTCAAGCTCGTAATCTTCCATGGCGATGTAAAGCATCTCTTCAATCGCCGGTTTGAGCCGGTGAATTTCGTCGATAAAGAAGACGGTCTTTTCGGTCACCGTGGTAAGAATACCCGCCAGATCCTTGGGCTTGTCCAGGGCCGGGGCGGAGGTAACCTTAAAATCCACCCCCAGTTCCCGGGCCACAACCTGGGCCAGGGTGGTTTTTCCCAACCCCGGGGGGCCGGTAAGAAAAAGATGATCCAGGCTTTCCTGCCGTTCCCGGGCGGCAGATATGAACACCAACAGATTTTCTTTCATTTCCCGCTGGCCCAAAAAATCTTGCAGCCGCTGGGGGCGAAGGGATAGATCCCTCTCGTCCTCCTCCCGCGGATCGGCCCTGGTTATGCCCCGATCTCTATTGTCTTTTTCCAATGTACGCTCCGCACAATTTAGCCGCCCCCGGACAAGAGAACAATGGCCCGTTTAAAAAGTTCCTGTTCCTGCTCGGCGCCGCTTATGTTCCGGGGAAGTTCCGCCCCGGCCTTTTCCAGCGCATCCGCCGCCAGACGTTTGTCGTAGCCCATTTCAAAAAGGGCCTCCACCAGATCCCCGTAGGGGGATGCCCCGGCGGGGATGGTTTTGGAAAAGGCAAGTTTTCCCCGCAGGGCCAGGAGCATCTTTTGGGCGGTTTTTTTGCCAAGGCCGGGGACCGCCTCGAGCCGGGCCAGATCTTCGGTCTCCAGGGCCCTTTCCAGTTCTTCCTGGCCTATGCCGCCCATAATTTTAAGGGCCCCCCGGGGGCCAATTCCCTCTACTTTAAGGAGTTCCAGAAATGTGGCCCGCCGGACTTCGCCGGAAAAACCAAAGAGCCGCATCTGATCTTCCTTATGGTAGAGCCAGGTAAAAACCCGGCCCTCTTCCCCCGGCGGGGGAAGGGCCCCAAGATCCGTGGCGGGCACGGAAATATCCCATTCAAGGCCCCCGGTTTCCACCCGCAGCATGTCTTCGGTTTTTTCGGTAATAATCCCCCGGATGCTGTTAAACATATGAAAAGCTTACCATGGGTTAAACCGGCAGGTTAAGTCCCGGGGTGTTCCCCTTCGGGGAAGCGGCATCGCGGATGCTACAGCCCCCAGCGTTCCAGCGCTTCGGCGTCGTCCAGCAGGGAAGAACCGGGGGCGTCCGCACGGATCCTTCCTACCTTAAGTATGAGGGTCCGGGTACAGAGCCTGCGGGCCAGATCAAAATCGTGGGTGGCTATTATCATGGCCGTTTTAAGATCCGAAAGGATCCGGATAAGTTTCCGCCGGGCCGCAGGATCAAGAAAAGACCCGGGTTCATCCAACAGCAATAGATCCGGTTCCATAATAAGGATCCCCGCCAATGCCGCAAGCCGTTTTTCTCCCCCCGAAAGATGGTGAATCGAGCGCTCCCTAAGACCCGCCATACCCAGGTTCTGCAGCAGCGCATCGAGCTTCTCTTCCAGGGTTTCTTCGTCCATGCCGTAATTCCGGGGACCAAAGCAAAGGTCCTCTTCCACCGTGGGCATAAAAAGCTGATCCTCGGGGTTCTGAAACAAAAGCCCCGTTTTTTTTCGCAGTTCACCGATGCGGCTTTGGCAGACCGGAACACCCCCCACGGAAAGGCTCCCCTCCGCCGGAAGGAGCATCCCCGCCAGGGTCAGGAGCAGCGTCGACTTGCCCGCCCCGTTTGCCCCCGCCAGGGCGATCCTTTCCCCCGGTTCTGCCGAAAAGGAAAGGTCCCGCAAAGCCCCTTCTTTTTCCCGGACATACCGGACCGTCACATGGGAACAGCGGATGATCCCCACCGGGGGACTGTTCATGGCGCCGCCGGAACGCTAAAGAGGCCCCCGGCAAAAAGACTAAGGTTAAAAAACCGAAGAACCAGCGCCGCCGCGGAAAGCAGGATCACATACAAAAAATCCACGGGCCTAAACTGCGGTTCCCTTTTTTGCCTGTATACTCCGTCAAAACCCCGGCATCTCATGGCCCGGTACACCCGGTCTGCCCGGTCAACGCTTCGGATCAACAGGCTTCCAAGGAAGCCTCCCATATCCTGCATGCGGATCCTTTCTTTGCCGGAACGAAGTGAATAGGCGGCGCCCATGGAGGCCGCCTCCCCCAGCAGGACCGAAACATACCGCCAGGTCATAATGAACTGCAGGCAGAGTATCCGGGGCATCCCCATCCGGACAAGCTGGCGGTTGATCCCGCCGTAGGAAGTGGTGGCGATAAGGATCAGGGCCCCCGCCACGGTTAGGCAGGTCCTAAGGAAGATAGAAACAAAGGAAACCATGCCGGTACTTATCCGCAGGGGGCCCAGAAAAAATGCCGTGTCCCGGTACGCCAAAAGACAGCTCAGGGCCCCCAGCAAGGCAAAGGGCAGGGCGGCCAAAAGCCGGGGGAAAAAAATCCGCCAGGGGGTTTCCGAAAGCGGCATAAGTACCGCGGGGTATAGAACAAAGGGAACCATGCCGCTTACCGCCAGGGGAGAAAACGAAACAAGCACCCCCGTATATACGGCCAGGACGATGATCTTGGCCCCCGGATGCAGCCGGTGAACCGGCGAATCCCCCCGGGCAAGAAGTTCCAGCTGATCGATACCCCGGATTTTGCGGTACAGGATCATAAACCGCGCCTATGCGGCCCTGGGTTTACGTCGAAGGCCCTGTATACACAGCCCGGTAAGAACCGCCAGGGCCACCGTAATAAGGCTGCCCACAATTCCCGCCAGGGCGGTTCCTGCGGCCTCCGGGACATTTCCCCCAAGTCCGTAATCGGGCATAAGGGCGGTTTTTTCCACCACCGCCGCCGCGGCCCCATACACCGGCCCTTCCTGTTCAAGTTCTGCGGTTCCCGCCACTCCCTCTATGGACCATTCAAGCCCATCCGGGTTGGCCGAAGCAAAGATCGAAAGCAAGCCCCCGGTAATAACCGTAAGTACCACAAATACCACCAGGATATTCCGCAGCGGCAGGGAAACCGGCAGCTTTTCCCCGGAGGCGGAACTTGCCAGCAGTTCCGGCCGGGCGCTCTGAACATAGGACAGTACCGCCGCTGTAACCAGACCTTCCACAATGCCTATGGCAAGATGGATGGGCTGCATTAGAATCAAAAAACCGGTAAAGGGCAGGGCGCTGATGCCGGAAAAAAAGGTCTCCAGCACCACGCAAAGGGCCCCCACTTGAAGTCCCGCAATAACAGAAAGGACCGATGCGGCGGTGATCCGCCCTTTGGATGCCCCGCCCTTGACCAGGGGTTTAAAGATAAACCGGTAGGCCAAAAGGGCCGTAACTCCCATATTAAAGACATTGCATCCGTAGGCCAGGAGTCCGCCGTCGGCAAAGAAAAGGCACTGGATAAGCAATACCGACGCCAGGGTCAGCAGGGCCGGAAAGGGCCCCAATACGGCGGCCAGGAGTATCCCCCCGCCTATGTGGCCGCTGGAGCCGGTGCCGGGGATAGTAAAATTGATCATCTGCCCCGCAAAAACAAAGGCCCCCATAATTCCCATCAGGGGGATTTTCTTTTCGTCCAGGGTATTCTCTAAACCCAATGCGCCGGATTTGGCGTTTCCCCCCATTTTTTTTACCGCGTACCCAAGGGCCCCGGCGCTTACCGCCCACATTCCTCCGCCCACCGCAGGGGACAACAAGGCATCTGCCATGTGCATGTTATTCCTCCATAAATAATAGATTTTAATTAAGCCGGTTAATCAAATTTGCCTGATACCCGGCGCCAAAGCCGTTGTCAATATTTACCACCGAAATTCCCGGAGCGCAGGATGTAAGCATCCCCAGCAGTGCGGCAAGCCCCCCAAAGGATGCGCCATAGCCGGTGCTGGTGGGCAGGGCAATAACCGGGGAGCGGACCAGCCCCGCCACCACCCCCGGCAGGGCCCCCTCCATGCCCGCCGTGGCAATTACCACCCGGGCCCGCCGTATGTCCGGGAGCCGGTCAAAGAGCCGGTGTATTCCCGCCACTCCCACATCGGCAATCATCATCGTATGGCTGCCCAGAAATTCCGCCGACAGAAGAGCCTCCCGGGCCGCGGGAAGGTCCGAGGTCCCCGCGGCGGCCACCACCACAAGGCCCCGCCGTTCCTCTTCCCCGCAAAAGCTTCCCACCGTGAGGAGCCGGGAAAGCTCATCGTACCGGGCATCATCGCAGCGTCCGCAAATGCGGGCCGCCAGTTCCCCCTGGACCCTGGTGGCCAGCACCGGCAGACCCTGGGCCCGCATCCGCAGGATGATCCCCTCGGCCTGTTCCGTCGTCTTTCCCTGGCAGTACACCGCCTCGGGATACCCGGTCCGTTCTTCCCGGCGGCTGTCGATAACCGCATATTCCAGGGGGGATTTTTCAGGAATTTCGCTGTTCACTTCTTTCATGTTTTTCTCTTTAATGGGTTCTTTCCACCTTTCCTATGGCTTCTGCTTCCATGATCTTTATCCGCTTCACTTATTGCTTCCGCTTCCATGATCTTTATCTGTTTCGATTGCCGTCTCCGCTTCGATCATTTTTTCCGCCTCCCTTAGTGAAAGTCCCCGCTGCCGGGCTATCCGGGCGCGGTCCTCAAATTCGATCTTTGAACGCGGGGCCGCACCGGGACAGGACACGGTTTTTTGCCGGACCGCTCCGAAGGATCCCCGGAGGGTTTCTATTTTTCGTTCCAGAAAAAACCGGTCCACCGCCGTTTCCCGGAACCCCAAGGCGCTTGAGTGGCGGATCAAACAGTTTCCTAAAACCCCACGGTCCGCAGATTTTCCCAGGACCGACACGATGGTTCCGGGCCGGGATTTTTTCATCACACAGGGACTTAGGGTAACATCCAGGGCCCCCGCTTCAAAGAGCCGTTCCATAAGGAACCCCAGCTCTTCGCCGCTCATGTCGTCGATGTTTGTGTCAAGGCGGATTATGCCTTCCCTCTTTAGGGAAAGGGCCGGCCCCGGTTCTTCCCGCCAGCTAAGCCGAAGCAGGTTCGGTTTTTCCAGCTTTCTTTCCCCTATGCCGTAACCGGTCTTTATTTCCCGAAAGCTCCCCGCTAAAATAAATTCATCCACCGACGCCGCCAAAATCGCCGCCCCCGTGGGGGTGGTCATTTCGCAGTTAAAGCCCCCGGTTTTAACCGGCATGTTCCGGACCAAAAGCAAGGTGGCCGGAGCGGGAACCGGCAGCACCCCGTGGGCGCAGCGGACCGTGCCGCCCCCCAGCTCTACTTCGCCGCAGGTGATCCGTTCAGGATTAAGCATGTCCAGGCATATGGCCGTCCCGGCAATATCTATGATCGAATCCAGGGCCCCCACCTCATGAAAGGTTACCGCCTCCGGGCTGGTACCGTGGACCTGGGCCTCCGCGTCGGCGATAAGGGTAAATATCCCCAGGGCCCGTTTTTTAGCCCCCCCGGTAAGATCCGACTCCGCTATCATGGTACGGATATCCCTCCAGGAACGGTGGAAATGTGCATGGTCCGCAGGATGACCCCCGTGGTGATGGGGCGTATGATCATCTTTGTGATGATGTTCCCCCCGGTGATGGCCGGGCAGCGTTACCAGCCCCCGGGTGCCGGTGATACCGCACCGTTCATCGGGAATAAAGTCCAGTTCCCATTCCCCGGTCTTCAGGGGGGCAAGTTTAGAGAGTTCTTTTTTAAGGAGCGCCGGATCGGCCCCCAGATCCACCAGGGCGCCCAGTGTCATATCCCCGGATATTCCGGCGAAACAGTCAAAGTGCAGGGTTTTCATGGTTCTCCTTTAAGACCCGGTTCATACTTCCCATTACATATCCTTCCAACTCGAAGGCGGCGTATACAAAACCGGCGGATTTTATTTTTTTTGAAAGATCATCCAACAGGGATTCGTTAAAAAACCGGCGCCGTTCCCCGGGGGAAACCTCGATGCGGGCCATGTCCCCGTGGGAACGGACCCGGAACTGGCGGAACCCCGCTTTCCACAGGGCTTCTTCGGCCTTCTCTATCCGGGATAGTTTTTCTGTGCTGATCCGCTCCCCATAGGGTATACGGGAGGCAAGGCAGGCAAAGGAACTTTTATCCCAGGATGGAAGCCGGAACTGTTTTGACAAAGCGCGGATTTCGTCCTTGGTCAACCCCGCTTCCCGCAGGGGACTCTTTATTCCCAGTTCTTCCAGGGCCCTTAGGCCGGGCCGGTAATCCGCCGGATCGTCCGCGTTGGATCCGTCCAGCACCGCGGCAATTCCCCGGTCCGCCGCAGCCCTAAGCAGGGCGCCAAATTCAATCCGTTTACAAAAATAACACCGGTTTCCGGGATTGGCCGCCACGGTTTCGTCAATCTCCGGCTCGTCTATCAACAAATGCTCAATACCAATAAGCCGGGCCATATCCGCAGCAAAACGGCGTTCCCGCCGGGGAAGCATGGGAGAAACAATCGTAGCCGCCAGGGCCTTCTTTCCCAGGGCAGCGGCCGCCGCATGGCACAGAAAGGAACTGTCCACCCCCCCGGAAAAGGCCACCAGGGCGCTTCCCAGGGAAGAAATAATGTCAAGCAGGCGGCGGTATTTTATACCGCCGCCTGATGGTGATACCAATACGGATGATGCCGATGCGGCCAAAACCGGCGCAGATATGGTTGACACAGACAACTCCCCCTGAAAGAAAATGAGAACTATTCGGGCCCGGTAATTCCGCTTCAGCGGCCAAAGGTCCGAAGAAATTCATTTCTGCATTTTCCCTTCATGGGAGAATCCCGCGTACCCCTCCGGCGGTCCGCGGCGCCCTGCACACATGCAGGAATCCGCCGGTACAGCAGCGCCCGGAACTGCGGGATAGTTCAATGGTAGGACAATTTTTTCCAAAGGTCAAGGGCTCGCATTGACAGTTCCCTTCTCTAATGGTACGGTATGCCATGGAACGGTCATCCCGGTATCGAACCCGCCAGGGGGGAATGATCCTTGATTACCTGGCTTCCCTGGGGGGCAGCCACGTTACCGCCGCCGGCATAGCCGGTCACTTTGAAGCCGCCGAGTCTCCCATAGGAAAAACCACCGTTTACCGCCACCTGGAACGGCTTGTGGAATTGGGGAAGGTTCGGCGCTATGTTCTGGAAGACGGGGAAAGCGCCTGTTACCAGTACGTCAGCGACGGTTCCCGGTGCGGGGAACATTTTCACCTAAAATGCGAAGCCTGCGGAAAGCTTTTTCATCTGGACTGCGATGTGCTGGAAACGGTGGCCGCCCATGTAAAAAAGGAGCACCACTTTACAATAAACCCGCTAAAAACGGTCTTTTACGGAACCTGCGGCCGCTGCGGGGGCCGCAGTTAATTTAACTATAATGGGTCTCCATTATGGACAGACACTGATTAGTGTTTGTCCGCAAAATTCAGCCCCGTTTCGGCGTCCCGGTTAAACTGCCAGCCTATGCCTATGCCGGGATGGAGCATCCAGTGGGTTTTTCTTCCCAGGGAAACAAATAAATCCAACCCCGCTTCTGCATAGAAACCCCTCCAGAAAAAGTACTGGGCGGAAAGGCCGCCGTTGATTGAAAAGGGTATGGTTGAGCCCGCATTTTCCCGAAAGTCGTAGGGGTTGGAAATCCCCGCCCCAATGCGGCCGTTTAGCTGCCAGTTTTCAGTAAGTTTCCGCTGGTATAGAGCGGCCAAATGTATATGGCTCAAGAAGCTGATGGCGCCATCAAAATCGTCCCCTGCCCATTCCCTCCTGTTGGGAAAATCCAGAATATAGATGTCCAATTCCATACCCAGCTTATTCCTGTCCCAGCGGTGGGGCAGATACGCCGCCCGGAAGTAGGCCCCCTGGGGAGTAACGGGCCACAACAGGGTTGTCCCGCGGACCGGCGCCCCGGAATGGTGATCGGTCCGGCTCTGTGAATAATCCATCCCCAGGGGAATCATTGGGGCCCAGCCCGCGGCCAGGGTAAATTCGTTTTTGGGGAACCCCGTCACGGGCGCCGAAGGATCTTCCCCGCCGTCCAGGGCTTTTTTTACCTTTGCCCATTCTCCCCATCTGCCAAACTGCCAGCCTAAACCCAGGACTGGCCGTATCATCAAATGATTAACCCCAAGCATAAACTGCAGGGCCAGGCCTCCCTCGACATACAGGTTTTTCCAAATAAAATACTGGGAACCCAGGCCAAGATTTATCAATACGGGGGGCACCGTGCTTTTATCCGTATCATTATCGCCGTGGGAATCGTAGGTATTCTCGTTGTACGCGTCCCCTCCGCCTGCCCCAAGCCGCAGGACATGCTGCCACCGTTCGTTCACCGGGAATTGAAACAAAAAGTTGAGCTGGATCGAGTTAAGTCCGTCAAAAATTATATCCGAATCAAAACCTTCCCTCTTTTGTGTTGCATAGAGCTCGTTATTAACCAGGAACATTGCCTCCGCTTCAAGACCCGCATTGACCACCCTGGTCTTGATGGGAAGCCATCCCAGCCGCATATAGCTTCCCCGCCAGTTCATTGCGTCAAGCTTGCCCTGCTCGTTGCCGGGGGAGCCCGGGGGGGTGGAGGCCGAATCATGGTACACAACGTTTTCATGGTTAAAGGCCGCCAGCATGGGGGACCAGCCATAGGAAAAGGTCCAGCCGGTGTTTTTTCTGGATCCTACCCGGACCTTGCCCAGGGTTGTCCACAGGCCGCCGGGGTTGCGGATAAAAACATTGTAATCCCCCCTTTTAAGTTTTTTATCCGCAAAATCCAAAATTACCTGGGTCTGCTGATCGTTTACCGTTACCCCGCTGGGGATAATAACCCCCCGGCGGTCAAGGCTTTTTCCGGACCAGTCAATATTTCTGCCATGTTCCACCAGGGCAAATTCAGAGGCTTCCGAAAAGTCCCGGCCTGTAACGATGATGTACCCCCCGGCGTCGATCATTCCGTAATAAAGATTATAAAAGGGTTGATATGTTTCCGCCGCCGGTTCCACCGCGGGAAGGATCTCAAAATTCTGCCAGTCCGACCGGCCCTCCAAAAGGTTCATTTTATTATATGCGGTAATGCGGTACCGGTATGAACCTGCCCTAAGGGACACGGTGATTGAATTGGTTTCGGTATGGATCAGATCCAGGGGAATATAGGTTCCCCCGGAAAACTGTTCTATTTCTATCTCGTACCGGATGGTATCAAGAACCGGGGGAAAGACAATCCGCTGGGATATTTGGAATTCGTCCCCCTGTTTAACAACCAGGGTATCGCTGCCCGCAGGTGCTTCATCCCCGGCCTGGGCAAAGACAGGGCCGGACAAAAAAAGGACAAACAAGAGGGGGGATGCAATGCGCCTAAGGGCTTCCATATAGTACCCCCGGATTACTGGTGGGCAGCTTTCTAAGCGGCGCCGCCCGCAGGGTAAAGCGATTTGCCATGCTTGGCAGTTCCCCCCATGTGCCCCGGCTGCCGGGTTCAAACACCTGCCACACATATTCTCCCTCGGTCAGTTGTCCGGGCTTAGACAGAACAAAGGAAGGGGAAGAAACCAGCACGGGCGCCACAATCACCCCGCCGTCCGCCCGGTACAGGGCAAAACGGTATTCCCGGGATCTTCCTTCCCACATAAAATTCATCGAAGATGCCGATGCAAGCTGCCTGGTCGAAAGCAAATACCCGTTCCATGGATAGGCCCCCGCGGCGGTTCCCCCGCCGGAGACCCGGACCAGCCTTTCCATGACCGAGGCTGTCAGCGGCGGCTCCGTCTGCAGTACCACCGGTTCCGGCTCTGCCGCCACCGGTTCCACCACCGCCGGTTCTATCACCACCGTTTCCGGCGCAAGGACCGCCGGTATTACGGCGGGGTATGCTTCGGCGGCCTCCCGGTCCGCGGGGGTTTCTTCCCTGGGGGCCACCGTAAAGGCCGCCCTGGAAGAAGCTCCGGCGATCCGCGAAGACCGGGCCGACTCCGCATTAAAGCCCTGGACACTGACAATATAATTTCCCGGTCCAAGGGCCGCGCCGGGAATAGTTAGGGAATTTCCCGCGGCGGTCTGTTCTATCAAGGATCGCCGGGGATTGGCCGCATCATACACGTTTACCCTGTAATTGGAAAAGTGAAGGCTGTTCCATTCCACGGTTAGGGAATCGTCCTGGTCTATACGGGCCGGAACAGACACAACCGGCGCTTCCACGGCGGAAACCACGGTAAACCGCCGGGGGGGAGAACTAAGGGGCGCCGGAGCCTCCGCCAGGATCCGCCAGTACCAGGTTCCCGGTCTAAGGGTTCCGGGGAGGACGTAAGAATTGGCGGTCTCCACCGGGGCATTTACTTCCAGGGACGCAAAATCACCCCGGGAAGAAACCTGGAAATAGTTTTTGTAGGGGGTGTTGGAACGGAAGGTAAAGCGCAGCCCCCGCAGCGTGTCCGAAGCCACGGAATAGTTATCCGGCGGAAAGACCGCCCGGTGCTCATACCCCTTGTCCCCCATGGTAAAAGATCCCAGGGGCGAAACGGTGGAACTGCCCTCGCCCAGGGCGGTGACGCGCCAGTAGTAGGTTTTTCCTGTTTGGAGCGCCGCCGGGAGGGAATAAAAATTAGAGGCGCTGTTCTGTTTTACCAGGGGATTTGACATTTGAGGGTTATCCGCCACTTCTACGAGCCAGGAACGGGCCCGGGCATCGTAAGTCCATACCAAACGGGAGTTCCCCGCCACAACATCGTTCTGGGCGGGGACGGTAAGGGCCGGCGCCGCCGGGGCCATGACGCCCCGGGAAATAGAAAATTCCCGTACCTCCGGGACGGCCCCTCCGCCGGAGGATTGTCCGGGGTACACCGGGCTTACCCGCCAATACCACCGCCCCTGGTCCAATCCGGTCTGTGTTAGCGAATTTCCCTGCACCCGGCGGGACACCACCGGCAAGGCCATGTCCGGGGTGGAGGCAATTTCAACATGATATGCCTCTGCCCCATCTACGGCGGACCAGGACAGGGGAATTCGGGATTCTCCGGGAAAGGCATAGTTTTCTCCCTGGGCGGGGCTGGTGACAACGACGGGATCGGCCAGGATTGCTTCAACTCTGCCAGAGGAAAATGACCGGCCGGCCGGTTCCATGGTTCCTTCCCGGACAGGATAGGCCCTCCACCAATAAACTCCCGGCCGTAAGGACAGGGATGCCGCGGAGGCGCCGCTTACCCTTTCGGTTTGGACTATGCGGGAAAAATCCCTGTCCTGGGCCAGTTCTATCACCACCTGGGTACCGGCGTCAAAGTTAGAAACATTCCAGGCAAAATCCACCCGCACCATCCCCTGGATCGCCGAACCAAAAACCCGGGCGACTTTTCCCAGGGATGTGACGACAATGGCCGGATTCGTATCGGGGCTTCCATCGCTTAAAAGCGAAAGCAGTTGACCCGAATTAATTTTCCGGCCGTCGTACAGGGCCTGGCCCTCCTGGACCGAAATATCAAAACCTTCGGAGCTTTGGTTTAAATCTGCACGGCTGTTCTGTCCCACCTCCACCACGGAGGAATCCCGGGAAACATACACATTGGAACCGCCGGAACTTACCCCAAGGCTGCCCGCAACAAAATCAATCCGTACACCCTGGCTGTCATAAAAGACCTGTATTAGGGTGCTTTCGGAGAGGGATAGATTGGTTACCTGATCTTGAAACGTAATTGTTGCATGGGACAGTTCCGCCGTCCTGACCGTGTCGCCGTTATACACCGGAGAAGACTGTTTAAGCCTGTCCCAGGCTACCCGGTTTTCTATTTTGCGGTGGGCGGTACGGTTCTTAAAAACAATAAGCCCCACGGGTTCTTCGTTCAGCTTTACCAGGGTACGGTTATATTCCCGCCAAAACGCCGTTCCGGAAAGGGCGGCGCCGGTAAGGCAGAGGATTATAATTAAACGGTCAATTACCTTGAATTTTGTATTTTTTTTCTTCTGCATCGGTGTCTACCTTACTGATGTCGGGGGTTGGAATTCCCAAAAGATCCCGCAGTTCTGAAAGGGTTTGGGGACCCGCGGCGTCCCGCAGATTAATCACCGCAAACATCCGCACGGGCTTTTCCTTGCCCTTGACGCTTACCGGGGGCATTTCTTCGGTGATAAAGGAATCCCCCACCAGGTTCCAGGTGTCTTCGGTAATAAGGATATCCGTTCCCAGGGGCTTGTTAAGGGCCTCGGTGCGGCTTGCCAGATTTACCGGATCCCCGATGACGGTATATTCCATCCGCTGTTCCGAGCCGATTTGCCCGGCGGTAACGATCCCCGTATTGATGCCGCAGCCAATCCGTATCTCGGGGTTTCCCGGATCGTTCTTGGTCCGCTGGGCATTAATCTCTATTAAGGCGCTGCGCATCATTAGGGCGGCGGTAACGCAGTTAAGCGCATCCTTTTCCGGCGATCCCGCGGTAAAGGCCGTGCCCCAATGGGCCATGACCGCATCTCCGATAAATTTATCTACCACCCCGCCGGTTTTTTCGACGCAGTCTACCATGCGGGTAAAATAAGCGTTAAGCCACATGACGATCCTGTTGGAGGCATCTTCTCCAAAGGTTTTGGTAAAGTTTTCGGACTTTTCGGTAAAACCCCGGATGTCGGAAAAGAAAACCGTAGCATGCTTGGGAAGCCCCCCTGGTTTAATATCCCCCCGCATGGCCCGCAGGGCGATGTCTCTGTTGGTAAAGCGTCCGAAGATCCCCAGGGCGGTACTCATCTTGCCGAAGCTCTCGGTTAACAGGCCCAATTCGTCATGGGTTTTGGGAGTAAGGGCAATTTCAAATTCGCCCTGCTCTATCTGCAGGGCCGCGCCGGTCAGGGCCTGCACGGGACTGCTGATCGTCTTTGAAAAGAACCAGATAAATAAAACCGCAATCAGGAGCACCCCCACGGTAAGAAAGATATTCTGCCGGGTAATGCTTTGAACCGCCTCAAAAACCACGCCGTGGGGTATGGTGGTAATAACCGCCGCATTCATCAAAGGAAGCCGGTAATAGGCGCCAAAGTATTTAACCCCATCCGCGGCGGCAAAGGAAATCTGCCGGTTGTTGTCCCCCTCCTGCTGCATAACCGACACAATGGGCAGGGCCGAAACATTGCCCCCTCCCACGACCAGATCGTTGTCGGGGTGCAGGAGTACCCCGCCCTCCAGATCGATCAAAAAACTTGTGTTGGCGCCGGTTCCAAAGGTTTCGGAAAGTTCCTCCAGGGCAAAAAGCACCGCGGTTGTTTCCTTTCCCCGGGGACCCTGCCGGGCAAAGACCATGGCCGTAAGGGGAAACTGAAAATTCGGGGATGCATTAAAAAGCCGTATATCCGAACCGGAAGAACCAAGCACGCCGGCATGGGCGGTAAAATAAGCATCCACCAAGGCCGGATCTACATCTGTGGAAAGGAAAAACTGTTCATTGTAAATAAAAGTCCGCTCCCCGGTTTCGGCAAAAACAACCAGAGCCGCCAGATCCTGGTTGTGGCTGAAGAAGTAAGAGTCCAGCCGCGGATCCCGGTCAGAAATGCCCACATTCCGGTCAAGCATCTCCAGGTACAAAAGCACCGCCGCCTGTGCCGACTTAAAGGAGCTTTCGGTCTGGGAACCGGCCCGGCGGTTAACGGTAAAATTGTTATCCTCCGCCGTCCGCTGAACATCCTGGGTACTAAGGACCGAGACGAGGATCGTCACCGCTCCCAAAGAGAGCAGCAGGATGATTGAAATAATAACAACCAGCTTAGCCCCTATGGGAAAGAGGATCCGGGTTTTGTATAAATTTTCTTTTGCCATACCTACTCCGCACGCAGTACAGTCCTGCACTTTGCAAACTATCGAGCCGGTTCCAAAAACGGGAATACACGCCTAAAGTTGTTTTTGGTCCTAAAATCTCCGGGTTCAACCGGCTGCTTTGCTCATTGCAACACACGGTATCATATTTATGCTGCTTATGCAAGTATTTTTTGCTTTCATTCCCCGGTGGTTACCAGGAACAGCTCGTGGTACTTTTCTCTTTGGAAGCCCTTACAGCGAATCCCGGGGGCCATTGCCCTTAGGAGCCCCCAGGGACTATACTATATTCCGGAGGTTTTCTTGCATCCCTTTGAAGTTACCGCCCCCTTTGTACCCGCCGGTGATCAGGAGGGGGCCATCAGCACCCTGGCCCGCGGGATCGGCGGCGGCGACCGGTTCCAGACCCTTAAGGGGGTAACGGGCTCGGGAAAGACCTTTACCATGGCAAAGATTATCGAAGCGGTGCAAAAACCTACCCTGATAATAAGCCACAACAAAACCCTGGCGGCCCAGCTTTTTAGGGAATTTAAGGGTTTTTTCCCCCATAATGCGGTGGAATACTTTGTTTCGTACTACGATTATTATCAGCCGGAAGCGTATGTGGTCAGCCGGGACATTTATATAGAAAAAGACGCCTCTATAAACGACGAGATTGAACGGCTTAGGCTCAGCGCCACCAGAAGCCTTATGGAGCGGGAAGATGTGATTATCGTGGCCACGGTGTCGTGCATCTACGGCCTGGCCACCCCGGAGGTATACCGGAAGATGACCGCCCAGTTCGCCCTGGGGGACACCCTGGACCCCGATGCCCTGCTCCGCCGTTTTGTGGAACTCCAGTACGAGCGGAACGACGCGGTCCTGGAACGGGGCCGCTTTCGCCGCCGGGGGGACACCCTGGAAATTCACCCCGCCTATTTGGAAGAAGCCTACCGGATAAACCTGGACTGGGACAGGGTAACGCAGATCCGCCGCTTTGACCCGATTTCCGGAAAGGTCCTGGAAGACCTGGACCGGGCGGTGATCTACCCCGCCAAGCAGTTTGTCATACCCGACGACATGGTCCGCCGGGCCCTGGGTTCTATTAAAACTGAACTGGCCGAACGGTACGGGGCACTAAAAAAAGCAGGGAAGGACCCGGAGGCGGAACGGTTAAAAACCAGGGTGGAGTACGACCTGGAGATGCTGAACGAAATGGGCTACTGTCCGGGCATAGAAAACTACTCGGCCCCCCTGGCGGGACGCAGGACCGGGGATCCCCCGGATACCCTGATCGATTACCTGCCGAAAAATTCCGACGGCTCCCCGGGGCATCTTACCTTTATCGACGAAAGTCACGTAACCCTGCCCCAAATAGGGGCCATGTATGCCGGGGACCGGTCCCGAAAACAGAACCTGGTTGACTACGGCTTTCGCCTGCCCAGTGCCATGGACAACAGGCCCCTGCGCTATGAGGAATTTGAAAAACGGCTGGGGCCCACGATCTTTGTTTCCGCCACCCCGGGCAAGGCGGAGGTGGAAAAATCCAAACGGGTGGTGGAACAGTTGATCCGGCCCACGGGTCTTTTGGATCCCGAGATTGAAGTACGATCCAGCGAAGGCCAGATGGAGGATATCTACGGGGAATTACAGCGCCGTATTAAGGCCGGGGAGCGATCCCTTATTTTAACGCTGACAAAAAAAATGGCCGAAGATTTAACGGATTACCTTTCCGGTCTGGGGCTGCGGATCCGCTACATCCACAGCGAAGTAGAAACCATTAAACGGGTGGAGATCCTTACCGCCCTCCGTTCCGGGGACTTCGACGTTCTGGTGGGGATCAACCTGCTAAGGGAAGGGATCGACCTGCCGGAGGTTTCATTTATCGCAATCCTCGATGCCGATAAGATTGGGTTTCTCCGGTCCCTGACGAGCCTGATCCAGATCATAGGCAGGGCTGCCCGGAACGCCGCGGGAAAGGTGATCATGTACGCCGACAGGATGAGCGCCGCCATGGAAGAGGCCATTGCGGAAACAAACCGGCGCAGGGAAATCCAGCAGGCCTATAATAAAGAACACGGTATTACCCCCATGACGGTAAAAAAGGCCGTGGCCCAGATCCTTGAACGGCACACGGAAGAAGCGGCCGCCTCCGCATCCTCCGCCATTGGGGTGCTTAAAAATTCCTTTAATGTATTAATCCCCGGCCAAAAAAAACAGCTTCTTAAGGCGCTGGAAAACGAAATGCTGGAGCACGCAAAAAGGCTGGAATTTGAAGAGGCCGCCGCCATCCGGGACGAAATTCAGCGGATCAACAACATCAATTCTACGGCCTAGCAGCCTGCGGCCGCCGTAGAATTAAATTTATATCCGCCAATGCCGATATTGAGGATATGAAAAGAATAACCCTTATTTTTGCATTGCAATTGCCGGTCCTGATGATTTTTGCCCAATCCGGCGTTAGAACCGGAGAGATCACCCGGGGTATTTTTCACCAGGAAGGAATTGCATCATGGTACGGGGAAGAATTTAACGGGCGGCCCACCGCTTCGGGAGAAATCTTTGACGATACCAAGTTGACCGCCGCCCATCCGGTACTGCCCTTTGGGACTATGTTGAAAATTACCAATAACCATAACAATAAATCGGTTGTTGTCCGGGTAAACGACCGGGGTCCTTTTGTGGCGGAACGGATCCTGGATCTGTCCCGGACTGCGGCGCTGCAGCTTGATATGATAAGCACCGGTACCGCACCGGTTAGTGTAGAAAGCCTCCACGAGGTAAGCCTTCCCGCACGGAACACCCCGCCGGGCACAGGAACCGCCGCGGCCCAGGCTGCTCCGGCGGCTTCGCCGGCCCAGGCCGTCCCCGCCCAAACCGCGGTGCAGTCCCCGGCAGAACTATCCACAGGCCCAGCGGCACTGCCCGCAGGACAAATGCCCGTACAAGCCGGCGAGGCGGTACAGATCCGGCCCGCGTCGGTGGAACCCTACTCGAACCGGAATCCTCCGGGCCTGTCCCAGCCAATCGATCCGGGCCCCCGGGCCGGCGGAACCTTTACCCAGACAGGAACCGCGGCGGTTCAGCTGACGGGGCGGGTCTCCGGCATGGATAGTTCCAAGCGGTACCGGATCCAGGTGGGGGCCTACACCCAGCCCCGGAATGCGGTGGAAGCCTTTGAAAAACTTAAAAATGCGGGGCTTAACCCTGCCTATGAAAGGTACAACGAATACTACCGGGTTGTCCTTTCCGGGATAAAAAACACCGAAGTCCAGTCCGTGGCGGAAACCCTTGGAAGGGCGGGGTTTAGGGAAGCGATCATAAAGGAAGAATAGCAGCGCCTGCCCGGCTGTAGAAACATTCCCGGACATGCAGCGAATGTCAATTCTGCAAATGCCCGGGAATTCCGCTTGCAATTGTTTGTCCGGTAATAAGTGGACAATTCCGTATCGGTAAATTTAAATCTATGGTGTGTAATATGAGAAAACGTATTGTATTTGGAGCCGTTGCGGCGGTGACCATGGGAATTCTTATTTCCTGCGGAGATAAGGGCCCAAGCGAAGTGCTTATATCCACAGAGAATGTGCATATTTCCGGCGAGGGATCAAAATATCTAAAGGTCGCGGCCGGCGATTACACCCTAAAAAAGATCGACAAAGAAATCCTTAGCATTACCGTTAAAATGGAAGCCACGCAGACGCTGGATCGAGATGAATTTATCTCGGGAAAGGAAGACGCCGTACCCGGCGGTAAAATCGGATTTGACGACATCTGCCTGGTTTTGACCGATGCGGAGGGGGCGGTAATTGATACGTATACTACTTTATCTCCCGACGATTTAGGCAGGGCAAAACTGCAGGACCTATTAACGGGAAACCACAGCGAAGCGCTCATTACCTTTAAAACAACGGTCTATGATAAAAAGGATCTGCGGAATTTGCTGGGGACCGCCGCTGGATTTGAACTTGCCAACGCGGATATTACCTACGAGGCGGCAAAGAAAAGTTTAGGGGAAACCTCATCGGAGGTTATAGACGGCATAAAGAATACCGCTTCGGATGTCTTTGGCAGCATAAAGGATACCGCTTCCGGCTTATTCGACTCCGAATCCTCCGGCGGCCCGGATACCCCGTCCCTTGTTCCGGAGGACGAAGACGAGGGAAGCGCCGGGAGCACGGACCTGGAAGGGTCATGGGTGGATCTTAGCACCGGACTGGGTTTTAACTTCAAGGGCAATAAAATGACCGTCATAAATACAGAGAATCCCCTGGGGGGAACCATCTACACATTCAGCATCAACACCCGCAAAAAGACCTTAAAATTGACGGATCAATTTGGGGATACGGAAGTAGTACAGTACGCCCTGAACGGGGGCAGCCTTGGCATTAAGGACAGCCAGGGGAATGTGTATAATCTGCTTAGGCTGTAAGGACCGCCAAAAACAAGGGTCCGGCGGTGCTGTGCAGCGCGGCGGTGCTGCGGCGCATTGACAAACCGATCCAATCCTTCCATAATAAACCTCCCCGCCGAAAAGTGCGGGGTATCATGTAAGCGTTGCATCGTTTACAGGTTCGTTCTGTAAGGCAATTATTTTACTTGGGGTCTAATACCATTTCTGTCAGCGGTACTGCTTTTAACCGCCCTAAGCTCCCCAAGAACCCGCTGTCGCGGGGGACGAAAGGCGGGTTTTTGGGCATTAGACCCCACTGCGAATGAACCACCGGACGGAAGGCTGTGGCAATTTTTTCAAAAAAACATCTGTTTATTATTAATCCCCGATCCTTTATTGGCCCCAGGGATATTAACCGGGTTATCGCCGAAATAGTCCGCTGTTTTGACGGACCCCAGGCGGCCCGAAGAATTTCCGGCGACACCCTGCCGGAACTGCCGGATCAGTATCCCGCCGCCAGTCCCTATGCGATCCATGTTTCCCGTTTTCCCCGGGAGGCGATCATTATTATACGGAAGTACACAGCCCTGACAAAGATGCCGGTACGGGTCTATGCCATAGGCGGAAACGGAGTGGTTTTTTCATGCCTTAACGGAATTGTGGGGCTCCCCGGCGTAGAACTGGCGGTGGTTCCCTACGGAACCGGCAGCGATTTTGTTCAGGCCCTGGGGGGAAGGGAATTTATTCCCCAGATGCGGAGCATCCAGGGCCAGATAGAGGCGCCGGCAATTCCCGCGGACATCATCGACGGCGGCAACATCTATGCCCTTAACTCCTGTGCCGTGGGATTCGAGGCCATGGCTTTCCTTAACTCCTACCCCATACTCCAGGCGCTCTGGAAACTCCGGCGCCGCTCCCCGGCGCTTACCGAAATGATCTTGAGAATCGCCGGGGTGGCGGTGGTATTCGACAAGGAGGTCATGGAACACCAGTACCGGGTCCGGATGGATGATGAAGAAATCGAAGGGCCCATGCCCCTGATCCATATTGCCAACACTCCGGGGTACCCCGTAAACAAAAGCGTTATCCCCGAAGCCGTGCCGGACGACGGCCTTCTGGACATGCTGGTCTACCGGAACTCCTCCCCGTTAAAATGCCTTCGGTATATGCCGGCGTACCTTAGGGGGCAGCACGGAAAACGCCCCCAGGTTATTACCTACCGGCGGGTCCGGTCCGTTTCGGTAAATTCCGACCGGCCCTTCTGCATTGGCATGGACGGGGAAGTTTTCTTTGACACTTCCTTTAACATCCGGGTAATTCCCCAGGCGATACGGATCGCCTCCGTCGGCGGAAGGCCCTTTAAAAACAGAGGTCCGGATTATGGGGGCTAATCCGGCGGTCCGTTTCGACAGGGCCAGAGAGTTCCGGTATTACACCATCGCAAATTTTATTGTATTTGCCGGGGTGGTTTTGTATATCCTGGTCCGGCTTCGGGATGCGGTGCAGACGGAGCATATTTCACAGTTCCATCTGGCGGCGATCATGGGGGCCGCCGCGATCCTGCTTATGTTTATTATCCAAGTTCCCCTGAAGAGGGTTCTGGATGCGGCCTTTTTTTGCCCCCTCATGCTTTATGTGATCTTTAACACCGTGGTCCTTTTGAACCAGGAGGGCCGGTATTTTTTTACGGTCTATCTGGGAACCTGCTGTATCGCCACGGTTTACAATAACCGCCGGCGGCTGGGGCAGTACCTTCTTGTGACCAATATCATCAACATTATTCTTATGTACTTCCGTATACCCCTGTCATCGCCGGGCTGGCGCGCCCCCTATTCGGAACTCATTGTTCATGGGGCGGTTGTTATCTTCTCGTCCATCCTTCTGTATCTTATTGTCCGTTTTGTTACCCACCGGGGATCGGAAACGGTCCGGACCACCGATACCTTTATGACCCTGATGGATGTAACCTCCATGATGATAGTCATCGTGGACGAACTTAACTGCATTACCCAGATCAGCAAAAGCATGGCGACCTTTGCCCGTATTGAACATCCGGCCCTGGCCCTGGGCCGTCCGGTGATGGATCTTTTCCGCAACATGGACGTAAAACTGATGATAGGCGAGATGCTTATTTCGGAGGAGTCCGTCACAGCCGTAAAGGAGATCGAAATAAACGGAGAAAAGCGGCATTTCGCCATTGCGAGCAATAAACTGGGGGATCAGGCCGGCCGGTTTATCTACCTGGACGATGTAACCGTTATCGATCAGGCCCGGATAGATGCGGAGCAGGCCACGGTGGCAAAGAGCCGGTTCCTGGCCACCATGAGCCACGAAATCCGCACCCCCATGAACGCCATCATCGGCATGAGCGATCTAATGCCCACGGAAAATCTTTCCCCCCTCCAAAAGGGGTATTTTGAGGACATTAAACGGATGTCCAAATCCCTCCTGACCATCATCAACGATATTCTGGATTTTTCCAAAATCGAAGCGGGAAAATTTGAACTGGTGCCGGTGCATTACAACATCCACAACCTATTTGATAATATCGCATCGATGTGTGAATTTATTGCCCGGGGAAAAAACCTGGAGTTTAGGCGGAACTTTGATGCGTCGATGCCGCAGATCCTCTACGGCGACGAGATCCGGGTACGGCAGATCCTTACCAATATCGTAAATAACGCGGTAAAATACACCAAGGAAGGGTATGTTTCCTTTAGGGTTTTCCGGGGAAAACCAAAGGATGGGGGAACCGGCGGTGTCGAATACCTGGCCGCGGAAATCAAGGATTCGGGGATCGGCATAAAGGCCCAGAACATCCCCAAACTCTTCGGCAGCTTCCAGCAGTTCGACGCCCAACGAAACCGGGGCATCATGGGAACCGGCCTGGGGCTGGCGATTACCAAAAACCTTGTTTTTCTTATGGACGGCCGCATCGAAGTCGAAAGCGTGTATGGGTCCGGTTCCACCTTTACCGTGTACCTGCCCTTGATCCCCGGGGACCCCGCCAAGGTAGAAAGGACCGAAAACATCCCCTTGGTAATCGCCAAGGAAGGGGTCCGGGTGCTGGTGGTGGACGATGTACCGGTAAATTTGACGGTGGCCCTGGGGTTCCTTACGAGGCATCATATCAACGCCGAAACTGCCTCCGGCGGCTTTGAGGCGATAGAAAAAATAAGGGCCGGCGTGGAAAGCGGCCGGCCCTATGACCTTGTTTTTATGGACCACATGATGCCCGATCTGGATGGGACCGAGGCAACAAAACGGCTTCGCACCCTGGGAGAAAGGGGAGATTCCGTTTACTGGTTTATTCCCATTGTGGCCCTTTCCGCCAACGCGGTACAGGGGGCGGAGGAAACCTTCCTTGCCTGCGGCATGAACGGCTTTGTTTCAAAACCCATAGAACCGGCGGCGCTGAACGCGGCGCTGAAGAAATTTTTACCGGAAGACAAATACACCCTGGCGGACCCCAAAGTCCCGGAGGGCAAAGAACCGGCCAAGCAGGAACGGGGCCTTAGGGAAGAACTGGCAAAAATCGCCGGGCTGGATACAGCCCAGGGACTGCATTATGCCGCGGAAAATTTTGAAACCTATGCAGAGACATTAAAACAGTTCTCTGCGGGGGTAGACAGGGGCCTTGCCATTATCAGGCAAAGCCTTGCCAGAGAAGACTGGAAACCCTATACTGTGCAGGTCCACGCATACAAGGGGATCTGCGCCACCATTGGGGCCCGGACCATTTCAGAGCAGGCCAAAAAGCTGGAAACCGCTTCAAAGGGGGATGATAAATCCGCCTGTGCGGCGGAAACCGAAGCTTTTTGTGCCGCCCTGTCGGATTTTAACCGGGCCCTCCGGGGAACTTCGCTTTTTGCCCGGGGGTCCCGGGAGGAAAAAAAAGAAATCAGCCCGGCGGAGATGGCGGAAAAGCTTAGGGAATTTGCCTGCGCCTGCGAGGAAGGCCATGCCGCCCGGATCGATGCCGCGGTAAAATCGCTGGAGGGCCTGCGCCTGGCCCCCGGCCCCGGCGGCGGGAAAATCCCCGGAGCTTCCGGTTTGGAGAAAGCCCTGGCGGAAGCCCTTGATCTGGCCAGAACCATGGATTACGACGAGGCCGAAGAAAAGGCCCGGAAAATAAAAATACAGCTGGAACAGGAAAGAACATAAAAAAGGAGATGTGATGAAAAAGATTTTAGCGGTGGATGATCAGATAGAAATTATCACTATTATCTCGAATTTTCTTAAGGGAAAGTACGCGGTCTACCCCGCAAAAACAACGGCCAGGGCCTTCTCGCTGCTTCATACCACCAAGTTTGATCTTATTCTGCTTGACATTCTAATGCCCGGCATGAACGGCATAGAATTTCTTGAGTACATAAAAAGGCAGATTTGGTACGAAAACACCCCGGTGATCTTTGTGTCCTCCGAATCGGACCTTGACACGGTTTCCCAGGCTGTCCACCTTGGGGCGGGGGGCTATATAAAAAAACCCATTGAAAAGGATATCCTGCTTACAAAAATTCAAGCGGTAATCGGGGAATGAGCCCGGGGCTGTAAAAGAAATACAAAAACAGCTGGTTTTGAGTCGCCGGCGGGGTAATTTTTGGGTCTTGTGACAGGGCGCGCCTGGAAATGAGGTGGCATTAGTACCGGCGGTCTTGTTATTGAATACACAGGTATATTCAGGGGATAACGATATCAGCCCATGGCATGTTACAAATGTAACCGAAAAACAAGCGCTTCTTGTGAAGAACAATGAGCCTCCCCGGAGCAGAGCTCCGGGGTATTAAACCAGACTTTCGAATAAAGACTTGATATAATTAAACCTCAGTTCTCTCGCTTTTTTTACATTATTACCATCTAATAGCTGTATATTCGTCTGATAGATATTTGTCAATCCTCGCATTGAGGGTTACATATCAGTATGGCAAAACAATTCCGGGGTGACGATATCCGGGAAATCTTTAGCAGAAATGTAAAGCTTTTCCGGGCCAGGAAAAAACTTTCACAGTTTGCCCTTTCCAATATAGCAGGCCTTGCCCACAATTTTGTCAACGATATTGAGCACCGGAAAAAGTGGGTATCCCCCGAAACCATCGCAAAACTGGCGGCGG
>JAISLT010000071.1 GCA_031277165.1 Spirochaetaceae bacterium
AATTCATAAGGAGAAACAGTATGAAAAGATTATGTTTAGTGGTTTTGGCCGTGTGCTGTGCCGCTTCCCTGGCTTTTGCCGCTGGTGGACAGGCGGGAGGTGCGTCTTCCGATACCGTAACCATCGGCGCGGTTTTCCCGCTTTCAGGGACCGTGGCCTTCTACGGAACCGAATCCAGAAACGGCGCCCTCCTGGCCATTGACGAGATCAACGCGGCCGGCGGCCTCTTGGGTAAAAAACTCACCCTCCTCGCCGAGGATGACGAGGGCAACGCCGAAAAATCGGTCAACGCCTTCACCAAACTTACCACCCGGGACAAGGTTTCCTTCATCCTCGGGTCCAGCACCTCGGGGGCCACCATGGCCATGACCTCCCTGGCCCAGCAGAGCAAGGTCATCCTGATCTCACCCTCCGCCACCAATATCGATGTTACCAAGGCGGGGGATTACATCTTCCGGGCCTGTTTCATCGACCCCTTCCAGGGGGTGGTGGGGGCTGATTTTGCCTATGACACCCTGGGCGCCCGCAAGGCAGCGGTACTCTATGACGCCGGCGCCGATTACAACACCGGCCTGGCCGAAGCCTTCAAGAACCAGTTCAAGGCCATAGGCGGGCAGGTTGTGGCGGATGAAGCCTACCAGAGCGGGGACGTGGATTTTAACGCCCAGGTTACCCGGATCCGGGCCACCAATCCCGACGTGGTGTATCTCCCCAACTATTACAACGACGTGGCCCTTCAGGCAAAACAGCTGCGGGCCCAGGGCGTCAACTGCGCCCTCCTCGGTGGAGACGGCTGGGACGGCCTTGTCGACAACGCGGGAGACGAAGTCCTCAATGGTTTCTGGTCCGCCGGTTTTGCCGCGGATACCACCGATCCCCGGGCGCAGACCTTTGTGAAGGCCTATGAGGCCAAATACAATTCCACCGCGTCCCAATTCGCGGCCCTGGGTTACGATACCTTGATGCTGGTGGCCGACGGAATCAAGGCGGCGGGCTCCTTCGATACCGCCGCGGTAAAAGCGGCCATGGCCAAGATCAGCGGCCCCTATGTAACCGGCAACATCCGTTTCGATGCCAACCGGGACCCGATTAAGGGCGCCGCCATTCTTGAAATCGTCAAGCAGGGCGGTAAGCTCGCCAACGCCTACAAGACAACGGTTAACCCCAAGTAACGACGGATAAACCGGACCCCGGGAAAATAAAATTTCCGGGATCCGTGGTTTTATCGGGGCCGCTAAAAATCGTGATTTTCGGCGGCCCAAAACTTGCTTTCCCAAAACCAAAGTTTTGGGAGAGTCTCTCCGGATAAAGAAGATGATTGTATTACAGCAGTTGATAAACGGCATTTCTTTGGGCTCGATTTATGCCCTGATCGCCCTGGGGTATACCATGGTCTATGGTATAGTCCTCCTCATCAATTTTGCCCACGGCGATATCCTGATGGTGGGGGCTTATACGGCCTTTTTCATCCTCGGCGCCATAGGTTCAGGTCCGGTGGGGATGCTTATCGCCCTGGTAATCTCCATGGTCGTCTGCGCCGGTTTTGGGATTACCATTGAGCGTTTAGCCTACCGGCCCCTGCGTTCCGCGCCCCGGCTCAATTCCCTGATCACCGCCATTGCCGTAAGTTTGATTCTGGAAAACGGCGCCCGGGTTTTGCCCTTTATCGGTCCCAATCCCCGGCAGTTTCCCCGGCCCCAGGTGGTGAACATCCAAATCGGCGGGGAGCTTTCCGTTTCTAATATCCAGATTATCGTGGTAATCCTCTCGGCCCTCCTGATGTTGGCCTTGAATTATATCATAAACTATACCAAACGGGGAAAAGCCATGCGGGCCGTTTCCTATGATATGGCCGCGGCGAGCCTCATGGGGATTTCGGTGAACGGCATCATCTCTTTTACCTTCGCCCTGGGTTCGGTGCTGGCCGCCGCCGGCGGGGTTCTTTACGCTTCGGCCTACCCCCAGGTGAATCCCCTCATGGGGATGATGCCCGGCCTCAAAGCCTTCGTGGCGGCGGTGTTGGGGGGCATAGGTTCCGTTCCCGGCGCCATGCTCGGGGGCTTTATCCTGGGGATAGCGGAAACCTTTACCAAGGGTTTTATTTCCAGCCAATTCAGTGACGCTATTTCATTTTCCATACTGATCATCGTGTTACTGCTTAAACCCAGCGGAATTCTGGGTAAAAAATTAAGGATGAAGGTATAACATGGCGGTCAAATTCCCCTTTCGCTCCACGATTATCCTTACGGGCATCGGTATTTTGGCGGTATTCCTGCCCTTCCTTTTGATGACGGTGGATGTCCTTGATGCCTACACCGCCCATGTAATCGCCATGGGCGGGGTTAACGCTATCATGGCCATGTCGGTAAATATGATCGTGGGGATTACCGGTCAGCTTTCCCTGGGTCAGGCCGGATTCCTGGCCATCGGCGCCTATTCGTGCATCTTTTTTTCCCTGGACTTGGGAATGCCCCTGCCCCTGGCCGCGGCTGCCGCCACGGCGCTTACCACGGCCGCGGGTTTTCTCATCGGCTTTCCGGTACTCAAACTGACCGGCGATTACCTTGCCATTGTTACCCTGGGTTTTGGTGAAATAATCCGGGTCGTTTTTATTAACCTCAAGGCCCTCACCGGCGGTCCCAACGGCAGGCAGTTCACCACCGCCATGGCCTTAGACGGCCGTCTGGCCCTGGGGATAGTTACCACGGTATTGGTGATCCTCTTGGCCCTGGTGCAGAATTTTCTTCGTTCCACCTACGGCCGAGCGATGATGGCGGTACGGGAGGATGAAATCGCCGCCAATTCCGCCGGGATCGACATCTTTCGCTACAAGATGCTGGGGTTTGTGCTGGCGGCCTTTATTGCCGGCATAGGGGGTTCCCTCTACGGCATGGTGGTGGGCTTCGTCAAGCCCGACATTGCCCAGTTCCTCAAATCCATTGACTTTCTTATTTATGTGGTTTTGGGAGGCATGGGTTCCATGACCGGTTCCATCCTGGCCGCCTATGTGCTCACCTATCTGCAGGAATTCCTCCGTTTTCTCCAGGATTACCGCCTCCTCATTTATCCCCTGATCCTTATTTTCGTGATGCTTTTCCGTCCCAAGGGTCTTTTGGGTACCAAGGAATTCTCTTTTGTACACTCCATCGACCGGATTGCGGCTTTTATACGCCGCAAAAACAGTAAGGAGCAAGCCGATGCCTGACGGGAAAGAACTTATCCTCAAGGTGGAGGATCTCTCCATAGTATTCGGCGGACTCCGGGCGGTGAGTGACTTTTCCTGCGAACTCTATCGCGGGGAACTTATGGGGCTTATCGGGCCCAACGGCGCGGGAAAAACCACAGTCTTCAACATGATCTCCGGGGTTTATACCCCCACCGGGGGGAAAATCACCTTTTGGGACGGCGAAGGCAAAAAACATCAGATCGGTGCCAAAAGTCCCTCGGTCCTTAACCAGGTGGGTATAGCCCGGACCTTTCAGAACATACGCCTCTTCGGCAGCCTGACGGTGGAAGACAACGTGCGGATAGCCCTCCATTCCCGGCGCAAGGTTACGGTGGCGGACGTGCCTTTCCGGCTGAAGCGGTTCAGGGAAGACGAAGATGCCATGATCCGCCGGGCCGGGGAACTCCTGGCCCTTTTCAAAATTGAACACAAAAAACACGAACTGGCCCGGAACCTCCCCTATGGGGAGCAGCGGAAGCTGGAAATCGCCCGGGCCCTGGCGGCCAGCCCCAGCCTCCTTCTCTTGGACGAGCCCGCCGCGGGAATGAATCCCCAGGAAACCGCGGATCTTATGAAGCTTATTTCTTTTATCCGCCGGGAATTCAACCTTACCATCCTGCTCATAGAACACGATATGCACCTGGTGATGGGGATCTGTGAGCGTCTCCAGGTCATCGATTACGGCCGGGTCATTGCCGAGGGGCTTCCCGATGACATACGCAAAAACCCGGCGGTGATCAAAGCCTATTTGGGGGAGGAGGCCGTTCATGGCTGAAGCGTTGCTTACGGTACGGGATATGTCGGTTCATTACGGCGTTATCCGCGCTCTGCGGGGGATTTCCTTTGAGGTGGACGCCGGGGAAATTATCTCCCTCATCGGTTCCAACGGCGCGGGGAAAAGCACCATCCTCCTGGCCATTTCCAACATCGTAAAGAAGTCCTCGGGCAGCGTTACCTTCGCGGGAAAGGATATCAGCGCCCTGCCCCCGGACCAGATAGTCGCCACGGGGCTCATACAGGTGCCCGAAGGCCGCCGGATCTTTGCCAACCTGACGGTAAAAGAGAATCTGGAAATGGGCGCCTATACCCGGCGGGACCGAAGCGGCATTAAAGAGGATATGGAATCGGTTTATACCCTTTTTCCCCGGCTCAAGGAACGGGTACGGCAGATAGCGGGTACCCTTTCCGGGGGTGAACAGCAGATGCTCGCCATGGGCCGTTCCCTGATGGCCAAGCCCCGGCTACTCCTGCTGGACGAGCCCTCCATGGGGCTTGCCCCTATTCTGGTAGACGAAATTTTCGCCGTTATCCGCCGCTTCAACGAGGCGGGAACCACCATACTACTGGTGGAACAAAACGCTTTTAAGGCCCTCAAGCTGGCCCACCGGGGCTACATCCTTGAAACCGGCGAAATCATAAAAAGCGGTCCCGCCGCGGATCTTATGAAGGACGACCTGGTGCGGGAGGTCTACCTGGGCGGCTAGCAGGTTGTAAACACTAAATACATTGATATGAGTAATTACAAAAAGAGAAGAGAAATCAACCACGAAGGCGAAGAAGGCGAAAAAGTGAAGAAATACATATTTTTCCTTGTTTCCCCCTTCCTTCCGCGCCTTTGTGGTTAAAAATTCTTTAGGTTTTTTGACGGTTTCCCAACTTTGAAGAGTAAACGCCGATGCCCTGCGGGCGAACCATAGGTCCTCGTGGTTGTTTTACACCGGTAACGTTTTAGGCGTTACCGCCTGCCCGCATAAAGCAGGGGCCGCCAAAAACCAAAGTTTTGACGGCCCCCTTTTCATCATGGACGTTTACAGATTACTGAAACACTACATCGCTGTAATCAATAATGTAAGTTTTCGTAACCCCGTCCTGGGTTACGTACAGCGTGATAATCTTGGGATTCGCTCCTTCCCACAACAAAATGTCAAAGCCCCCTAAACTATCATCGTAATATGAGTCAGGACCACCGAGATAGTACTTCTCTTTGTAAACATTGGGTTTGCCAATGTTCTTAAAGTTAACATAGTCCGGTGGATTATAATTGTTAAGGGCCACATTGTACTGCTTTATCGTACCCGGTTTGGTGGGATCCACAATGCCGGTAAGAACCATGGTTGAATATTTGGTTGAGTTCGGACCGGGGACAGGCAATAGGGTATTGTAACCGAAATCAGTTTTGATCTCGTCATTTGGAGGCTCTGTTCCCACATCGCCCGAGGCGTCGATAGCCGTGGAGCCGTCGGGCCTCTTGGTGATTTCAATTTCAAGGCCGGGGGGGTTAACCGGGCCACTGGCAAGTTGGCGCTGGGGAGGAAGCGCCGGGGGGCTTACGGTCTCGTCGTCCAGGGGTACGTAGCCGGTGATGCCGGGGCCGCCGCCGCTGTCACTGGCGGCGTTTTCACAACTGGTGAATATCGGCAGCCACACCAACAGCAGGACGAGGGCCGCCAAAACGAAATAATTCTTCTTCATAAAGAACTCCTTTGGTTAAATTAGCCGGCGCTTGGGTGCGCCGGCAGCCCGGAACCTGCCCCGCGGCAGGCTCCGGGGCAGCGATTATTCGATAATGTCCGAATCTTTGGTGATAATACCGCCCCCCGCGCCGGCGGCGGTAAAAATTTTGCTGGTTCCTGCTCCCGTGGTCAATACGCCTTCGGTAAATACGTGTTCGGTGAATACCGCCTCGTAGGTGGGGCTGTCAGTTGCATTTATCATAATACCGCTGGTATAGGAGTTTCCTGCCCGCCTTCCGACAAAGGAGGTCTGGTCATTAATGGCACTCTGTACGGTTAAATGGGCGCCCTCCCCCCGGTGAGCGGTAAAGCCGCTTATCTTATAACCATCCGTAGCGCTAGAAGCAAGGGTACTGTTTGCGCCGGCAAGAACAATGGCTCCGTTGCCCAGTATGATGTTCACATCTTTGGACGGCGCAAGGTCTGAACCGGGTTCCACCACGATGGCCCCGTTATCTTCTCCGCTCAGGGTAACCAGACCGGTCGCGGTATAGCTCTGAGCCGCCGCATCGTTTTTGAGGGTTAGGTTGCCGGTGGACAGTTCCCCCAGGACGAGGGAGCCGTCCAGCGTGGGCAAAGTGATTACAGCCTTATTGGTAGCGGCCGCAAACTCGATGCCGCCGCTGCCGGGGGTATAGACCCCGGGACCAAACACGAATTTGCCGAGAGTGGTACTGGCGCTGTTGAGGGTAACCGCGGCGTTGGAACCGACAGTCAATTTGCCGCCAAATTTATTGGTAACTGTTCCGAGTAATACCACCTCTTTGCCGTCAAAGACAATCTCGTTGGCCTCCAATACCCCCGTATCAAGGGTAAGGTCCCCGGTTCCTTTAATGGTGAGGACCTGCTGGGAGGTGTGTTTAAGCTCATTAAAGTTGTTGCCCGTATCATTCAGGGTTATGGATACCGGGGTGGCTTCACTGGCCAATACATTACCAACCGATAAGGTACCGTTAAAGGTAGTATCCCCTTTAAAGGTCGCGGAACCGGTGGTGGTAATCGCGATATTGTATTCGTGGCTGGTAAAGTCCAATGTCAGAGCCGCCGCGTTAACAAGCCCGTCGCCGCTAATTAGGGCCAACTGGTCATAGATGCCCTCGGTAGCCCCCAGATTTTCCAGACCGTTCAAGAAAATTGTGGTATCTAATTCTATGGGGCCGGACAGCTTAACGAGGTTGTCGGTAAAACGTAAGGAATTGTTGCCGGTGATGCTGTCTGGGCTCAGGATAGCCCCGGTAGCTCCGGCGATGGAAAGATCCTGGCCGCCATCAATGTCGATAAGAGCAGCCTTTACGGTGATGCCGGGGATGGTCAAGGTGACGCCAGCGCCGCTGGCGCCGGTGTTACTAATGGTCCCTACGGTCAGGGCGGTGGCCTGGCTTATCTCAATACCGTATCCAAGGACAATTTCGTCGATTTCAACGGCCGCCGGGGGCAGCACCAGTTTACTCGCCGTTGTCCCGCTGTTGGTGACGGTGGCCTTTTCCAGGTTAACCGTTGTGGGGAGCCGGGGAGGGTCGCCGGGACCGGGGGCCGGAAGGACGGTCATGTCGGCAATCGCCAGGCCGCCGGTGATCGTGATCCCTCCCACCAGGCTTGAGGTGCCGTATTCCAGATCAATACCGCCGGTTACGGTGACATTCCCGTCATCGGAGGCTTTCAGGGTCGCGCCGGTGCTTCCGGTGGCATCCCCCAGGGTCAAGCTTCCGGCGATGACCAGTTGGCCTTTTTTGGACACATCCACCGTACCACTAGCAAAATCGAAGTTATGGGTGGTAATGAGCGTTTTGGTCCCGGTCCACGCGGTGAGGACCGGCAGGATTTGCGAATCCAGTATAGTCGTATCAGTCGTTTCAACAGCGGGGATCTCCCATGCAAAAAGGGCATTGACTGCGGCCGGAGTCCCGGCGGTCCCGGTTACCTTGATCACCGCGGTGGGGTTCACTCTTACGTAGCTGGGGACACCGTTGTCAAAAAAGGTGAGGTCCGCCGCCAGGGTGCCGTCTACTATCAGCAAACCGGTGCTCCCCCGGTTAATCGTACCGTTGCCGGTACCAGTGGCGGTCAAGGTACCTTCTTCAAAGATATGGACCGTCCCGTTGATGGTCAGTGACCTATTATTTAAGACGATTGCCGGGCCGGATATTTCCAGGGTTTTGCCTGCGGGGACTATCCCCGCAATCTGGGCCGTACCCGCGGTAACCACCCGGATTTGGTCATGGATGGTAAACAATTCCGCCAACTGCTCGGGCGTAATTGTCCCGTCCACCCGTTCCGGCCCCCGGGGGCCCTGGGCGCCGTCTGCTCCGGCAGGGCTTGAACATCCGGTTAAAGCGAATAAAACCAGCAGCGCCAGTAATACGCTTCCTATTATCAGTCTTTTTTTGAACATACCGTTCTCCTTACAAGTATTCATCCAGGACCAGGTCCTGAACGGCAAGTCTTTACCAAACGCCGTTATGCGGCGCCTCTCCGCGCTCATTATGGCGCTTTCACCGTAGAACCGGTGAACACCCCAACCCTCGTTGCATCGTCATAATGCGGGGTGATAATAACTTTATCTGGGGAGGTCCCGGCGGCCCAAAGCTCACCAAGGGTGTCATACACCCGGGGATCATTGGCAGGGCTAGGAGAGCTATCATAATGATCATAAGCGGCGGTATACGGGTTCGTATCCGCCGGGGAGCCTAATAGGGCCCCGTTCATAAGTACCAACCTGGCCTTATTAGCGGGTGTTCCGTGATCCTCCAGGGCGATCCGGGCGCTGCCTTTTACGGTAACCGCCCCAGGAGTGGCACCACTAGGGAGAGTACCACTCACGGTAATGGACCCGCCGGTTGTCCCTCTGGGAACGGTAATCCCGGTTCCGCTCAAGTTAACCGGTACTACGACACCGGCACTAGCGGCAAATGTAAAGACGGGAAAGTCAGTGGCCTTGACGGCCCCGGCGAGCAGGGTAATGCCGTTGACCGTATCCCCCACGGTGGGGGTAATGCTGAGGCCGTCTCCCAGGTTCGCACCAACGGTTATGGTTCCGGCGTTGGGGTTTATGATTACCTGACCAATGGCGGTGTAGGCCCCTTCTCCCAGGACCAGGGCATTCCCCATGGTTATCCGGCCTTTGGGGCCCACGATGAGGGACTTACCGTCGGCTATGATGCTTTCGATACTGGTTGTCGCCGCCGGTAAGGTAAGGCCGCCAGAGTTGTTAATGGTGATGGTATCGGAGACGATGAGATCGCCTTCTAATTCGATCCTGCTCGGGCCGCTAATGACCGCCGAATCGTCCAGGGCGTAGAGGCTCCGGGCCTCAATCGTCAGGGCGGCAGCGCCGAAGGCGCCAAAGGTAACCTCGCCGCTGACCCTAAGGTCGCCGGTGGTGAAAAGGGAGGTATAGTAGGTTCCCCCGGTAAGGTCGAAGTGCAATCCCTCGGCCCTTACCCGGCCGCCGATGATGCTGGCCAGCTGGGCTAACTGGGCGGCATTGTCGCTCCCCAGGTTGCTGTTTTTGGTGATGCTCAATTCCGCGGCGGGGGTGAGTTCTACACGGCCGCGCAGGACCAGGTCGCCCTCAAGCCGGACTATACTATTGGCCGCACCGGCGGCCACGGAAATCGCCAGGGGGCTCAGGGTGGTGTGTTCCCTGCCGGAGATGGTTAAGGTCTGGCCGGTGGGCGGTATGATCCGTTCAACCCCGGAAGCGCCCGGGGGCAGGGTCAGGGAGGTGTCTACCCCTGTCGCGGTATTCGTTATGGTTTTGATAGTGAGGGGTACGATGCTCGAAAGGTCACCGTTGGCTTCGCCCGCAATAATAAGGGGAACCTCATTCCTCAGATCAATCCTGCCGATGGCAACCGCCCGGGGGCCAAAGGTAAAGGTAGAGTGGGTAGTAGGAGCAGCAACCAAACCTGGGGCCAGGGTACCGGTGGAAAGGTCCACATTGGCGGGGATCGTTTTGGTAGTAACCGATTTATGGGTGCTGAGGATACCGTTCACCTTGATGGGTATCGTTGTGGGCAGTACTGATTCGTTCAACCGCAGTTCGCCGGTTTTCGCAATAATAATCCCGCCGCTGCCTGAGGAGCGCAGGGTATGCTGATACGGGGGGGTCGTATCCAGGATCAGATTATTTCTGATAACCAGGACGCCCTTGCCGCTGAGATCAACATCACCAACGGTCGTAACATCGGGGCCAGAGAGGATCAGCCTTCTGCCCCCCACCCAGTTAGTGGTAACGGCGATTTCGTTTTCGCGGAGCCCTATCGCGCTGGATACCACCGCGGGGACGCCCTTGGAAAAGAGGTAATCCACATTATCAGCGCTTCCGCCAAGGCCCAGGTCTATGGCGCCGTTGGGGCCAAAGGAAACCCCGGCGGGGATGCCGTCTTCAAAGGCTTCTTCCGCAGCGGCCCACGCCACGACAAGGTCGCCGTCAATGCCCAGGCTGCCGCCCTCAATACGAGGCTCGCCGCCGGTCGCATCAAGGCGGCCGGTTTCCAGGATGTCCACCCGGCCCTTAATAACGAGGAGGTCGGCGATTGCTACATTCCCGGCGATCTCCAGGACTTTTCCGGCATCTACCGTTCCATTTACCACCGTGGTGCCGGTAACCAGGCGGATAACATCGTTATTCTCAAAGTGCTGTTCCAGGACGCCGTTGGTTATAGTCCCCTCAAGGGTCAAGGGTCCGGGGCCGCCCTGGGGGCCGGGACTGGCGTCCGTGGGATTGGAACATCCCGTTACCAAGAATAGCGCCAGCATTACCAGGACCGCGCTTCCGATTATCA
>JAISLT010000074.1 GCA_031277165.1 Spirochaetaceae bacterium
GGGAAAATCCAATCCCCATATCAACAAAGAACTTGTCGAAAGGCTGGAGAAACTCGAAGAGTTTGAGAGCCGCCCCGACCGCGACAAACAGATTCCCCCTTGACTCCGGCCGGCGCCGGTTTGCTAATCTGCGGAATGGGAGGATAATATGAAGATTGCCTATTTTACCGACACCTACAACCCCGAAGTAAACGGGGTTACCAACACCCTGTCCAGGCTGGGGACCTATCTGGACGAAAGAGGTATCCATCATACGGTTTTTGCCCCGGCCTACGAATACGAAGATCCGCTCCGTCGCTGGGAGAACCGGCATTCCCCGTACCGGAACCTGTACCGCTTTAAGGGGCTAAAAACTCCGTTCTCTCCCAAAAGCCGCCTGGCCTTTCCCGGCTTTCGGGAAATCGATACAATTTGCGACAAGTTCCGGCCGGATCTGATCCATGTAAGCACCGAACTGGGAATTGGCTTTCGGGGTATGCGGTACGCCCTTACCCGGGGCCTTCCCCTGGTAATGAGCTACCATACCAACTATGGCGAGTACCTGCGGTATTTTAACCTGGGCTTCCTTAAACCGGTGCTGGAAAAGTACCTTGCCTGGTTTTACCGTTTTGCCCACCGTATCCTGGCGCCCTCCCGGCACACCCTGGAGGACCTTTTTCACCGGCAATACCAGGGTCTGGATTTGTGGTCCCGGGGAATAGACGCGGCGCTTTTTAATCCCTCCTACCGGAACGAAGGCCTGCGGGACCGGATAGGCCGGGGAAAGTTTATTTTTCTTTATGTGGGCCGGCTTTCCCCGGAAAAGAGCCTTGACATGCTGCTTTACGGGGCCGCCGAAATTGAGGGCCGTTTTCCGGGAAAAACAGTTTTTGTTTTTACCGGGGACGGCCCCTATGCCGAAGTAATTAAAACCCAAAATCTGTCCAATGTGGTTCTGACCGGATTCAAGCGGGGCCGGGAGCTTTCGGAAATCTACGCATCGGCGGATTGCTTTGCCTTTCCTTCGGGGACGGAAACCTTCGGCAACGCCGCCCTGGAGGCCATGGCTTCGGGCCTGCCGGTGGCGGGGGTCGCCAGCGGCGGGGTTACGGATTTTCTTTCCCACGGAAACAACGCCCTGCTCTGCCCCCAGGGCAGCCGGGAAGCTTTTTTGGAAAACCTTATTACCCTTATGACAGATCCGGCGCTCCGCCGGGGTTTAGCAGAAGGGGCCCGGAAAACCGCCCTGGCCCGGGATTGGAACCGTGTCTTTGAAGGGCTCTTAAACACCTATGCCACGGTTATTGAGGAACAACGGCGGTACCTAAAACGGGCCTCGTAACGCACCCAAGGACCCGTGCTGCGCCACGTAAAAAACGAACCATAACCGGGACCTTGTGGTGTCCCCCTGGAAAATGATACACTGCCGGGGAGGAGAACTCTATGGCCTTTACATTAAACTGTTACCCCGTGGTTTACCGGGCAAAATATACAAAACAAGGGGGCTGGACGGAGGAATTTCTGGAAAAACCCCACAGGGCTCCCGAAGAAGAGGCAAAGCTTTCCCCCGCAGATGCCGCGGCGCTGTCGGATTCCCGGAATTTTTACAGCGACATGCCCTTGGTAAACTATACCACCCAGTACGGTCTGGGCTGTTTCGAGGGTGTAAAGGCCCTGCCCCAAAAGGACGGCGGGATCGCCGTTTTCCGTCCCCAGGAAAATGCCAAACGTTTTTATAATTCTATGGAAGGTCTTTGCATGCCCCCCTTCCCCAAGGATATGTTTGTCAAGGCCCTTATCGAAACGGTCCGGCGTAACGTAGAACTGGGGTTTCGGCCCCGCTATAAGACCGAGTGGGAGGCGGAATCTTTTGTCAACGCCGATTCTATCTATATTCGGCCCTTTACCTATGCCGAGGGGGGCATTGGGGTTAACCTTTCTTTTGAACCCTGGGTACTCATGGTCTGCACCCCCGTAAGTGCATACTTTGCCGAAGGCCGGTCCGATGCGCTGGTGACGGAAAAGATCCGGGCCACCCCCAAGGGAACGGGCTGGATTAAGGCGGATTCAAATTATGTAATCGCGGCCCTGGCTAAGCACGAGGCGGCGGAGCAGGGCTATCTGGAATGTGTGTTTTTGGATTCCCAACACCGTACCTATGTGGAAGAAGGTTCTTCCTGCAACATATTCTTTTACCTTAAATCCGGCGAACTGGTTACGCCGGAATTGGGGGACACCATACTTCCCGGCATTACCCGGCTAAGCCTAATCGAACTTGCCCGGGACAGGGGGATAACGGTTTTGGAACGGAAAATTTCTATCGACGAGGCCCTTTCGGAAACGGTGGAGTGTTTTGTCAGCGGTACCGCCGCCGGGGCCACCCCCATTTCGTCCCTGACCTTCCGGGGAAAAAAGACCTCCTTTGCGTATCCCGGGGAACTTGCTTCGGCCCTGCAAAAAACCCTTAAGGGTATTCAGTACGGCGCCCTGCCGGACACCAAGGGGTGGATGACGGGGCTTGCCGGGTAAGCAAATTAAACAAACCTGGGAAAAACCCAAACAAACCTGGGAGAAATTAAATAAACCATGAAAGAAAACCTAACGATCCCCGGAGCAGTTCTTTGACCGGGACAAGGGGGATCCGTAAAACAACGGGGAAACCCCGGAAAACTCTGCTTTCCGGCGCTTTTCTTCCCCTGGCAGTTTGTTTTGTATTTGCCTGCGCCGGGGCGGCCATGGCCCAGGAGTCCCCCCCGCCCGGCGGACAGATCAGTTCCATCGAAATAAACGGTCTAAAAAAGACAAAACTCCCTGTGGCCCGGTATCCGCTGGAAAAATTTATCGGCCGGGATGCGGAAACCCTGGACCTTAACGAAGTGGAAGCGGTGATACGGGACATGGGGATCCTCGAACCGGAGGCGGTGGAACTGGCCGATGACGGCGGCGGCGGCCGGATCCTGCGGATACGGGTCCGGGAAAAATGGTCCCTTATCCCCTTTCCGGTGATTAGCCTTGGTTCGGGGGAGATGAGTTTTGGGCTTTTTGTTCTGGATACCAATGCCTTTGGACTTCGGGATCAGGCTGCCGCCGGGGGCCTATACAGTCCCAGCGGCTGGATGGTAATGGGGATGTACAACTATACCCCGGACCGTTCCGGCGGCTTGGGGTGGAGCGCCGGGGGAATATACAACCGCTGGGAACGGGAGGACGTGGACCGGCACGATCGGGTTTACCGCCGCTATACCACGGACACGCTGCGGGTTTTTCCCGGCCTGCGGTATTCCTTTACGGATCATCTTTCGGGAAAGTTCGGCGTTTCCTTTACCACTATCACCGTGCAAGAAAAGGTCCTTAAGGCCCCGGATAATGCCATGGTTCTGGGCTTTTCACCGGGGCTTTCGCTCCGGTACAGCCATTGGGACGGCTTCCTCCTGTCCGAGCAAAGCGCATCCCTGGAATACACCTTTAATGCGGGTCTGCGGGGTCCGTCTTTTCATACGGTGGAATTGGGGGGAAGGTACGAAAAATCCCTCCTTCCCGGCTTTCGGCTTAACCTGCAGACCGGCGCGGCCTGGACGGACTCTTCGGACCCCCTGTTTGAACAAAATCCCAAAGGAGCGGATATTCTGCCCCGGAATTTTTCCGCCCGCTACTATGGAAGTTTTTCCGGCGGCCTTGAAAAGTACCTGGTAAAATTCCGGTTTGGGACTATTTCCCTCCTGGGGTCCTGGCAAATCGTATATTCCCATGGGCCGGTTTTAGGGGAGGGGGTCGATCACGGCCCTTCCGGGGGGCTGCGGTTTTATCTAAGCCGCCTGGCCGTGCCGGCCCTGGGAATCGGGGCGGCGTATAACATAAATTCCGGGCTTTTCCAGTTCGCCTTTAACCTGGGCATGGGATTTTAACAGGGCAGCGCACGCCGTCCCCGGCGGCATGGTGTTTTTAGGATATAGTGCCCTTGTCTTGACAAAATGCCCTGATCTATCATACTTGTATAGTATACGGTTGTTTTAGAATTTTGGTTTTAAAACAGCGGTTGGAAATGTAAGCATATTGACCAGTGAGGAGGATCTTATAATGAAGAAATTTTGTGTGCTGACGGCGCTTATCTTAGTCCTGGGCGCGGCGGCCTTTGCCGACGACGCTAAGGTTATGCCCATGATGGTGGGCCGGGTATATGTGGCCCCCACCTATTCCTTTGCCCTGGGCTCCTACGATGCCGGGGCCAATTATGACAGCTTCGACGATACCCCGGGGCTCCAGCTCTTTAACCTAAGCTTTGCCCTTGAATACGGGGTTATCGACTGGATCACCGCCGCCGTTCAATGGGCCCCGGGCTGGACCCCCTGGTCCAACGCGGATAATCTGGCGGCATCGAATCAAAGCATAAAAACTCTTGCCGCCGCCAGCGGAAAGGATCCGGAGGCGATCGTCAATGGCGTGGCGGACCTTTTTGTGGGGGCTAAGATCCAGATCCTGGGGGAAAAGGCCCCGGTAAAGAGCTCCCAGTTCCGGCTTGCCCTGGGTCCCGGGGTGGTTGTGCCCCTGCCGGGTCCCGATTTTGACGAAGAAGTTGACAACCTTTTAAAGGGTGATACGATGACCATTAATAAGCTGGACAACCATGTGTTTGCCGCGGGGGCCCGGCTGTACTTTGACTATATTATCAACGAACACTTCTTTATTAACCTGTACAACGAAACCCTCTTTTATCCCCTCAAACAGGATTTAAACAAGGACGGGCCGAACCTGGCAATGGCAAAGGAAGGGTTAGCTGCAAACCTCGCTGGTCCTTTTCCTGCTTTAGTTCCGGAGCTTGATAAAATTGAGGGGGAGGTGAACTATAAGTACCGGCTGACCTTTGAAGTGGAACCGGCCTACACCACCTCCATAGCCCCGGGGATAAGCGTAACCGCCAGCCTGCCCATCAACTACCGGTTTATCCCCCCCTACGATTATTCGGTGGATGTGCCGGCGACCTTATCCGCGTCTCCCGCCGCCGGCGGTGTTAATAAGGCCCTGGCCGCGGCCGGCTTAGACGAAGGTGTCCCCCAGCATTCCCTGAATCTAAAGCCCACGGTGGCATTTTTCTTTACCAAGACCCCCACGCCCCTGGAGTTCGAGCTCTACTACGATGTTCCCGTGTTGGGTAAAAACATTGCCGCGGCCAGACATTCCCTTACCCTTATGGCCAAGATATACTTTGCCCTGCCGGGAAGACCCCAATAGGGGTCCTAAGGGGCTGTACTGTACCAAGGGGCCGCCGGAGGGCGGCCCTTTTTAAGGCGGTCCCCCGGAAGGGCTCGGTTTTGCTGCGTCTATGATAAAAATCAAGCGGTTTTTTGTAAAATCGCTTCGCTTTGGCCCACAAATCCCTTAAAAATCGCCGGCGGGCGGTTTTTACCCTGCAAAGTCCATCGGACCAAAGGTCCCCAGGAGCCCTGATAATCGGGATTTTTTGCATAAATGTGCAAAAAATCCACAAAGTGCAACAGGCTGCTAGAATTCCAGGTGCAGGTTTTCAAAGATACCCCTGGTTCCCGGGGGACCTTCCAGAATATAGTCAAAGTAGGGCAGCATGGGATGATCCGGGTTGTGCTTACGGGCCTGTTCCCAGAGCTTGTGTTTTTCCGAATCCGGCAGCGATGCCAGGAACGCCGCATTCAACAGCATCCGGTACAGGTTTTCAAAACTTTTTTGATTCATTTTGGCCTCCGTTTAAAATATCGGCCCCTGGGGATAGGGGCTTAACGGAAGCTGCCGCCGCCGGATATTGTAAAAACAAGGGTTATTTTATATAGTAGAGGCAGCCAGAAATTACGGGGCATTAGCTCAGTTGGTAGAGCGATAGGTTCGCAATCTATAGGCCGGGGGTTCGACTCCCCCATGCTCCAAAGCGGTTTCTTTATGCGGCAGGGAAATGTTCCTGTATCTTACTTTTGAAGCATGCCGTTCCACTTCTAATAGCAAAAAGTATCTTTTTTAGGTATACTGTATAGATTATGGATACACTAAAACAACTGGTTATTATTTTAAGTTTTGGTTTTCTGGGGGAAGTTCTGTCCTTTTACCTTCCCTTGGGAATGCCCGCCAGCGTTTTGGGGCTTGTGTTGATGCTGGCGGCGCTGGGCAGTAAGCTCCTTAAGCCCACCCACCTGGGGGCCGCCGCGGATTATTTAACCGCCAACATGGCCTTCTTTTTTCTGCCGGCGGCTGTGACGGTTCTGGAAAACTACGGCCTTCTAAAGCCGGTACTGGTACAGTTGATCATCGTCGGCATACTCAGCACGGCCATTACCTTCTTTGTCAGCTACGGCACGGTGCGCCTTTGCAGGATCCTCCTTGCCAGGAAAGGGTCCTGATTATGGCATACCTTATTTCCCTGCCGGTGGTGGGTATTATAATTACGATCCTCTGTTATTTTCTGGGGATTAGGGCAAACAAACTGTTCCCATCGCCCTTAACCAGTCCCATGGTAATCGCCAACGGATTAATTATCCTGATTATTTGCCTTACCCCCCTTACCATAGAGCAGTACCTTACGGGGGGGAATATGATTACCCTGTTTATTGTTCCGGCCACCACCCTTTTGTCCCTGCGGATATACCGGCAGTGGGCCCTGCTTAAGGCTAACGTAATCCCCATCCTTTCGGGCTGTATCGCCGGTTCCGTGGCTTCGATGGCAAGTACCTTTGGACTCTGCAAGCTTTTTTCTATTGATACCGGCCTTATCGTGTCCCTGCTTCCCAAATCGGTTACCACCGCCATTGCCCTGGAGCTTGCCACAAAAAACGGCGGCTTTAGCGGTGTGGCAATTTCCGGGGTAATTATTACCGGGGTCTTTAGCGCCGCCTTTGGTCCCTTTTTTATTAAAAACTTTAAATTGCGGGATCCTGTGGCCGGGGGAGTGGCCATGGGCGCTTCCGGTCATGCCATAGGAACCGCCGCCGCCCTGGAAATTGGGGAAGTGTACGGCGCCATGGGGGGTATCGCCATAGGCCTTATGGGTATTATTACCAGTCTTCTCTTTTTGTTTGTTCCGCTTTTGTTCTAAACACCATAGATTTAAGTTTGCCAGGAATGGGCTAGTTCTTTACCTGCCAAACAATTACAACCGGAATTCCCGGACATTTCCGAATGGCTGGGAATAAACACTGGGAATAAACAACCTCAAATGTATGCGGTTCTCCGCCGAAACGGGGCGCCCTGCCGGGCGGACAAAAACGGCCCTGGGATAAAATATTTTTCCCCCTCATCTGTCTACTTATAGCAGGAATGGAAGGAGCCGCCGAAGATCCGGCGGGGTTTTTGCGGTTCCTTTCAGGACCTTTCCAAAACGAGGCTTTGGAAAAATTCTACCATAAAGAGGAAGTCTCCCATGAAAAAATACGGCAAAATATGCCATCACCTCTTTCTAATTCCGGCGGCGGCGGCTTTTATCGCTGTATTGGGCTGCGCCGTCATGCTGCTCTGGAACGCCCTGCTCCCCCGGATCGCGGGACTGCGGCCCCTTACTTTTTGGGAAGCTGCGGGGCTGCTGATTCTGGTGCGCATCCTCTTTGGCGGAACCGGAGGGATGATGTGGCATCACGGACATAAGAACCCCTTTAAGGACAAATGGCTCCACATGAGCGATGAAGAACGGAGGGAATTTGCCGCCAGGTTCCACGGGTTCTCCGGCCTCCATCAGGGAACCGGCGCCGAAGGGGACAGACCCTCCGGCCCGGGTTCCACCCCGGCGCCATCGCCGGAGGGAAACACCGGAGAAACCGGGTAGCCCGCGCCGTGCCGCAGAGCGCTGTGTCCACCGTCCTGCCGCCGGAGGAGGCCTCCGCCGGGGCCGCTCCGCCGGACAGGACCGCAGCCCCGGAGGACAGAGCCCCGGGACTGCACAGGCCGAAAGACATGGTTTCCGCTGTTTTTGTCCGTTACCGGGACCGGCTGAAAAATTTTATCCGCCGGCGGGTTCCCGCGCTGGAAGATGCGGAAGATATTGTTCAGGAACTATTTTACCAGTTTACCCGGATGGACAGCCTGGCAAAACCGGTGGAACAAGCCGCCGCATGGCTTTACCGGGTGGCCCGGAATATGATCAGCAACCGGCGATCCAAAAAACGGGATGCGTCCTACCCTGTTTTGTATGATGAAGAGGGGGAGGCGGTTTTTCAAGACTTTGCGGATATGCTGTTTGACGCCGAGGTAACCCCGGAAACTGAATATCTGCGGGTCCTGGTATGGACGGAGCTTGAAGCCGCCCTTGCCGAACTGCCCCCGGAACAACGGTATATTTTTGAGCAGACGGAATTTCTGGATATACCGGTAAAAGAGATTGCCCGGCTTACCCATGTGCCGGTGAACACCCTGCTTTCCCGCAAACATTACGCCGTCCTCCGGCTGCGGAAACGGCTGCAAAATTTGTACGATTGGCTTATGAAGACCGAAGAATGATCCGGCGAACTGCTATTGAAAAATCGGACAAAAATCCCTATGGTTAATCCTGGAAACTGCTGTACCCCGTGGATTTTTTGTATACCTATGGCCGAGGTACAGCAGACCGCCGGGGACAATCATGGGCGCCAATACCAAGTACAAAGACAGGGTGTTTTCTTTTTTATTCAGTGACCCCAAAACTTCAGTTTTAGGAGGGCGGCTTTAAACGGATGGATAAAAAGTGCGTATAGAAAAGGACAATCTGGGAGAAATGAAACTTCCCGTTGGCGCTCTCTACGGCCTTGAATCTGCCCGGGCCCGGGAAAACTTTTTTCTGGAATACAAACCCGTAAATTTACGGCTTATATACGCAATTGTAAAAGTAAAAAAAGCCGCGGCCCTAACGTTTATAAAGCTTGCCCAGGGATCCGCCGGCACAGGCAAGGGCAGCTCCGGCGGGGGGGAAGGAGCCCCGCCGGGGGAACCGGAAAAATTCCGGGCCATTGCCCAGGCCTGTGACGAAGTATTGGCCGGTAAAGCCGATGATGCATTTATCACCGGCGCCCTTCAGGGGGGGGCGGGGACTTCCACTAATATGAATGTCAACGAGGTTATCGCCAACCTGGCCCTAAGTATCCTGGGAAAAGAGCCCGGCGATTACCGGAGTATCCACCCCCTGGATGATGTGAACCGTTTCCAATCGACCAATGACGTATATCCCACGGCGCTCCGCATTGCCGCCATTGAGCTTTTACGGGTGCTTTCCGGTGAATGTGCCCGGCTTCAAGAGGCCCTGCAGAGACGGGAAAATGAATTTGAGGGGATCCGTAAACTGGGCCGTACCGAGCTGATGGACGCAGTTCCCATTACCCTGGGGGAGGAATTCGGCGCCTATGCCCAGGCCATAGCCAGAGACCGGTGGCGGCTCTATAAGGTGGAAGAACGGCTTCGGCAGATAAATCTGGGGGGTATGGCGGTGGGCGGGAAGGGGGCGGATCCGGCTTTACGAAGGTACCATCATGGGGTTATTGAAGAACTGCGGTCCATCACCGGCATGGGACTGGCCGCGGCGGAATATCCCATGGATCTAACCCAGAATTGCGATGTCTTTGTGGAAGTTTCGGGGCTGCTTAAAGCCCTGGGGGTAAACTTGATAAAGATTGCCGGGGACCTTCGGCTTATGAATTCCGGGCCCCGGGGCGGCTTGGGGGAAATACGGCTTGCCCCCCTTCAAAAGGGAAGTACCATCATGGCGGGAAAGGTTAATCCGGTCATTCCGGAAATGGTAACCCAACTGGGGATCCGGGTCTGTGCCAACGACCTTGCCATTACCATGGCCGCCGCCCGGGGCGAGTTTGAACTAAACCCCTTTATTCCCCTTATTGCCGATTCTCTGCTGGAAAGCCTCTGTCTTTTAAGGGATGGATCTTTTCTTTTCCGTACTAAATGTGTCGAATTGCTTAGCCCCGATGCGGAACGCTGTGCGGCCCTGCTCGATCGATCCTGGGCCTTTGCCGCGGCCTATGTCCCTGTCCTGGGGTATGAAGCGGTGGGCCGGATCATCGGGGAAAATTCGGGGAAAGACAATGAAATCGAAAGGATCCGGGAAGCCCTGGAAAAAAAACTTCTGGAAGAATCTGATACACCGGGGGATTCCTAACCCTGCGTTTTGGTAAATCTCAAGACACTCCGCCTGTCCCGGGGGACTGTTCATTCACAGAATGTCTGGGCATAGGACTACCCCGGTACGGCTTCTTGAATAGGGGGGCATTTTCAACCTATACTTAGGAACCGATGAAAATTTTATCCGGCATTTCCGCTGTTGCGGGCGTTGTGATTGGCAAAGCCCTGCTGCTTCCGGAAGACGACTACCGCGAGATTCCCCGCTATACCATTAGTCCCGGCGAAGTTACCGGGGAACTGGAACGGTTTGTGCCGGCGGTACAGGAAGCGGCGGCGGAGCTGCGGAATTTAAAAGAAAGCGCCGGGGATATGAACAGCGAACAGGGAAAGATCTTCGAGGCCCATCTTCTGATGCTGGAAGATCCGGATTTTCATTACCAGATAAAGGCCCGGTTGGAATCAAAATACGAAAACATCGAATGGATAGTGTTTGAGGTGGCCCGGGATCTTTCCCAGAAACTGCTGCAATCGGATGATGCGTACCTGCGGGAACGGGCGGCGGATGTGGCCGACGTGTCCCGGCGGATTATCAACTGCCTGCGGGGAATTAACCGGATTTCCCTAAAAAACCTGGAAGAAGATGTGATCCTGGTGGCCCGGAACTTGCTGCCCTCGGATGCCCTGGGAATGGACAAAAAACGGGTTAAGGCCCTGGTGATGGATATGGGATCCAGGGTAAGCCATACGGCCATTCTGGTCCGATCCTTTGGGATCCCTTCGGTGATAGGCCTTTCTTCTGCGGTTCGGGAAATCTCCAACGGCGATACCCTTATAGTAGACGGGGAAGCGGGAAAGGTTATTCTGGATCCGGACAGGGCGGTCCTTAAACAATACGAAACAAAGTACCGCCAGGACGAGAAGAACAGAGCAAACCGCCGGCATTTGGCGGAGGAACTGTCCGCTCTGCAGGATCTGCCCGCGGAAACCTCCGACGGCCGCAGGGTGGTTTTAAAGGCCAACATAGAGATCGCCGAAGAAGCGGCAGAACTGGGCCGTTACGGAGCGGAGGGGATAGGGCTTTACCGGTCGGAATTTCTTTTTTTGCAAAACGGACAGGCTTCGGAAGAACAGCAGCTTGAAGCCTACAGCCGGGTAGTAAAGGCCCTGGAGGGAAGGCCCGTCACCATTAGGACCGTTGATCTGGGGGGGGACAAGCTGCTGCCGGGCATGCAGGCCGTAAAAGAAGAGAATCCCCTCCTGGGCTGGCGGGCCATACGGTTTTCCCTTTCATTGCCGGATCTGTTTATGACCCAGCTGCGGGCAATCCTCCGTTCCAGTGCGGAAGGAACCGTTAAGATCATGTTCCCCATGATTTCAGGGATCGAGGAACTGGAAATGGCCTTGGCCCTGCTGGAAGAAGCTAAGAAGGAATGCCGCAGAAAGGGCCAGCCCTTCGACGAAGAGATTAAAGTGGGAACGATGATTGAAATGCCTGCGGCGGTGGTAACCGCGGATATTCTGGCGGAAAGGTCGGATTTTTTTTCGATCGGGACCAACGATCTTATCCAATATACCCTGGCGGTGGACCGGGGAAACGAAAAGGTCAGCTACCTGGCTCAAGCCACCCATCCTGCGGTAATCCGGTTTATTAAACAGGTAATCGATTCCGCCCATGCCCGGGGTATACCGGCGGCGATGTGCGGTGAACTGGCGGGGGACAGCGCCGTGGCGCCCCTGCTGCTGGGGATGGGCCTGGATGAATTCAGCATGACCGCCCAATCTATCCCCCGGATAAAAGAGCTAATCCGGAGCCTTGATTTTGCGTCCTGTAAAATCTTGGCGGAAGAGTCCCTAACCCTAAGCTCCTGCAAAGAAATCCAGGCCCTGGTAAACCGGTGGCTTAAGGAACGGTTCCTCCGTCCGGTTACATCGGATTTTATTGCCGGGGACACCGTGGAACCATCCGATGAAAACGCCTAGCAGAAATCCCCCGATGGAATTTGATCCCGCCCTGCGGTACCGCAGGCTTCCCGTGGTTGCCCTGGTGGGCAGGCCCAATGTAGGAAAATCCACCCTTTTCAACCGCCTGCTGCACCGCCGCCGGGCCATTACCGGTCCCACCCCGGGGGTTACCCGGGATCCGGTGGAAAGCTCTGTCTTTATCGCGGGGAAACCGGTGCGGCTTATTGATACCGGGGGCTTTAAACTGGACCGGGATACGCCGGGGGACGGGGGATCCCCGGCGGCCCCTGCCGGAAAGGTTTTAGACAGCCTGGTGGTGGAACGGACCATGGAAATTATTGAAGAGGCGGACCTTATTGTGCTGCTTTTGGAAGCGGGGGAATTGACCGCGGAGGACGAAGAATTTATTAACCTGCTTCGGCCCCGGTGGAAAACCCTGATTGCGGCGGTCAACAAAACCGAAGGGGGCCGGCTGGAGGGGGAGGCCTGGAACCTTTTAAGTTACGGCTTTGAAAAGCTTATTCTTATTTCTGCGGAACACGGCGACAGGGTCCTGGACCTTGAAGAGGCTATCGTTTCGCGGCTGGATTTTTCTGCGGTGGAACTTGATCCCGGGGAGCCTGAAAAACGGCCCGTTGCCCTGGCTTTGCTGGGAAAACCCAATACGGGAAAATCCACCCTTTCAAACCGGCTTACCGCCTCGGCGGCTTCCATAGTAAGCGAAATACCCGGCACCACCCGGGATGTGGTGGAGGGGGCCTTCCGCTATAAAAACAGGGACTTCCGGGTTTTAGATACCGCGGGGATCCGGCGTAAATCCAAGGTAACGGAAAACATCGAATACTATTCGGTAAACCGGGCAGTCAAAACCCTGGAAGAGGCGGATATGGTTTTTTTGCTGATCGACGCCCTGGAAGGCCTAACGGAACAGGATAAGAAGATCGCCGCCCTGGCCTGCGATCGGGGCCGGGGGATCATTCTGGTGTTGAACAAATGGGATATCATGCCCCGGATAAAAAATGCCCTTACCGCGGCTAAGGATAAAATACATTATTTTTTTGGGCAAATGACCTATGCGCCCATTGTTCCCATAAGCGCCGCGGACGGGACCGGGGTGGAAACACTGCTGGAAACCGCCTGCCGCATGTACAACCAGCTTTGCAGCCGTACCGATACGGCGGTCTTAAACCGGGCCCTGGCCCGGTGGATCGAAGAATACCCCCCCCCCCAGGGACCCCGGACCCGGTTTAAGATAAAATACGCCGTCCAGGTTTCGGCTAACCCGGTACAATTTGTATTTTTTGTAAGCCGTCCCGCCGCCGTAACCGAAGCCTACCGGTCCTATCTTTGCAATAGGATCCGCCAAGATCTGGGGTATTCCATGGTACCGGTAAAACTCGAGCTGCGGCCTTCCCGGAAAGCAGAGTAATGTCCTATACAAGCAGCCAGGTCCAGCGGCTCCTGGGCGTAAAAAATTCCGTCCTTCGTTATTGGCTTGACGAAATGCCCCTAATTCAGCCCCGGAAAGATCATTTTGGAAGGCGGATATTTTCCGGCCGGGACATGAGGCTTCTTATCCGGCTTAAGTACCTGCTTTATGAACGGCGCCTTACCGTAGAGGGTGCCCGGGCAGAACTGGAAAAGGAACTTTCCGGGGACTGGCAGGATCTGCGGGCAGAATTGGATGCGGTACGATCCACGCTCCTGGACCTTTACTTTCTAATTGCGGGCCGGCAGTAACTTTTTCGGTTCATTCGCCGTGGGGTTTAATACCCAGGAACCCGCCTTGCGGCGGGGAGCTTTACTTCACGAATTATTGACCGGAAGAAAGCTATTCGGCTATAATCACCCTGATCGGAGGGTGGGCTAGTGGTTAGGCCGTGAGTTTTGGGAACTCATAGTCGGGGGTTCAAATCCCCCCTCTCCGAATTAAACCTCTGGTTTAGGTCTGGTGTTCTGTCCAAGACAGATTGCTGTGGAACCTCTTTCTCCGGCAAAAGCCCCCTCTCACAGTTTTGCCCAACGGAAAGGGCAAATGCCGTGAGTTTGCTCATGTCCGCGACATGACGCCGCCGGGGTTTTGGCAGGCGCCCCCGCAAAAAAGCGGCGAAGGACGGCTTTTTGCGGACAGGCCCCCGAATTTTTTCGTGTACCTGCCCCAGTGCAGCGGTACCTTGCGGATGAAAAGGCCCTGCAGATCGAATGCCGGTATCCGCATTACGATGAACACAAAAAGCTTCACGACGATTTTGCAGAAAAAATTCCAGCCCTTGCCGGCGATTTATTCGAAAGTCTGGTTTAATACCCCGGAGCTCTGCTCCGGGGAGGCTCATTATGGGGCAGGTATTTAAACCCGCAGACGGGCCTATGGCTGAGCGTAGACCCTGCGATGGGTGAGTACGTACCGCAGGCGCCGATAAACAAGGATGCGAAGAAGCACAACCAGAACCTGCCGGGGATGGGGGGTGTATACAACTACATAAACCTGCACATGTACCACTATGCGGGGAACAACCCGGTAAAGCTGACGGACCCGACGGGGAGAGATTTAAGAGTAGAAGGCAATGACCAAGAACAAAAAAAAGGAAACACTGGAGCGGAGTAGGGCGGCCCTTCCCTGTGGGGTCAGGGTGATAACGGTATGCGACCGGGAAGGGGATATGGCGGACTAAAGTCCGACGAGCTGTTTGCCAAGGCGCGGGCTTTGAAGGAGCCGGGGTTAATACGGATAGTACAGAACCGGATGACGGTGGGAAACAAGGGAATGCTTGACGAGATACGGAAGAAACGGTGCCAGGGAAGGGTTGCAGCAACCATTCCCCGGGACAGCCGGAGCGGCGTGCCTGAACGGGAAGCGGTGTTACAAGTCCGCTACGCCTCGTATGCGGTAAAGCGGCCGCAAATATTGAACAAAGTCAAGACCCTTCCGGAGGCGATAGCGATGCACGTTATCTATGTGCGGGAAGAAAAACCGGTCAAGGGGAAATCGCCGATAGAATGGTTTTTAGTAACCAGCGAGCCGGTGAATAGTACCGAAGAAGCGTATGAATACGTTGGATATTATATGCAGCGGTGGAAGATAGAACGGTTCCATTACGTGCTTAAAAGCGGGTGCGGGATAGAAAAGTTGCAAGAGAGGAGCATGGAAAAGACGG
>JAISLT010000103.1 GCA_031277165.1 Spirochaetaceae bacterium
CTTACAAAAATCTGGTATTAAACCAGACGGTATAATAAACTTCCTATCGAACGAGCCTCCGTTCGAACAAAGGCAAAGCTTAAGATACCGCAGAGCTCTGCTCTGCGGAGGCTCATTCCTTGCTGTTCTTTGCGCTCTTAAAACCTTGATCTGTGTAGCGTTTGACCTTACCACGCTTTCAAAACGCCTTGACAGCCATAGATCAATTTCCGCTTCGTCAAAAAAGACTTTGCGGGCGCTGATAAACTTTGCGGGCAAGTGCTGTTCCCGTATTAAACGGCTAAGACTGGACGTGGATTTTACGCCGAAAGGACTAAGTTTGAGGAGTAAATCCTCTTTGTTTAGATATGCCATTGACATACCCCCAAAATGCCCCATAAGAACGCCTGGCGCTTATGGGAAAGATTTTGGTTCTTTTGGAAGGTATGTGGCAAGGTCAAAAAAAGGTCATAGAACGCCTAAAAAAACGTCTATTTTCGCATATAGGAAGAAAATCTATGCTCTTTTACGGCCTTTTAACCCTTCATTTTTGCTAATTCCTTATCCTGTAAGGAATTAACAATCGGGAAGGCGGGATTTGAACCCGCGACCTCCAAGTCCCGAACCTGGCGGTATAGCCAACTAACCTACTTCCCGAAGCATACCCCCTCACTATATGGCATAGGCCGGCCCTAGTCAATACCCCGCATTGGTACTATACTTTAAGGGTGGTTGACCGGGTGTTTATCGACACGCTGAATCTCCAAGCCAAGGATTTTGCCTTCCGGTGGAAGGATCTGATCCGCAAATCCACCCAGCTTAAGCACTACAACGAGATGAGCGACGAAGCCCTGATACAGGCCGATGCTTCGTTTTATCCCCTTTTAGCCCGCAGCCTGGACCGGGGGCTTGACCGGGCGGCGCTGGGGGATTTCTTTGTCAAGCTGGGAAAGGGCCGGATGAACGGGGGCTTTCCTATTTCCGAGGTTATCTATGCGGTAAATCTGACGGAACAGGTGGTTATCGGCTGCCTAATGACGGATTTTATCCTGGACAACACCATGCGGATGTACGAAGCCATGGGAATAGTAAACCGGGTGGCGGAATTTTTTCTTCTAGGCTGTTTTTACCTTACCAAGGGTTTTCTGGAAGCTACCTATATCAAAATGAACAGGGCCGATGCGGTGTCCGAGGAATTGCTAAAAAAATACTTTAGGGATGATTTTTTCTTTAAAAACGAGTAGGCTATTTCCGGACATTTTGGGAATTCCGGTTGTACCGGTTGTATATAATTGAATAAAACAGGTGAACCTGGCGGTTCCCTATAAGAGGCGCCCGTGGAAATAGGGGAACGGCTGAACGAGGCATTGAAATTCAAAACGGTCTTTACTGTCCAGGGGGGGAATTTTTCTATCCCTATCACGGAGACGGTGCTTATTTCCTGGGTGGTTATGGCCCTGCTGATTGGCCTTTCGCTGCTGCTTACCCGCCGTTTACGGCAGGTCCCCGTGGGTTCCCAGACCCTGCTGGAGGGGGGGGTGGAATTCCTTAACAGGTTTTCCGGCAATTACTTTGGCCGTAGTGCCCCGGCCTTTGCCCCCTATATCGGCACGATCTTTCTTTTCCTCCTTTTAGCTAACATTATCCCGGCCCTTACCCCGGCGGCGGTACATTTTGGCGGCAGGGTCTTTGAGCCCCCCTTTGAAATAAAGCCCCCCACCAGGGACATTAATCTTACCGGCGCCCTGGCGCTTATGACGATCCTGCTGGTGCTTTTTTCGGGCCTGCGGGTCCGGGGCCTTAAGGGATGGGCAAAGAACCTGCTCCACCCGGTACCGCTGATGCTGCCCTTTAATATTCTGGAATACGCCATACGGCCCCTTTCCATGTGCCTAAGGCTCTTTGGCAATATGCTGGGGGGCTTCATCATCATGGTCCTGATCGGATCGGTGATCCCCCTTGCCCTGCCGCCGGTTTTTTCCCTGTACTTTGATTTTCTTGACGGCCTTATCCAGGCCCTGGTATTTACCTTTTTAACCGTACTCTTTTTATCAGAGGCGGTTACGATCGAATAGGAGGCTTAAATGGACTTAACGTACCTAATTGGCGCGGGCATTGCGGTAATAGCCGGGCTTGGAGCGGGTTTGGGCATTGGCATTGCCACGGGAAAAACCGCCGAGGCTATTTCCCGCCAGCCCGAGGCATCGGGGAAAATCCAAACGGTGTTTTTTCTGGGCATAGCCCTGGCGGAGGCAACGGCCATTTATGGTTTTGTCGTATCCATATTGCTTATTGTAAAATAAAATGCTGGACTTTTCCGTAACTTTTTTTATCACCATAATCAATATTGTCATCCTCTTTTTTATTCTGCGGGCCATACTTTTTAAGCCGGTTACTAAATTTATGAACGACCGGTCCCGGAAGATCCAGGATGATATTGACACGGCGGAAAAAAACAAACGGGAGGCCAAGCATCTGCTGGAACAGTACGAAAAACGGCTGTCGGATGCGGAACTGGAGGCAGAAACGATTATCCGGGTTGCCCGGGAACACGCGGAGGCCGAGGCGGGACGAATCACCGCCGGGGCAAAGGCCGAGGTGGATCGGATGGTGGCCGGCGCCCGGGCCCGGCTTGAAGCGGAGCGGCTGGGGGCCATGGCGGTTTTTAAGGCAGAGGCGGCATCCCTGGTGGTAAGCGCCGCCGGCCGCCTGGTAAAGCGAAACCTTACCGGACCGGAACAGCTCCGGTATGCCGAAGAAGCGCTTAAATCCCTGGACGAGGAACACCCTAATGTTCCGCGCTAAAAGCTGGGCCGATGCCTTTGTGGGCTTTACCGGAGAGACCGGCGCCGGCCCGGCCCTGGAATTTTTGCGGCTCCTCTGCCGTTCCGCCCTTTCCCTGCCGGGGTACCTGTCCGGGCAGGCCGATGCGGACAGGCTGAGGAACCGGATAGACCGGGCCCTTAAAAGGGCCGGGGAAGAAAGCGGCGCCGCCCTGGCCGCCGGAAGTTTTTTGCTTCTGATGATCCGCCGGAACCGGCTGGCCCATTACAAGGTCATACTAAAAGAAATCGAAAACCGGATAGACCGGGACAGGGGCATGGCGGAACTGTTTCTGGAAATTCCCTTCCAGCCGGGGGAAGAATTTATTGCCCTTGTTAAGGAACGGGCCCTGCCCCTGGCGGGGGTACAGGATCTGCACATTCGGGTCCGCCTTATGCCGGAACTTATCGGCGGATTGCGGCTCCGTTTGGGAAGCCGGATCTTTGACGGAAGCCTTAAAACACGGCTGGAACAAATGACCCAGGACCTTGGGGGGGAGGCATAATGGCAAATTTCAGCGATCTTTCCACGGTCCTGGAGGCGGAACTGCAGCGCTGGGACGGCAAAGCCCCTGCGGAATCGGCGGGTTTTGTTACCCAGGTGGGTGATTCGGTGGCCAGCATTTACGGCCTGGACGGCGCCATCTATGGGGAACTGGTAAAATTCTCCTCCGGGGCGGAGGGGATTGTCCTTAACCTGGAAGAAGACGGGGTGGGTTCCGTGCTTTTTTCCGGCGAGAATCTGGTCCGGGACGGCGAAGAAGTCCGGGGAACAGGGAAGGTTGTGTCGGTTCCCGTGGGGCCGGGTTTTCTGGGCCGGGTGGTAAATCCCCTGGGGGTTCCCATAGACGGCAAGGGCCCGGTAAAGGCCGCGGAGTACCTGCCGGTGGAAGCCGCGGCCCCCCCGGTGATAGAACGGGGAGTGGTTGACACCCCCCTGCAAACCGGGAGCCTTTCGGTGGATGCGATGATCCCCATAGGCCGGGGTCAGCGGGAGCTGATTATCGGTGACCGGCAGACCGGAAAAACCGCCCTGGCGGTGGATGCGATCATCAACCAAAAGGGGAAGGATCTGTACTGCCTGTACTGCGCCATAGGCCAAAAATCCTCGTCGGTGGCGGCGATTATCCGGAATCTGGAAAAGTACGGTGCGATGGACTATACCTTTGTGGTGCTGGCCTCCGCCTCCGATTCGGCGGCCCTGCAGTACCTGGCCCCCTATTCGGCCTGCGCCATGGCGGAACATTTTATGAATGCGGGAAAGGACGTGCTTATTGTGTACGACGATCTTTCTAAACACGCCGTGGCCTACAGGACGATCAGCCTTCTTTTGCGGCGTCCCCCGGGACGGGAGGCCTTTCCCGGCGATGTGTTTTACCTTCACTCCCGGCTTCTGGAACGGGCGGCAAAGCTTTCTCCCCAGCGGGGGGGCGGTTCCATCACCGCCCTGCCAATTATCGAAACCCAGGCGGGGGATATTTCTTCGTATATTCCTACCAATGTTATTTCTATCACCGACGGGCAGATCTTCCTTGATTCGGAGCTCTTTAACTCCGGGTTCCGCCCGGCGGTGGATGTGGGGCTGTCGGTAAGCCGGGTGGGGGGATCCGCCCAATCAAAGGCCATCCGGAAAATGTCGGGCCGCCTTAGGCTGGATCTGGCCCAATACCGGGAAATGGCCGCCTTTGCCCAGTTTGGAAGCGATCTGGACAGGGCCACCCAGGATAAACTTGCCCAGGGGGAACGGCTTATGGAAGTGCTTAAGCAAAGCCAGTTTTCTCCCCTGTCCATGGAAGAAGAGGCGGTGATTCTTTTTACCGCGGTAAACGGCTGTCTTGCCGATGTGCCGGTGGACAAGGTTAGGACCTTTATGGAGGGGCTTTTGGATTATATTAAGGTGCGGCATCCGGATATTCTTGAAGCGGTGTCCAAGACCGGTTCAACCACGCCGGAACTGGAACATGATCTTCGCGGGGCCATTGACGCCTTTAGGCAGATGAAGAACTAGGGGCGGATGTGACAAACCTGCGTGACGTCCGCCTGCGGATGAGGTCCATAGAACAAACCCTCCAGGTGACAAAGGCAATGAACCTTATTTCCACCTCAAAGCTCCGCAAGGGAAGGCGGGTGCTGGAGGATACGGAGCCGTTCTTTACCCGGATACAAAAAACCATGTGCGATATTCTGGCGGGGGCAGAAAGCCTGGAAAGCATCTTCTTTGGCGGCTCCGGCGAATCCGCCGCGGGCAAACGGAGCGCGATCCTGGTGCTTACCAGCGACAAGGGACTGGCGGGGGGCTACAACGCCAACATCTTCCGGCAGGTCCACCGGATCTGCGAGGAATTTTCCAAGCCCGGGGAAGCCGGCTCCCCCCGCATACCGGTGCTGATCCTTATCGGCGCCATCGGCTACCGGTATTTTATCAACTCGCCCTACCTTATTCTGGAAAATTTTTCGTTCAGTTCCCGGCTGCCGGTAATGGACGACGCCAAAGAAATTGCCGATTTTGTTATCTCCCAGTACCTGTGGGGCATGTTCAGCGAAGTTCACATCGTGTATACCCACATGCACAGCGCCGTAAGGCTGCTCCCCGCCTCACGGCAGATCCTGCCCCTGCGGGCGGAAAAACTGCAGGAAGAAATTGCCCTCTCCGGCCTGGAAAAGCGGGTGGAACTTCGCTTTGAATATCTGCCCTCGGAAGAAGTGGTCTTCGACGCGCTGGTTCCCCTGTACATTAAGGGAATTATTTACGGCTGCCTGGTGGAAAGTTACGCCAGCGAACAGAGTGCCCGCATGGCCGCCATGGACGAGGCCAGCAAAAGCGCCGGGGAAATGCTGGATTCTCTGCAGTTAAGCTATAACAGGGCCCGCCAGGCGGGAATTACCCAGGAAATAACCGAAATAGTAGGCGGCAGTTCGGTCTTAAACGAATAGGAGCCGCCTTTAAAAAGGCCCGGATTGAAGCCGGGGTTATCCAGGAGTATGTAGATGCCAAATCCGGGACTTATAACACAGATCATGGGGCCGGTGGTGGACGTCCGGTTTGAGGCGGACCATGTTCCCCCGATTTTAACCGCCCTCACGGTAAGGGCCGCCGCCCAGGATGGCCCGGCCAGGGAGGTGATCCTGGAGGTGCTTCAACATACCGGGGACAACCGGGTTCGCTGTGTCGCCATGGAAGCCACCGAAGGGCTTGCCCGGGGCCTTAAAGCCGAAGATACCGGAAAGCCCATCAGCGTCCCCGTGGGAAAAGCGGTCCTGGGCCGAATGTTCTCTGTCACCGGCAGGATCATCGACAACAAGGGTCCCTTTACTCCGGAAGAATTTGCCCCGATACACCGGGCCGCCCCAGGGTTTTCGGAACAGCGGTCATCCACGGAGGTGTTTGAGACGGGGATCAAGGTTATCGATCTTATCGCCCCCTATTCAAAGGGAGGAAAAATCGGCCTCTTCGGAGGCGCCGGGGTGGGAAAGACCGTGATCATCATGGAGTTGATCCGGAACATCGCCACCGAACACGCGGGGTATTCCGTGTTCAGCGGGGTGGGAGAGCGGAGCCGGGAAGGGGCGGATTTATGGAAAGAAATGAACGAAAGCGGGGTTATTGATAAGACCGCCCTGGTGTTCGGCCAAATGAACGAACCCCCCGGCGCCCGCATGAGGGTTGCCCTGGCGGGGCTTACCATGGCAGAACATTTACGGGACCAGGGGGTCCAGGATGTGCTGCTCTTTATTGACAACATCTTCCGCTTTATCCAGGCCGGCGCCGAAGTTTCGGCCCTGCTGGGGCGGATCCCCAGCGCCGTTGGCTACCAGCCAACCCTGGCCAACGAAATGGGCGCCCTGCAGGAACGGATCGCCAGTACCACCAGGGGATCCATCACCAGTATCCAGGCGGTTTATGTTCCCGCGGACGATCTAACCGATCCGGCCCCGGCCACAACCTTTGCCCACCTGGACGCCACCACAACCCTTTCCCGGAAGATTGTGGAACTGGGAATATACCCGGCGGTGGATCCCCTGGCTTCCAGTTCCCGGATCCTCGACCCGGCGGTGGTGGGGGAAGAACATTACCGCACCGCCCGCCGAACCCAGCAGATCCTTCAACGGTACAAGGAACTGCAGGATATTATCGCCATCCTGGGGATGGATGAACTTTCCCCGGAAGACAAGATCCTGGTAGCCCGGGCCCGGAAGATCCAGCGCTTTTTTAGCCAGCCCTTTTTTGTGGCAGAAAAATTTTCCGGCATCGAAGGACGCTACGTACCGGTGGCAGAAACAATCCGGGGTTTTAAGATGATCCTCGACGGGGAATGTGATTCCATCGGTGAACAGGCATTCTTTATGGCCGGAAGCATTGATGATGTGCTGGAACGGGCAAAGTAATGGCCCCCCTTTTTAAGCTCGAGATCCACACCCCCTATCGGCGTTTTTTTTCCGGCGAGGTGGAGGCCATTAACCTAACCCTGGCGGATGGAGAGATAAGCGTTTATGCGAACCATTCTTTTTTTACCGCCCCGGTAGTTACGGGGATCCTTAAAATAAAGGACAAAACCGGAACCTGGAAAAATGCCTTTATTGCCGAGGGTATCCTGGAAGTTAAGAGTCACAATACCATACTTATGGCCGATGCCGCCGAGTGGCCCGAAGAAATAGACCGGGACCGGGCCCTTCTATCAAAGACCGCCGCCCAGGACACGATCAATTCCAGCCTCTTTAAGTTTGAATCCACCGCCGCCGAGGGCGCCCTGAAACGGGCAGAATTTAGGCTGCGGGTAAAGGATATGCCAAATTGACGGCCCAAGCCCCTACCCAAGGGAGGGCTTTTTTGCTATACTCAACTGTAAAGCGACACTAGCTCATCCGGATAGAGCAACGGCCTTCTAAGCCGTAGGTGGGCCGTTCGAGTCGGCCGTGTCGCGGGATGTAATTTTTTTGTGTGGTGCGTAAACCGCCCCCGGCAAAAAGCAAATCTTTGGGTATTAGCTTCCGCTGTGAATCGAACAGAAGACAGCGTAATTTGAAACAGCCTCAGTTGACATAAAAACAGCTTGATAACCCTGTTGTTTTTCCGGCATGATTTTTTAGGGAATTGACTGGGTTGTTAAAAAGGATGGCTGCGGATGCGCTGACGGGACGTATCCTTTCCATGCTTGCGGACAGAGAAAACTTCCAGAGTCAAGTGATCCAAAAAGCCTTAGGCCCGGCGATCAGAACGGTTTTGTCGCTATGGTCTTTAGGGAACCTCTAAAAACTCAAAATAGCCCCCATATTACCCCTGTTTCAGATACACTTCAGCAGATATTTTGTGTGTTTTTTATAGTTTCCAGAGGTTCCCTTTATTAATATCGTCGAGTGTATTTGAAATAAAATGGTTGATTGCCGGCTTGCTGGCGCCGCAAAAATATCATAACATGCTTTTTGGTGGCAGAGTCAGGATAGATGCAAAAACTTATGAAAAAGAAGGCTTGGAATTAATGGATCCTTTGAATCTTGAAAATCTGAGTTCCCTTAAAGTGCTTGATATAATTATTGCGGAACCGGAACGCCAGTTCGGTTCATCTCATAATGAATTTGGGGACGGGCAGCCTGATTGAGTGGAGAAGCCCGGGGGAATGAAGGTGCGGTTTAACCGGGGGAACGGATTTGGGCCTGAGGTGGAGTATTCGGTGAAGGACTGGGAGTTAAGCAGCGGGGATAACGGAAGGGGCGGTACAGGGGTGTTTCATCAACCCCTGCGGGGACGAGGACATCAACGGGCTGGACTTCACGACGAGCAGGACGATAAGGATAAACGGGAGTCTGAATGCGAACATATCGATGCCGCCGATACTGATCTGCGTGACGCCGCCGCTTTTTTTGAATGTGACTATATCCACCGGGGACGGGCAGGTGCTGCGGACGGACCGGGGGCACTTGAAAAATATATCCAAAACATGAACCATGCCCACACAAAATTGGAAGCTGCCCACAATCAACTTGTCATCATTTATGACAAAGACCGGATCCTTAACCGCTGTTACAGATTCTCCTCTCCCTGCATCAGGTAGGTGGTTTTTATTTTATCCATCGCCTCACTAAAGTGCTCGTTCAATTCATTCAGATACGACTGGATCCGTTTTGTCTGCTTTCCGTCCAGGGGATTGGACATAAAGAGCTGATAGGGTTCCACATCAAGGACCGCCGCCAGTTTTGCGATGGTTTCGGGGGATACCCACTTTTTCCGG
>JAISLT010000007.1 GCA_031277165.1 Spirochaetaceae bacterium
TTCCATCCGATCTTTTTCCCCTCTTCGTAGGTCCGGGGATGGTATGAAATGGCACACTCATACACCCGGTATTTGCCCTGGGCCACCTTGGCGGTAATCTCCGGTTCAAACCCGAACCGCTCTTCTTTTAAGGTGGGGGCTATCCTGCTAATCACTTCTCTGGTAAAGAGTTTGTAGCAGGTTTCCATGTCGGTAATATCCAGGTTGGTAAACATATTGGAAAGGGCGGTTAAGCGCTTGTTCATCCAGGTGTGCCAGAAATAAAGCACCCGGCGCGTGTCCGGTTTTAGATACCGGGAGCCGTAGACCACATCGGCCTTTCCGGAAAGCAGGGGTTCCAGCATGGTAATATATTCCCTGGGGTCGTATTCGCTGTCGGCATCCTGGATGCCCACATAATCGCCGGTGGTGTGCAACAGGCCGGTTTTTAGCGCCGCTCCCTTACCCCGGTTTTGTTCATGCTCGAGGATGCGGACGCTCACGCTGCCGCCGTCAAAATTATGCTCCGACAGCCATTGATAAAGAACCGCCCGGCTGTTGTCGGTGGATGCGTCGTTGACCACAATTAATTCAAGGGAAAAAGAAGCGCCGCCGGCAATGGCGCTTACCCTGGTAAGGCAGTCCGCGATGGTTTGTTCTTCGTTGTAGCAGGGAATAATAAGGGAAAGCACATATTCTGATGCCTTATTCATAACATGCTTCGTTCTTGAAGGTAAAATATGATGCAAAACAATCGCTTTTCACGCAAAAGAATGGGTACAATATCGTCAATATTAACCAGGCAATAATCGAGACACAGAGAGATGCTTTACATCGAATCCGCCGCCAAAGCCCTGTGATCAAATAATAAGACAGGGGCATATTCTCCTGTTGTGTGAAACCATGCCTTTCAAAAAGCATTTTCAAATTTCTCGTGTTAAAATAGTGTAAATGCGGAGAAGCAAATCCTTTTTGCCATAAACGATCAAAAGGTACTTGAATGCCAAATTGATATGCCAAGAGAGCACTTTGGAACAGTAAACCATCACTGTTTGGCAAATTTACCACGACGATACCCTTTTTGCCTAAATGTGCTTTTATACCTGTAATAAGGGCCTGTAAATTCGGTATGTGTTCAAACGAATCATTGAAGATGATGATATCGAAAGTTTTTCCGGCAAGCTCATCCGCCTCGGGAAAAAATCCTGTAACAACATCAAAGCCTGAATTACGGCACTCCCCTGCCAAACGTTCATCAGGTTCAAGCCCGGTTGCGGTAAATTCATTCTGCGCGGCCAGTCTTAAAAAAACACCATGTGAACTTCCGACATCCAGAATTGTATTGGCCCATGTATATTTCTTTTTGAGTGTTTTAATAATCCGTGTGAAATTTTTTTCTCTGACAACACCAAGCGATTCAATTTCCGCTCCCGCCCCCGGCATCGAATCCGCGGCCATGTACCGGCAAACTTTACACATGGCGTATGGCTTTCCTGCGCCGAAAAGCGGATACATGGGGCCTGAACAGACCGGACAAATATTGTCTGAAAGATCGGCTGAAAAATCTAATCCCGAAGCACGGGGGGGGGGGGGGGTAAACATGTTCATTTTCATTTTATCTGTCCCCTGAAGTATGCGATCGTTTCTTTGAGGCCGTCTTCCAGGGGTATCTTGGGCGCCCAGGCCAATTCTGTTTTTGCCAGACTTATGTCGGGTTTCCGCTGCTTCGGATCGTCCTGGGGCAGGGGCTTGAACACAATTTTGGATTTGCTCCCCGTCAGGGAAAGGATCTTCTCCGCCAGTTGAACCATGGAAAACTCATCCGGGTTGCCGATATTAACCGGCCCGGTAAAACCGGCGGGGCTCCCCATCATCAGCATCACCGCGTCCACCAGGTCATCCACATAACAAAACGACCGGGTTTGGCCGCCGTTTCCGTAGATGGTAAGGTCCTCTCCCCGCAGGGCCTGCATAATAAAGTTGCTCACCACCCGGCCGTCATTGGGGTGCATCCGCGGGCCGTAGGTGTTAAAGATCCGGACTATTTTTATATCCACATGATTTTGCCGGTAATAATCAAAAAAGAGGGTTTCGGCGCAGCGTTTCCCCTCGTCGTAACAGGACCGGAACCCTATGGGGTTCACATTCCCCCAGTACGATTCCGGCTGGGGGTGGACCGCCGGATCGCCGTAGACCTCGCTGGTGGAAGCCTGTAGAATACGGGCCCCGGTACGTTTCGCCAGTCCCAGCATGTTAATTGCGCCGTGTACGCTGGTTTTGGTCGTCTGTACCGGATCGTATTGGTAGTGCGGGGGACTGGCGGGACAGGCCAGATTGTATATGTGGTCTATTTCGGCATAGTACGGAAAGGTCACGTCATGCCGGACCAGCTCAAAATAGGGTTTGCCGATTAGGTGGGCAATGTTTTGTTTTTGTCCGGTAAAGAAATTGTCCAGGCAGATAACATCGTTCCCGTCCTTAATGAGCCGGTCGCACAGATGACTGCCCAAAAAACCCGCTCCGCCGGTAACCAGCGCCCTGGTACGCAGGGCATAGCCCTGGACGCTCATCCTGGCAGCCCTTTGTACCGGTGGATTTTTTGTAGTCGTATGCGCCAAACCGCGGGTCCTTCCTGGGGCCCACCATAGGACAGACGATGGAAAAAAAGGCCCCGAGGAAGAGCTGGGGGATAAGGAGCACTATATGTAGTGGGATATAATTTATCAGCCGCTATATATGGGGGGGGGGGGGGGGGTACTTTTCACAGTATTATAGAAATACATATCTGGCGCTTACTGTATAGTATTGCCGCAGATTATGTCAACATGATCCATGGACTGTTACCCGGTGACGAAAGTGCCCGTTGAATTTCCGGGGATCCCTGGGGTATACTAGCTCCATGACGGATGTGCATAACGACGCATTGGAGCTTGAAGATTTTGATACGGTCCTTTCTCCGGATATTGAATTTTCCGGCGCCCTCTATTTTGAAAAACCCCTCCTTATAAAGGGCAGGGTTTCGGGAGAAATAAACGCCACGGGCCTTTTAATGATCGACGAAGAAGCGGTGGTGGAGGCAAATATCAAAACCTCCGAAGTGATTATCCTGGGAACCGTCAAGGGCAATGTGACCGCCGACGAAAGGGTTGAGGTGGCCGTCACCGGAAGACTTACCGGTAATGTAAGCGCCCCGGAAATAAACATGGAAATGGGCTGCCATTTTACGGGCCGCTGTATTATGACCGAAAAAAAGTACTCCGAATGACGGGGTTTTGTTTTAAAAAAGCCTGCCGCGTGGGGATCCTGCTGTGCCTTATCTGTTCTCCGGCGGCCCGGGCCCAGCCGCGGGCCGATGCCCTCCAGGAATACCGGAAGGGGAATTTTGAAGAGGCCCTTGCAATTTGCAGGGCGGAAATCGCCGCCAACCCCAATAATCTGGAATCCCATGTGGTTCTTTGCTGGAGCCTGGTGGCCCTGGGCCGCTATGAAGAGGGCCGCACCTATGCACTGGCGGGAAGGAACATCAGCCGGTATGATCCCCGGATTATAGAAGTTCTGGGGGAGGTATATTACTTCCAGGGCCGCAATGCCGAAGCCCTTCAGTATTTTCAGGAGTACATTAACCTTGCCCCCCAGGGTACCCGGGTCAATATGGTTTACTATTATGTAGGCGAAATTTTTATCCGCCGGGGCCAGTTCCGCCGGGCGGATATCGCCCTGTCCACCGCGGTGTATTATATGCCCCAAAACGCCGAATGGTGGGCCCGGCTGGCCTATGCCCGGGAAAACGCCGGTGAAATCCAGAATGCCATCGGCGCCTATGAACGGGCCCTTTCCCTTAATTCCCAGATGGCCGATGCCAAACGGGGGCTGGAACGGGCCAGGGCAAGCCTCTCCAACCGGTAAATTTCTATGGGTTGTATTTCTTTTTTTACCCTGGGATGTAAACTCAACCAGCTTGAAACCGAAGCGATCGCCGGGGCCTTTAAAGAACGGGGTTTTTCCATCCTGCCCTGGGAAGGGGCCGGCCCGGAGGACCTTCTTATTGTCAACACCTGTACGGTTACTTCCCGGGCGGAACAAAAGGCCCGGCGGATCATCCGGCTTTTTCTGCGCCGGGGCTGCGCCGTCCTTATAACTGGCTGCTATGCCCGGCTGGGCGAAGCGGAATTGGCCGCCCTGGGGACCGGTAAAAACCTTCCGTTCATGGCACCCTCCAAGGATACCCTGCTTGATCTGCCCCGGTTTCTGGCGGATAAAGCAGGCCCCTGGGGGGAGCTCCTTTCCCGGTGGCGGGAAGAACAGCATCTTCCCGGCCAAGCCGAAGACGGCGCTTCCCGGCCTTTCCCCGCTGCTTTCCGTTTTAATCCCCGGACATTTTTATTTCATTCCCGGGCGTTTCTAAAAATACAGGACGGCTGCGACAGAAGCTGCGCCTACTGCCGGGTTCCCCTGGCCCGGGGTAAAAGCATAAGCCTGGAAAGCGGGGAACTGCTCACACGGCTTAGGGCCCTGGAGGCCCAGGGCATTCCCGAGGCGGTCCTAACCGGGGTAAACATCTGTCAGTACCGTTCTCCGGGGGATACCGCGGTAACCCTGCCGGTTTTGCTGCGGATCCTGCTGGAAAATACCGGACGGATCGCCCTGCGCCTTTCTTCCATTGACCCGGAACCGGCCGTCTTAACGGATGAATTTTTTCATATCCTTTCCCACCGCCGCATACGGCCCCACTTTCACCTTTCGGTCCAGTCCGGGAGCAGCCGGATCCTTTCCGCCATGGGCAGGCCCTACGGGGCCGAAGATATAATCCACACCGTGGACCGGCTGCGGAGCGTCAAGGAGGATCCGTTTTTAGCCTGCGACATTATCACCGGCTTTCCCGGCGAAACCCCCGGCGACTTTGAATCCAGCGCCGGCCTGTGCCGGAATCTTAACTTTGCCGCCATCCACGGCTTTCCCTATTCCCCGCGGGAGGGAACCAGGGCGGCGTTACTGAAAAACCAGGTGGGCCGGGATACCGCGGGAAAGCGGCTGGCGGTCCTGCTGGAGCTGTCCCGGCAGGGAAAGCGGGATTATATAAACCGCTGGCGGGGAAGGGTCCTGGGGGCCGTGGCCGAATCGGAGGGGGCCGGAGCTTCCGAAAAAAGGGCCGCCGGTTCTTTTCTCCCCGGAAAAAAAAACTTTTCCCCCTCTTTTTTTCCCGCCTTGACCGATAATTATATAAGGATCCTCCTTTCGGCTGCTTCGGAGGATCCCCCCGTCCGGCCCAAGCCGGGCTCGACGGTACGCTGCAGCGTTAGGGAACCATTAACGGAGGGGAATTTTGACGCATGGGGCGAAGTGGTAGTGTGAAGTGGACCGGTACAGAATCAGCCAATTCCGTACCGGACAAATTCAAATCTATGGTATATAAATACCAATGGCATAAAGTGGGACAATAGCATGAAGAAATTTTCCCCCCTGTTTCTATTCACCCTAGGGCTTTTTCCCGTCCTTTCCCTTGGGGCGGAACATATCGCCCCCTTTACGATGCCCTCCGCCAGGGCAGGGGGCTTCGGCGGGATCCATACCGCCCTGGGGGACGATTTTTCTTCTATATTTTCTAACCCCGCATCCTTTGCGGGAATTGAAAGACAGTTTAGTGCGGCGGAGATTTCCCTTAGTGTCTACGGGCCCATCTTTGAGATACTGGATCGCACGGTCAATAGCAAGGGAGCGCCGGATATTTCTTCCCTGCCCCGGCTTCAGGACTTTGGGGCCGGCTTTGATCTGGGGGGCCCTATTGCCATAGGCCTGGTAGACCGGGGATTTGGATTTGGCCTTTTTAACCGCACCGTGGCGGATGCCGTGGTCCGGGAAAAAACGATTTATCCTGTCCTTTCGGAGGAAATCTTTATGACCGGGGGCTTTTCCTTCCGGGTCCTGGAAGGGGATACGCACCTGGTGGATCTGGGGTTTTTAGCCAAGGCCTTTTTCCGGGGACGCCTAGGCCTAAGCGGATCCGTCGGCGATTTAAGCGAGATAACCACGGGCGCCGCTTCCAGCCCCTATTCCACCCAATTCGGCATTGGTTTGGACCTGGGGATACGGTATACCCTTATGGACCACCTATGCCTGGCCCTGACGGGGTACGATGTCTACTCCCCCGCCCTGGTAACCCGGTATGCGGAAATTTCGGACCGCGGAAGCGGGGGAACCCAGTCATACGCCACAGTCACGCCCCGGCTGGCCCTGGGGGCCCTTTACCGGATACAAAACGATTTCCTGGACCGGTATATCACCGGCGCCATTGTAATGCTGGATTACCGGGATTTTATCGATCCCTTTTCTACGGATCCCCGGAACCCCCTGCTTAACCTAACCCTGGGGATGGAAATAACCATGATGCGGATCCTGCGGATCAGGGCAGGCATGGCCGACGTCCTTCCTTCATTTGGGTTTGGCCTGGACATGCATGCCCTAACCCTGGATGTGGCCGTCCGGGGCAAGGAACTGGGGAAGAACCCCGGGGACAACAGGACCTTTGCCTTTGATCTGGGACTCCTCTTTAGGTACTAATGTCCCTGGGATTGACTTCCATGCCGGTATCATGCAATTATTAGGCAGCCTCAAAACTCTGTTAGTTTTGAGAAAGCAACTATTGTAAGATTGGTAAAGCTGCCGTTATAATAGGGGCTGGTCCAAAACCAGCGGGGTTTTGAAACAAGCCCAGTAAGATCCGGTAATACCGGGCCGCTAGCTCAGTAGGTAGAGCAACGCCCTTTTAAGGCGTGGGTCGGCCGTTCGAATCGGCCGCGGCTCAATTATAAGACAGGGGTCTCTGCCCCTTGGTTCTTATTCGCAGTGGGGTCTAATATCCCAGAACCGGTTCGCGGGGGAGCCTTGGGGCGGTTAAAATTAGCCACACGAACAAAAAATGGCAGTAGACCCACAGTTAAATAATTTCCGTACAGAACGAACCTTGTAAACAATGCAACGCTCACAAGATACCCAAGAAAGCGCTTGCGCGGGGAGGTTCATTATTTCTTGCTTGGCAACCCAACAAAAAACAATAATAGTTTCCACGGTTAAATAAGTTCCCGGCGGAACTCATCTGTGTGGGAACCTGCGATTATTTTGCATAGTTTGGAATGGGCCATACCCCCTTGACTTCCCTGCGCATAGTGTGCTTTTGTTATTCATATAGGTACGATCCATTCGTTAGATTCGGCCGCCATAGGCGTCCGAATAGGTGTAAGGATCAATACGGGCGGATTATTGTTGTCTTGCAGTGTCTTGGACTGTTTCGATAAGCCGTTTGGCTGTTGAACAGGTCCTGCAAAATGCTCCGCATTTTGCTGTTTTAAGCGATTGTTGTTCAGAAGCTGAAATTCTGAACAATTCTATTATTTTGTAAGGGGTTATAATGAGTGTTCGGGCTACAGAAAGATTGATTGGAGATGTGGTTGTCGTTTCGGGATTGTCAAACAGTGCAAAAATGGTTGTCCAGTCTATTAACGAAGAAACCAAGACCGTTACCACCGTTTGGTTTGCGGATGATCATACGGCGCAGACCGGGGTGTTTCCCGCAAAGGCCATTGACCGGCTGGAACAAAAGGAAAAGCCGGAGCGGAAGCCCAAGGCCGCCGCAAAAAAAACGGGCCGCCGAAAGTAGCGGGCCTTGCAGCCTTAGACCCGGTACTTTGCAAACCACTATCCACAGGTACAACAGGCTGCTAGGGTGTGTTGTAAATTCTAAATTCAAGCCCAGGACTAACGGAGTTTTGGGATTGGCCCTTTGTCTTATGTGCCTTCGCGGTTAAGAACTCTTAAAACTGTGCATCCCATCGCAATTCCGTGGGTCAGGGACAGCTTCCAGGGCGGGGAGTCATTGCTAAAACAAAAAAAAGTATATACCCTTTACATATGGTGTGCATTGCTTTTACCGGCGGTGGTACGGGGGGGCATATTTACCCGGGTCTGGCGGTGGCCTGCCGCCTTAAGCGCCGGCTGGATTGCAGAATATTCTGGATTGGCTCCCGGGCAAAACTAGACAAAACCATTGTGGAGGCCGCGGGGCTTGATTTTTTTTCCATCCCCGCGGGAAAGCTGCGGCGTAATTTTTCTCTTAAAAATGTCAGCGATTTTTTTAAAGTGGCGGCGGGTTTTTTTGCCGCCCGAAAAATCCTTAAGCGGGAAAGGCCGGTGATGCTTTTTTCCAAGGGCGGGTTTGTCAGCGTCCCCCCCTGTGCCGCCGCCGCTTCCCTGGGAATTACGGTTTTTACCCACGAATCGGACTACAGTCCCGGCCTGGCCACCAGGATCAATGCGGGGTTTGCCCTTAGGAGCGGCGGGAAAATAATTACCGCCTATGGGGAAACGGCGGAAAGGTTTCCCCGGAAAATCCAAGGGGAAGTTCTGGTCCTGCCCAACCCCGTGCGGGAGGAATTTAGAAACGCCGATCCCCGGGCGGGCAGAGCTTTCTTAAACTTGGAAAACGACCGGCGGATCCTCCTTGTCCTGGGGGGCAGCCAGGGCTCCGGTGAGATCAACCGGCTGGTCCGGGAAAGCCTGGAGGACCTTACCAAATGGTATACGGTGGTACACCAGACCGGCGCCGGATCAACCTGGCCCGGGGAAAAACCCCAGGGGCGCTACCGGCCCTTTTCCTACATCCAGGGGGAACTTCCCCATGTTTTGGCCGCGGCGGAACTGGTGCTGTGCAGAAGCGGGGCCGGTACCATATGGGAATGTGCCGTCGCGGGAAAACCCATGGTGCTGCTGCCCCTGGCCGGATCAGGAACCCGGGGGGATCAAATAGAAAACGCCCGGTTTTTTGAAAGGGCCGGGGCGGCGGTGATCCTTCCCCCGGACCGGAGAAGGCCGGAGGATCTTATCCGGGCCATTCGGGACCTGGCGGAGGATCAAGAAAAACAAAGGGCCATGGCCAAAGCCTCGGCCCGGATCGGGGCGGACGACGGGGCCGGACGCATTGCCGAAGTTCTGCGGGGGGCCTTACCCGGTACAGACCCGGAGGGGGAACTGCCGTGAATTTACCGGCGATCGACGTGGTTTTTTTTATCCTCCTGGGTCTGCTGACCCTGCGGGGTTTTTTAAAGGGCTTTACCGGGGAACTGTTTTCCCTCGCTTCCCTGGCCGTTGGCTTAATTGCCGCGGTGTTCTTTTTTAAAGCCGGCGCAGTCTTTTTACGGTCCCGGTATTTTCCGGGTCTTACGGTAATTCCGGAGATCCTGTCCTTTGGGGGGATCTTCTTAATAGCCTTTATCGCCGGAAAACTTTTAGAACGGATCGTTAAGGATATTATTAACGGCCTTCATCTGGAAAAAGCGGACAAGGCCCTGGGTCTTGTCCTGGGTTTGGCCGAAGCCCTGGCCCTTATTTCCGCCGTTGTGCTGATCCTGGTGATTCAGCCCCTTTTCGACGCCCTGCCGCTTTTAGAAAAAAGCCTCTTCGCCGGTTTTATTTTACCGCTCCTGGGGGGCTTCGGTGTTTGAGAATATCCTCCATCAGCCGGTGATTAAACAGCTTGCCTCGGACATAGGGTCCGGTTCCCTGGCTCCGGCCCTTCTTTTTTCCGGCCCCGCCTATGGGGGAAAGGGCGCCGCCGCGCTGGAACTGGCCCGGGTCCTAAGCTGTCAGGGAACCGGAATAGGCCGGTGGAATTGTCCCTGTCCAAGCTGCCTGCGCCACCGGAACCTTGTTTCGCCGGATCTGCTTATCCTGGGCAAGAAAAGATTTTTCCAGGAAATTGCCGCCTCCTCCGGCGCCCTGCTCCGGCAGGCAGCACAGGCGAAGACCCCCGAAGAACTTCGGCGGCTCCTTCCTCCGGTCCGGATGCTTTTTGTCCGCTCCGTCCGTAAACTCCTGGCCCGCTTTAACCCGGCGCTTTGGGAAGACGATCCAAAATTTGGGAAACTAAGTTCCTGCATAAGCGCCCTGGAAGAAGACCTGGAAGATCTGGAAGGGATTATTACGGGGGACAGGGGGAAGCTGGAAAAACACTGCGCTTCGATTATTAAGCAGGCGGCTAAGCTTGAATCCGAGGGGGTGGGGGACCTAATCCCCATTGGCCGGATCCGCCGGGCCTCGTGGTGGAGCCGCCTGGCCCCCCTGGGACGGCATAAGTGCATCGTGCTGGAGAACGCCGAGTACATGCAGGACGGGGCAAAAAATGCCCTCCTGAAAATTCTCGAAGAACCTCCGCCCAGGGTTACCCTGGTGTTAACAAGTTCCCGTCCCATGGGGCTTCTTCCCACCATGCTTTCCCGGCTTAGGGATTACCGGTTTGTTAAGCGCAGCCCCATGGCCGAAGAAGAGGTGATCAGCCGTATCTTTCGGGGACCGGCCGCTTATACCGAAGGTTTAGAATCGTACCTGGGGTCGTTCCTTCCTTTAAAGACGGGGAACCTCCATGCCCTGGGGGCGTACCTGGCCTCGTCGGTGGCCGCCGAAGCGGTCCGGGAACTGCGCCGCCGGATGAAAGAAATTCCCCCGGTTCTTGTGGAACTGGGAAAATTCTTTACCCCCCTTGCAGAGGCCGAAGGAATGGGCCGTCCCGCGGCGGATTTTAAAACCCTGCTGGCAAAAATTTTTGCGGACACCGGCAATTTTGAAATCCCCGGTCTTTTCCCGCAGTTTTTCCGGGAACTGGGGGCCCTTATTTCCCTGTGGCTGCGCAGCGGCCGGGGAAGTCCGGAAAAAGCCCTCTGTGCCGCCGCGTGGCGCCGGGAAATAAACCGCAGCCTGGTGGAGGCTGATTCCTTTAACATCTCCCTGCCCACGGTGTTGGAACGGTTTTTGGATGCCCTTAAGATAAGGATGCTTCCATGAGGCAGATAATACCCCGGGCTCTGCAAAAGTTTTCCAAACTTACCCCGGAACAGATAGAGGGGCTCCTCCTGTCCATGGCCGCCGACATAGACCGGCTTGAAACCGTGCTGGACTCCCTGGCGGAGGGAATTCTGGTCTGCGATTCGGAACATAATCTTATTCTGGCCAATAAATATGCGGACCATCTTCTGCCTATTTCCCGGCACGGCGACGATACGGTCCGGGTCTGGAATGTCATAACCGAGGGCATGGTGGCGGAATTTCTTAAGAACGCCCTGCTTTCGGGGGATCAGGTTAGGGACAGGGAATTTGACATCGAAGCCAAGGGAACCAGGCGCCTGCTTTCCATTAGTATTTTTCCCCTGGTTAAAGATTTTCAGGTCAAGGGGTCCCTAATCCGGGTGGACGACATTACGGAAAAACGCAAGAAAGAATCCTGGATTAGGCGGATCGAAAACCTGGCAAGCCTTACCACCCTGGCCGCCGGGGTGGCCCACGAAATAAAAAATCCCCTGGGTTCAATTTCAATCCATATCCAATTGCTCCAAAGGGCCTTTAAGAAAAACGAAGATCTGTATTATACATCCCACCCGGAGGACAGGCCGGATCGTAATTTTTCCGGGGATCGGGGACCCACGGGGTATTTTGCGGTATTCCACCGGTATATCGATGTTATTAACGAAGAAATCGACAGGTTAAACCGCATTGTGGTGGACTTTCTTTTTGCGGTAAAGCCCATGGATCTGAACCTGCGGGAGGGAAATGTTAATTCCCTGATCACGGATCTGATAGACTTTGTAAGCTTTGAACTGGAAACGGCCCGGGTAAAGACGATCCTTAAACTGGACAAATTCCTTCCATCGTTTGATTTTGACGAACGGTTCATGAAACAGGCCCTGCTAAACCTTATCCAAAACGCCGCGGCGGCCATGAGTACCGGGGGAATTCTTACCATTACCACGGAACAAAAAGACGGCGATGTTCTTATATCTGTCTGTGACACGGGCATAGGAATTCCCGGAGAAAACATGTCAAAAATATTTGAACCATACTTTACCACAAAAGAAGAAGGAACGGGATTGGGCCTTACCCTGGTGTTTAAAATTATCCGGGAACACCGGGGGGAAATATCCGTCACTTCCCGGGAGGGAGAAGGAACCTGCTTTACCGTTACCCTGCCCATACCGCAGCGGGAACGGCGCCTTCTGCCGCCGGGGGAATATTTTAACGGCGATGTTTCCGTCCAGGCCGAAAAAAACTTCCAAGGGGCCGGGCTGTGAAATTTAAAATTTTAATAGTAGATGATGAAAAAAATATCCGCGAGGGCCTTGCCGCGGCCTTTGAAATGGAAGGGTACGATGCGGTTACGGCAGAGGACGGCGCCGCCGGGTGGCAGCGTTTTGACAGGGGCGACATAGATCTGGTGATCACCGATCTTCGCATGCCCGGCATGGGGGGAGAGGAACTGCAAAGAAAAATAGGCCTTGAAAATCCGGGTCTGCCGGTGATTATTTTAACCGGCCACGGCACGGTGGAAAATGCCGTGGCGGCCATGCGGAACGGCGCCTACGATTTTTTAACAAAGCCGGTGAACCTGGATCATCTTTTTATGCTGGTCAAGCGGGCCCTGGCAAACCACGAATTATCCTTAAAACATAAAAGCCTCGAGGATGAACTGGCAAAAAAAGATCAGTTCAAAACCATGATTGGATCCAGCGCGGTAATGCGCCGGGTCTTTGACACCATCAGCAGGGCGGCCCCGTCAAAGGCCTCCATACTAATCACCGGCGAATCCGGGGTGGGCAAAGAGCTGGTGGCGGACGCCATCCATGAACTTTCTACCCGGAAGGGAAAGCCCCTTATCAAGGTCCACTGTGCGGCCATCCCCGACACCCTTATCGAAAGCGAGCTCTTTGGGCATGAAAAGGGAGCCTTCACCGGCGCCACATCCCGCCGGAGGGGACGTTTTGAACTGGCCAGCGAAGGGACCCTGTTCCTGGACGAGATTGGCGAGGTTGATCAGAATATACAAATTAAACTTCTGCGGGTCCTGCAGGAAAAGAAATTTGAGCGGGTGGGGGGGGAAGAAACCCTGGAAGTGGACGTGCGAATCGTGGCCGCCACCAACAAGGATCTAAAGGCGGAAACCGAACAGGGCAGATTCCGGGACGATCTGTACTTTCGCCTTAATGTGGTAAATATCCATGTCCCCCCCTTGCGGGAGCGGAAGGATGATCTTCCCCTGCTGCTGAACGCTTTCTTAAGCGAATTCTCCCGGGAGAACGGTAAACAGATAGAGGGATTTAACGAAAAGGCCCGGGCCGCCATATACAACTACGACTGGCCCGGCAATGTCCGGGAACTGCGGAACTGCATAGAAAGCGCCGTGGTCATGGCCAAGGGAAACATCATTACCGACGCGGACCTGCCCCCCACAATCAGGGAAAAAAACGACGAAGGCTGGATCCGCATCCCCCTGGGATCCACCATGGAAAATTCGGAGCGGATCATCATCCGTAAGACCCTGGGGTACTTCCGGGGAAACAAAACTAAAACCGCCGACACCCTGGGCATAGGCCGCAAAACCCTCCACCGCAAACTGACAGACTGGGGGGAAACATGAACAACAGGGCCGCCATTGCACGGTGCGGCGGCTATAAGGGGGAAGAACCGTACCGGGCCCTGGCCGCCGCGGCCGATCTGGCCGGGGGCCTGGATGTGGCGGGAAAAACCGTCCTCCTTAAACCCAACATCGTCTTCGACTCCTCCCCGGAAAAGGCCGTCACCACCCACCCGGCTTTTCTTGCAGCCTGTATCAGGCTGGTCCGGGAACGGGGAGCGGCCCGCATTCTGGTGGGCGACAGTCCGGGCCTGCAGGCCCCCGGATTCCAGGGCCGCGTGTCCGGGCTGGGCGATGCCGCCGTAAAAAGCGGCGCCCAGTGGCGGGATTTTACCAAAGGCAAGGCCCTTTTTCCCTGTTCCGAGGGCCGGGTGATGAAGCACTTTTCCCTGGCCGAAGCCGCCCGGGAAGCGGACTGCATCATCAGCCTCCCCAAACTCAAGACCCATCAGCTTATGAATTTTACCGGCGCGATGAAAAACCTCTTCGGCCTCGTCCCCTCGGTGGTAAAAAGCTCCTTCCA
>JAISLT010000013.1 GCA_031277165.1 Spirochaetaceae bacterium
TCGCTGATATTTAAAAGCACATTCGCCCCGGACCGGGCGGATCGCAGGGCCGCCTCCGCCTCTGCCGCGGACCTTTTGTTGACGGTAAAGTTATTTTCCTCCGCGGTGATCTGCACATCCTGCCGCATCAGGGCCGAGGCCAGCACCGTAAGGGTCCCCAAAGAAACAAGGGTAATAAGGGATATGATGGCCAAAAGTTTGGCCCCGATGGGAAATCGGACCCTCTGCGTTTCAGGGGAAGTTTCTTTTTTTGCGACCATTACGAGGCCCTCCGCCGGAACTTGAAAAATTCCCGATGCCGGTATAAATTGGAACCAGAGATGGGCGTCAATACCGGATACAAGGACAGCGTTTTTTCCCTGCTCTTCAGTGAGCCGGAAACCTTACGGGAGTTGTACAGCGCCCTTGAAGGCGTGCCGCTGGATAAAGAAATTCCCATCACCATTAATACCCTCTCTGATGTTCTGTATATGGAACGGTACAACGATATATCCTTTACCATAGGCAACAAACTGGTGATTCTTATCGAACACCAGAGCAGCGTGAACCCCAATATGCCCCTGAGGATACTGTTGTACATTGCCAGGATATATGAAAAAATTATCGAACGGAAAAGCCTGTACCGCGAAACACTGCTGAAAATCCCCAGGCCCGAATTTTTTGTCCTGTACAACGGCCCTAAGCCGTATCCGGACCAGTCAACCTTAAGGCTTTCCGATGCCTTTGAAAATACGGAGGACATCAAAGCCGCCGGGCTGCCGCCGGAACTTGAGCTTACCGTAAAGGTATACAACATCAACAAGGGCCATAACGAAGGTCTTGTGAAAAAATGCGCCGCCTTAAGCGGGTACAGCACTTTCATTGACAAAATACGGGAACACCGGCAAACCATGCCCCTGGAAGCAGCCATGAAAACGGCGATAGAGTATTGCATCGAACACAATGTATTAAGTAAATTTTTAGTAGAACGCTCTTCGGAGGTAATAAATATGCTGTTAACCGAATGGAACTGGGACGACGCCAAGGAAGTCTGGCAGGAGGAAGCCAGCGCGGCAGCCCTTGCGAAAGGCATAGCGGAGGGCCGTGCGAAAGGCATAGCGGAGGGCCGTGCGAAAGGCATAGTGGAAGAACGCAGAGAGGTCCTCGATATGCTTGAAAAAGGGTATACCGTCGAACAACTCAAAGCATGGCTGGCATCCGGCGAATCCGCCGCAAATACGGACAAGTAAGTGGACTTAACCGAATGGAACTGGGACGACGCCAAGGAAGTCTGGCAGGAGGAAGCCAGCGCGGCAGCCCTTGCGAAAGGCATAGCGGAGGGCCGTACGGAAGGCATAGTGGAAGAACGCAGAGAGGTCCTCGATATGCTTGAAAAAGGGTATACCGTCGAACAACTCAAAGCATGGCTGGCATCCGGCGAAGCTCCCCTGGATACGGAAACATAGCCGGCCCCTTTTGTTTTGCCTGATAGTACCGCTGTTGTCATGCCTACTCCCAATTGGCGGTGGTGTCGCCCACGCCGCCCACGGAGGTATCGTTGTAGCTCCATGCGCTGGTGTCCTTCGCGTAAAGATTAACAGTCGCGTCGGCTTCGTCATTACGCTTTTTACCGCCCATCAAACAAACCACGTGGCCATTGCCGCTTGTGGCGGTGTTTTCGTTACTGCCATCGGTATGGGTAGTGTCGGTATCGCCGTAAATAAGGGCGTTTCCCTTTTTGGTAAACATGCTGTTAGAGGCGGCGGTAACAAACACCCCGCCGCCCCAGGCAGCCTTGTTTCCCTTAATAAGCGCGGTGCCGCTCGTCTCAAAGGTGCCAGAGTTCACATACACCCCGCCGCCGTCGGATGATGCGGTGTTATGTGCAATGGTTCCCCCGGTCATCTCAAAGGTAGTACCGGACACAAACACCCCGCCGCCGCTGGTTGATGCGGTGTTATATGCGATGGTTCCTCCAGCCATCTCAAAGGCACTATCGAGCACCACATATACCCCGCCGCCGCCACCGTTGTTTGATGCGGTGTTATATTCAATGGTTCCCCCGGTCATCTTAAAGGTACTAGTATGGGTCACACACACCCCGCCGCCGTCGAATGATGCGGTGTTATGTGCAATGGTTCCCCCGGTCATCTCAAAGGAACTACCGGACACAAACACCCCGCCGCCGTCGGTTGATGCGGTGTTATATGCGATGGTTCCTCCGGTCATCTTAAAGGTACTACCGGACACAAACACCCCGCCGCCGCCCTTGCCGGCATAGCTGTCCCCTGTAGGGGCACCCCCCCTAAGGGTAAGGTTGGCTCCCAAGCTTACCTTGCTGCCATCCGCAATGTAGAGTACCCGTTTGCTTTTCCCTGCGGCGTTTATAACGCCCGCGTTCGCTCCCGGTCCCTTGCCTTGCAGGACAATTTTGGGGTAGCCTGTTCCGCTGATGTCTATCATTCCGTTGGAAGTGCCCGTATCGGCGGTGATGGTTCCCGATATGGTGATGGTAATGTACGCATCCGGTATCGACTCCAGGCCGGAATTTATGACAAGGTCCAGGACTTGCTGTACCTTTGCGTAGGGAGCGGCGGCGCTGCCGTCCCCGGTTTCGCTTCCCGGCGGGCTTACATCGCTTCCTGATACGAAAAATTCCGCTCCGTCTGCCAAAGCGGCTCTTGATACTATAATGGTGTAGGTTCTGGTTACGGTTTGGCTTTCCTTGGTAAGTCCTACCGTAATCTCGATGGTATTGGCGCCGTTGGCAAGATTGATTGTTTTGGCCGTGCCGCTTACCGCCGCGCCGCCCTCAGTTGAAGGGGCGGTCCTTGTTATGCTCAGGGTTGATCCCGGTACATCCGCGACGCCGCTTGTGGCGGTAATAGACAGCGCGTTGATGTTATTGGCGATTGTTCCCAGGTTCTTGTTATAGGTAACGGCGGACGACTGGTCGAAGTTCAGAGCCGGGGCGTAGCCCCCCGGACCGGTAAGGCTAAGGCCGGAGAGGCCCACTACCCAGGCGGGAAAACTGGTGGTCAGCTCCGTTTTGGCATTGTAGGTTACGGTAACGTCTTTGGGTCCCGGGGTGGTAAAATCATAACCCAGGGTATATTGACTTGGATCCAGCTCGGTCCAACTCGACTCCGCACCAAGGGATATTTTTAAACCCGTGGTATCTATGCCCGTATTGCCCGCCCCCTGTACCTGGTAGACTGTTTTATTAGGTGACTTATTTACGGCAAGCTGGAGAACGCCGGAACCGGTCCTGTTTACCACCACGGAATAATTTCTGGCCGCCGCCCCGTGGGGGAGTTCCACCCGTAAGAGGACGGTACTTATATTGGCGGCGGGGGTTATTGCCCGGTTATCCAGGCGGCCTATTCCCGTCATCCCGTCTATGGTAACGAAGGCCTGCGGATTTGCCGCCACGGCGCCAAGGTAAAAGGTATCGGGGGCGTTACTGACGCTGTAATTGGGGGTCTGCGGGTCAAAAGATGGATTTAGGGTAAGCGGGTCCGAAGGGGTTATTTCTGTCAGGGTGGTATTAAAATCCGCAAGGTAGGCAATCCTCAGGTCCCCCTCATAGAGGATCCGCCCTTCGGCGGCGGTTTTGACTTTGATGTGGAGGGTTCCCTCGTTTCCGGCGATGTTCCCTTCGGGGATATTTACGGCAAGGCGGTCCGCGCCGGACTGGGTAACGGTAAGGCCGGAAATACCCGCGCCAAGGGTTTGGGTAAAGGAGCTTTCAACGGTCAGGGCGTAGCCCTGGGGATTGTCTATGGGGATGGAAAAGCCGGTTTCCCCGGCCTTAAGGCAGATATAGCCGTCCGTACCCAGGGCCAGGGTGCCGTCCGCGACGGCGGGCAGACCCAGGGTAATGCCGCCGGTTTGTTCTTCAAAAAAGGCCGCGGGATCATGGGTAAAGGGATCGCAGGAGGCCAGGAACAGCCAGAGAAGGGCGGAAAGAACCCCCCGGCGGCGGGTATTCATAGCACCCCCATGGAATTGGGGGGAGATAAGCTTCGTCCTTTTTACAGTCATCGGACGGCTCCTTTTTAAGCCCTTATACACCCCCGGCGGGATTTTGTCAAGACGGTATCGATTGACCTGTTGACAGCGGGTATAATGACCAATAGAAGCCCGCATAACCGGGGCGGATTGTGCAGTTTAAGGGCTTTTTGTTTAGTGTCTATCCACAAAGCCGGTTACTTTGTTAACAGATCTTGCATTTTCTCGTTTAAATGCCGCAAAAACGTGTTTTTCAAGGGAGTTGCGATATTTGAGCCCATCATATGTCTACGTTATAAATAATCCATGTCTGTTCCATAGTGTCTTCAAAATATTTTCCCGATTTTAACCAAACTGAACCCCTCTATTTTTCTTCCATGGCCTCTATTTGTGGAGGCGTATGTTGACCTGGCAATAATTTGCCCCCCCATTCATTAACAAAAAAGGTCAAAAAACTGCTACATAATGCCGTTAACAGACAAGACAAGATGAGCATGCTTAAAGTAAATCTATTTTGTTTCTTTTTGCTTCTTTCTATCTTTTTTATGCGTTTTATCGCCAGGCGAAAAACATTATTTTTTTCAATCTCAACAACACTTTTTGACAAATCAGCTATCTTTTCAATCGCACTGTTGTACAATTTTACGGCTTCGGACATATCACCTTTACGTTCCTTCTTTTTTGCTTCCAGATACGTTGTTTTTATTTCCGATTTGCTCTTTCTTAAGAGTTCCAAGCTTATGATAGACTCATTAATACATTCCCGGTAATCGGGGTCTGTCGCAAGATCCTCCAGCAAGTCTGTCTTTTTATCGGATTCTTTTAACACGCTATTTATTGCAATCTTATAGGAATCTAAAATCGCCCTCTTCAAATGAGAATTTTTCGCCTGTTCAACCTCTTTAACGGCGTCATCGACATTTGTTATATTACAAAGGCTCCGGCTTATATGATGAAATAATGCATAAATTTCATTTTCAATATGCCGAGGCCGCGAGCCATTGTTTTCGATAGTTGCCAATTCAAGAATTTCTTCCAAATCGGAGTGATACTCATTAAAAACCGACAGCAGTACTTCTTGATATTTCTTGTTTGTCAATGTGGAAGACATTTCTTCTTACCATTCTTTCAATATTTCCAGATTTTCTTTTTCTTTCTCTCTTCCTGATACATATTCGCTGAAGGTATAACCTCTTAAAAGAAAATCACTTGTCTGTCCGGCATTGTGAGGCAAAAATTGCTTTAGCTCATCATGCTCCTGTTTATATTTTAGATATTCTTTGGCCTTTTCAGATAAACCCATGATCATCTCTCCTCCCCTTTATAGTATAGGTTAAATCACTATTAACCTTCATCTCCAACTTCCGCCCGCCTTCTTCCTCTCACTGTATGTTACTCGGTTCTTTGCGCTGTCAGTGTTGCCCAGTCCCATATCTGTTCCTCCCTTTGTCTGGGACAAGAGTACCAGAGTTTCTGTGGCCTATTCAAGGTGTGCCCGTTTTAATTCCTCTCCCGATGAACACCCCATATAATTCCAGGAGCCTGTCGCACTTCGTGGATTTTTTGCATATTCATGCAAAAAATCCCGGTTATCGGGCTCCGTTGGCAGTTTGCAGAGGATCGCAGGAAACCAGAAACAGGCAGGAAGAATCCCCAGGGGCGGGTATTCATAGTACCCCCATCGGAATTGGGGGAGATAAGCTTCGCCCTTTTTACAGCCACCGGACAGCTCCTTTTGTGTATGTTCCTGTATACACCCCCGGCGGGATTTTGTCAAGACGGTATCGAACACAGCCAAACCAACAATTCTCGGACTTTTTGCATGAAAATTTTCTAACCGGAGAATTGCTGCTTATGAAAAATACTGCCGAAACGTGACTCTGCCTCACATCGAATAATTACTTACATTTCAAAAATGAAGAAGAAATTCTTGAAGCTCCTGTAGAGTTTGGGGTCCGGGATACGGCCCTTCGGCACCAGCGGCAAAGTTTATTACTGCAAAAATCCGAATCGGTTTTGTTTTACCTGTAATTGATGGCATTTCTTCTGTAATAAAGTATTTATTGATACGCATCCAGGTGTCTTCGGCAATAAGGATATCCGTTCCAAAAACTTCATTCATGGCCACGATACGGGAGGCAATGTTAACGGGATCACCTATCACCGTATATTCCATACGATCGCCGCTGCCAATCTGCCCGGCCACCACAATGCCGGTGTTGATTCCACAACCAATCCGTACCGGCGGGTTTGCCGGATCGCTGGGGCTTCTGTCCTTGTTCATTTCCACCAGTGCCAGGCGCATCATAAGGGCCGATTTAACACAGTTAAACGCATCCTCCTCCGGGCTTCCGGCGGTGTACACCGTTCCCCAGTGGGCCATTACCGCATCCTCGATAAATTTGTCCACCACGCCCCCTGTGGCGGTGACGCATTCAGCCATCTGGGTAAAGTACTCGTTGAGCCACCGGACTATTCTTCTAGCAGCATCTTCGCCGAAGGCCCTGGTAAAATTTTCGGATTTTTCGGTAAAGCCCCGGATGTCGGAAAAGAAAATCGTCGCATGCTTTGGACGTCCATCAAGATACCCGTCCCCGGAATTTTTCCGGTTTACCACCACCGAATAATTCCTTGCCGCCGCCCCGTGGCGCAGTTCCACCCGTATCAGTATTTCACTGATGGCGGCGTTGGGAGTTATGGTCCGTTCAAGACTGCCCAGTCCCGTGCCGCCGTTTATGGTAATCAGGGCGGCGGGTTTTGCCGCCGTGGCGCTAAGGGTAAAAGACGCGGGGGCCTCGCTGATGCTGTAATTGGGTGAATCCGGCGAAAAAACTTCGTTCAGGGTAAGCGGGTCCGAAGGGGTAATTGCGGTCAGGCTGGTGTCAAAATCCGCAAAGTATGCAATTCCCAAGTCCCCCTCATAGAGGATCCGCCCTTCGGCGGCGGTTTTGATCTTTATGTGGAGGGTTCCTTCGTCTCCCCCGGCGGATCCCGAAGGAATGTCCACGGCAAGATGGTTCAGGTCCTGCTGGGTAACGGTAAGGCCGGAAATCCCCGTGCCAAGGGTTTGGTTAAAAGAGCTTTCGACGATTAGTTCGTAACCCAGGGGATTGTCCAGGGGGATGGAAAAACCGGTTTCCCCGGCCTTAAGACAGATATAGCCGTCCGTGCCCAGGGCCAGGGTGCCGTCCACGACGGCGGGCAGACCCAAGGTAATGCCGCCGGTTTGTTCTTCAAAAAAGGCCGCGGGATCATGGGTAAAGGGATCGCAGGAGGCCAGGAACAGCCAGAGAAGGGCGGGAAGAACCCCCCGGCGGCGGGACACTATTTCCGTTTCCATGGCTACTCCCAGTGGGCGGTGGTGTCGCCCACGCCGCCCACATCGTTGTAGCTCCAGCCGGAGTTATACTTCGCGTAAAGATTTAAACTTGCCCCGGCGGTGGCGTTACGTTTTTTACCGAGCAGCAAATAAACCGCGTGACCATCGCCGCCTGTGGCGGTATTTGCGTTACTGTCACCGGTATCGCCGTAAATAAGGGCGTTTCCCTTTTTGGTAAACGCGACACCATTATCCGAGAGAACATACACCCCGCCGCCTCTGTACGCCGTATTCCCCCGAATGACCGCGTCTCCGCTCATCTTAAAGGTACCATAAGTCACATACACCCCCCCGCCGCCGTAAGAGGATGATGAATCGGTATTGTGCTCAATGGTTCCCCCGCTCATCTCAAAGGTGCCAGAGCTCACATACACCCCCCCGCCACCAAGCGTTCCTGAGGTGTTATGTGCAATGGTTCCCCCGCTCATCTCAAAGGTGCCAGTCACATACACCCCCCCGCCTCCTTCTGACGCGGTGTTATATGCAATGGTTCCCCCGGTCATCTCAAAGGTACTAGTATAGGTCACAAACACCCCGCCGCCACTTGTAGTGCTTCCCCCCGTAAGGGTAAGGTTGGCTCCCAAAGCTACCTTGTTGCCATCTGCTATACAGAGTACCCGTTTGTTTTTCCCTGCGGCGTTTATAACTCCCGCGTCCGATCCGGTTCCCTTGCCCTGCAGGACAATTTTGGGGTAGCCTGTTCCGCTGATGTCTATCATTTCGTCGGAAGTGCCCGTATCGGCGGTGATGGTTCCCGATATGGTGATGGTAAAGGTATCCGCCTGGGTCAGGCCGGAAGTCTTGACCACATCCAGGGCTTTTTTTACCGTGCCGTAGGGAGCGGCGGCGCTGCCGTCTCCGGATGTATCGCTTCCCGTCTGGGATACAAAAAACTCATCTACGCTCAGGGAGACCCTGCGCACCGTAATGGTGTAGGTTCTGGTTACGGTTTGGCTTCCCTTGGTAAGTCCTGCCGTAATCTGGATGGTATTAGAGGCGGGATGCACTTGGGGGATGGGAACCGGTACGGCCGCGCCGCTGGTAATTGCCTGGGAAGAACCGGTGTTCACCTTCATGCTCAGGGTTGCGCCTTCAACGCCGGCGAGGCCGCTTGTGGCGGTGATGGTCAATGGAGTGGCGGTAAAGGGAACCGTTCCCAGGTCCTTGTTATAGGCGGCGGCGGACGAACGGTCGAAGTTCAGAGCCGGGGCGTAGCCCCCCGGACCGGTAAGGGTGAGGCCGGAGAGGCCCACTACCCAGACGGTAATGGCCGCGGTAGAACCCTTGTAGCTTACCACGACGGTTTTTTCTCCCGGAGTGGTAAAGTCGTAATCCAAAATACTGTATTGGCCGGAACCTACAACGGCCTCCCCGCCGGTAGTGGAGGCTGTTAGGACCATCCCAGCGGGGCTAAACCCCGTATTTGGAGATCCTTGCTGGACGTAGACTTTTGTGGTTGGTTCCGTGCTAATGGTGATGCCCTGAAAACTCCGGGAAACGCTGATCGTATATTCCCGGTAAGCCGTTCCGTGGGGGGCTTCCACCCGGATGGGCACAATACTCGACCCCGGCGGGGGCATTATGCGCAGGCTTCCTGAACCGGTTCCCAGGGTCTCTCCGTTTATAATAATCCTGGCCGCGGAATTTTCCGCGGCGGCCGCAACGGTAAAAGAAACCGGCGCGTCGTTGACGCTGTAATTAAAAGCACCGGGGGCAAAGGGTTCATTCAGGTTCAGGTACGGATCAAGGGTTGACGAGACGCTTAAGCCGGTTCCTGCTTTCAGGCTGGTATCAAAATCGATGTAGGCAATTCCCAAGTCCCCCTCATAGAGGATCCGCCCTTCGGCGGCGGTTTTGACTTTGATGTGGAGGGTTCCTTCGTTTCTGTCTGTAATTCCCGGCGGCATATTCACCGCAAGGCGGTCCTCACCGGTCTGGGTAACGGTAAGGCCGGAAATCCCCGCGCCCATGGTCCGGGTAAAGGAGCTTTCAACGGTCAGGGCGTAGCCCCGGGGATTGTCCAGGGGGATGGAAAAACCCGTTTCCCCGGCCTTAAGGCAGATATAGCCGTCCGTGCCCAGGGTCAGGGTGCCGTCCACGACGGCGGGCAGGCCCAGGGTTATGCCGCCGGTTTGCTCGTCAAAAAAGGCCGCGGGATCATGGGTAAAGGGATCGCAGGAGGCCAGAAAAAGCCAGAGAAGGGCGGGAAGAACCCCCCGGCGGCGGGTATTCATAGTATTCCCATCGGAATTGGGGGAGATAAGCTTCACCCTCTTTACAGCCACCGGACAGCTCCTTTTTAAGCCCTTATATACCCCCGGCGGGGTTTTGTCAAGACCTGCTTAGACAGCGGATATGAACGCCGCTTTTCGGATTAGTCCCAGTTGGCGTCTGTCGTGGAATCCAGATTAACGCCCGCTCCGGCGGTGGAATTGCGTTTTTTACCTGAGGATATGTTTACCGCGTGGCCGGTGCCGCCGGCGGTGTTTTCCAGGCCCGATGGATCGCCGCTGCCGTAAATAACGCCGCCGGTTTTGGTCAACCTGCCGCTGCTGCCGCCCACATAGACCCCGCCGCCGTTCTTGGCCGCGGTGTTCTCCCTGATGCTTCCGCCTTCCATGGTAAAGGTTAAGGTGCTGTGTACTCCGCCTCCATGACCGGATGACGTATTGTTTTGAATAGCAGCGCTGCCGCCCATAGTAAAGGTGCCGCTGCTTACAAAGACCCCGCCGCCGCCGTAGCCGGCATTACGCGCCATATTATTGCTAATGGTCCCTCCGGTCATCTCAAAGACACTGCCGGCGCTGGTTACATAGACTCCCCCGCCGCTGGACCCCTCATTGGTATCGACGCTTCCCCCGGTCATGGTAAAAACAGTGCCGCTGCCGCTGATGTTCACTCCGCCCCCGTTGGTGGCTGCTTCATTTTCCTCAACGGCCCCGCCGCTCAGGGTAAACTTGCCGCCGCTGTTTATGTAGACCCCCCCGCCGGAAGATGACACAGTATTATTGTTAACCCTTCCCCCGGTCATCTCAAAGACAGTACCATTGCCGCTGAGGTACACCCCGCCCCCATTGGTGGCTGCTTCATTTTCCTCAACGGCCCCTCCGCCGCTCAGGGTAAACCTGCCCTTGCCGGTTACATAGACCCCTCCGCCGGAAGATGTCGCAGTATTATGGCTGATCCTTCCCCCGGCCATGGTAAAGACGGCGCCGTCGCCGCTGAGGTACACTCCGCCGCCGTTGGCGGCGCTGCCTCCCGTAAGGGTAAGATTATCCCCCAGGCTTACCTTATTTCCTCCGGTGATATAGAGGACCCTTTTGCCCGTCCCCGAGGCGTCCAGAACACCGGCGTCCGCCCCGGCCCCCCTGCCCCGCAGGATAATTTGGGGATAACCGCTGCCCGAGATGTCCACTATTCCGTTTAAAGTACCGGAAGCGCCGGTGATGGTTCCTGCGATGGTAATGGTAAAGGTGTCGGTTGAACTTAAACCGATGGTCTTGATCATACCCAGGGCTTTTTCGACGGTCCTGTAGGGATATTCCCCGCTGCCGTCTCCGGTGGTATCGCTTCCCGCTGACGATACAAAAAACTCCGAATTTTCCGAGGGATTTTTGCGGACCGCAATGGAGTAGCTTCTGCTTATACCGCCTCCGCCGGCTCCATCGTCGGCGGCCCCGGCGCTAATGGTGATGGTATTGTCGTACGGCTTCAGGGAAACATCCACGGCCTCGCCGCTTATGATGGGCTGGGGAGCGCCGCTGTTGACCGTCATGCTCAGGGCCGCCCCGGCCGCCCCCGTAAGGCCGCTTACCGCGGTAACAGTCAATGGATTGGTAGTAAAAGAAACCGTTCCCAGGTCATAGGTGTTGGTAGAGGGGTTGAATAGCAGGGGCGCAGCGTAGCCCCCCGGACCGGTAAGGGCAAGGCCGGAAAGGCCCGCCACCCAAACAGAAAAGGCGGCGGTCGATCCCTTGTGGCTTACCACGACGGTTTTTTTCCCCGGAGTGGTCAAGTCGTAGCTTATTGTGCATTGGGATAATGGCACGGAACTTACGCTGGTTTTGTCTATGACGATCAAACCCGTATCAATTAATCCCTCATTCGGTGCGGACTGTATGGGGTAGATTTTTTTTGCGGGCTCGGCGGTTATGCCAATGCCAAGAAAGGTCCGCGTGACCTCTATGGTGTACTCCCGAAAGGCCGCTCCGTGGGGAGCTTCCACCCGTACCGGTATGGTACTGCTTCCCATGGGGGGCGCGATGGAACTGGTTGAAAAATGGTAACTTGTTTCGCCGTTTATGATGACCGCCGCATCGGGATTTGCCGCGGTTGCCGTAATGGTAAAGGAAGCGGGGGCATCGCCTATGTGGTACCGTAGAGTATCCCCGTTAAACGAAGACTCCGCAAAGAGGCTAAAGGGCTCTATCCCAGCCAGGGCGGTATCAAAATCTATGTACGCAATCCCCATGTTCCCCTCATAGAGGATCCGCCCTTCGGCGGCGGTTTTAACCTTTATATGAAGGATCCCCTCGTTCCCCACGGTGGAACCCGCGGGAATCTGAACCCGCACTGTTCCCGCGTCCTGCTGGGCAACGGTAAGGCCGGTAATTTCTACCCCGCCCCCTGACGCGGTTTTGGTAAAGGAGCTTTCAACGGTCAGGGCGTAACCCAGGGGATTGTCTATGGGGATGGAAAAACCGGTTTTTCCGGCCTCCAGGCAGACATAGCCGTCCGTACCCGGGGCCACGCCGCTTTCCGGGATAACCGCTTGCACGGTGATGGTTCCTGTTTGTTCATCGAAAAAGGCCGCGGGATCCTGGGTAAAGGGATCGCACGATGCCAGGACCAGGCAGAGAAGGGCAGGGAGGATCCCTCCGCGGCGAGTATTCATAGTATTCCCATCGGAATATTGGAATGAAGGGATAGGTCCCCCTTTACCGTCAAAGCAAAACTCCCTTTTCGGCCCTTATACACCCCCGGCGGGGTTTTGTCAACTGCCGTGTCGTTAATGGTTCGATTTTTACGCGGCGCAACACGCTGCCCGAATTGCGCCTTCGCGGGCGATTTTTCTTCCCTGGTAATTACCGGGCTTTCCAAAAACCAAAGTTTTTGGAAAGCCCCTGTTCATATCAATATAGTTAGTGTTTGTCCATAATGTAGACACATTATGGACAAACTTCCTTAAAAACCGCATTTTCGCAGCCTTTAGGCAAGAAAATGCAAGGTCTGTCCGCAAAGTAACCGACTTTGTGGACAGACACTAGTTAGTCCATCTTAAATTTAGAAACTTCCTCTACCAGGGTTTCGATGCTTTCCTTGTTTTCGCCGCTGATGGTATTAACCTGGTTCACCGCGATATTTATCTCCTCCGCGCCGGAGGCCATTTCGTTCATGCCGTTGGCGATCTCCTGGGTTAGGGCTTCCAGGTTTTTGCTTTCCTGGATAACCTCTTTACTGCCCTCGAGCATTTCCATGGACCCCCCCTTAACCATTTTGGTAATGTCGTTTAATCTGCCAATGGCGTCCAGGATCTGCCGGCTTCCGGTGTTTTGTTCCTCCATGGCGCTTCGGATGTTTTCTTCCTGTTCCGACACAATCCGCACTCCGCTGTCTATGGCCTCGAATTTGTTCAGCACCTCGCCGGTAGAAGAGGTAATCTTATCAATAGAACCCTTGATTTTTTTAAGGACCCCGGAGATCGTTCTGGACTGTTCCCCGGAATTTTCCGCAAGTTTGCGGATTTCGTCGGCCACCACGGCAAAGCCCTTTCCTGCCTCTCCGGCGTGGGCCGCTTCAATGGCGGCGTTCATCGAAAGCAGGTTGGTTTGGCTGGCGATATTTTCCATCACCGCGTTAATTTCCAAAAGGCCTTCCGATTCCCGGGCAATTTCCTGGATGTCCCCGGCCACCCCCTGCAGGCCCGAGCGGCCTATTTCCGATGCGCTGGCCAGGGCGCTGACGTTGCCGGCGTTTTTAACCAGGGTATGGGTAACGGCCTGGATATTGGCCAGCATCTGTTCAATGGCCGACGAAGATTGGGATACGCTGATGGTCTGTTCTTCAATATGGCCGTTAAGCCTGTTGATGTGTGCGGTGATCTGCTCCATGGTGGAGTTGGTCTCGGTTACGCCGGCGCTTTGGTTCACCACCCGTCCTTTAATACTCTGGATATTGGCGGTAATTTCATTAATCGCCGCGGCGGTTTCGGTCATATTTGTGGAAAGTTCCGTTCCGGTTTTGGAAAGGGACCGGGCCTTTTCCCGGATTATCAAAACAAGGTTTTTAATTTTATCCAGGGTGCCGTTAAAGGACCGGGTCATATCCCCAATCTCGTCTTTGCTGCGGGCTTCCAGCCGTTTGGTTAAATCCCCCTCCCCAATATCGCCCAGAACCGCCACCATCCGTTTAAGGGGATTACTGATGGTCCTGGACAAAAGCAGGGCCCCCGCCGAAATAACAAGGAGCATCAAGACGGCAATGACAATTCCGGCGATAAGCATGCGGTAGATCGGAGCGGAGATAAGATCCGACGGAATGCCCAGCATAAGCGACCAGGAAGACAGGCTCCTTCCCATGTGCAGGGGAACATTCACAAAAAACATGGATTCCTTCAGCGGGGGAACATAATTGGTAAAGCTCAGGGCCTCTCCCTTTCGCACCGCCTCCTGCAGATCCGCCAGGTAGGGGCCTGCGATATCTTTTTCCGTTTCCGCCATCGGTTTTCCAAGCCGCTCCGGATCAAAATGACCGGCCACCAGGCCCCCGTTGCTGTACACGAAGGCCACGGTTCCCTTGTAGGGTTTTATCTGTTCCAGTTTTTTCTGGATGTCGTCCATGGTAATATCAATATTTACCGTACCGGCAAAACGGTCTCCGCTTTTAATGGGCGTGGCCGCGGTGGTTAAAAGAACCTTCCGGCCGTCGATCATATATTCGTAGGGTTCCACCAGAATCTCTGTGCCGTTCTGTTTTGGCAGAAGGAAGTAATCCCCCTTTCCGGGAACCTCATAATCCACCAGGGGTTCCACATCTATGCCCGTGCCGGACCGGAACCAGTAGGGGATAAATCTGCCGCTGCCGTCGGTTCCCCTGGTATTGGCAAATTCGCCGTCACGGCCGTCCAGGACATTCGGTTCCCAGGTGGTGGAAATGGCGGTAATTTCAGGATTCTCCGCCAGCAGCGCCCTAAGCATCATATTAAACAGGGGCCGCCGGGCGTCCCGGTCTATTTCGCCGTATCGTGTCATAAGCTGACTAAGCGTCCTGGCCATATCCAGATACACCTCCATCCAGATCTGAATACCGCGGGCTTCTTCATTTGCAAGGTGGGTAATTTCACTGGTGATCAGGGTCTTTACCTGTTTCTGTGCCAGGCGCAGAATGGTTCCTGTCAGCACACCGGTTCCGGCAAGATTCAAAATGACGATCATAAGAACAAGTTTTTTGCCTATCTTCATGGCGGTGTTTTCTCCTTAATCAGAACCGGATCAATAAGACCGGAAAGCCGGTTTCGGCAATTCCAATAGGTATAAGTCCTTACAATATAGTATAAGTACAGAGGAAGGGCCGGGTCAAATTTGCGGAGTGATAAGCCTGGGGGCCAATGAACTGCAAGCCGCCTTCCCAAGGTCTGCGGGGGTATCTTCATTTAAATGCGTTTCTGGTATACCATGGCCCCGTGATCAAGCTAAAAAGTCCGCACGGGTTACGTTTTCTCCTTCTTGGGCTGTTTCCCTGCGTATTATTTGGCGCCCTGGCGGAATTTGCCCGGGATGTAAACGGCCTCGAAGCGTACTCCGCTGTTATTGCCGGGGAAGAAACCTCCGATCCGGGCAAAACGCTTTTGGTCTCGGAAAATCCCCTGTTTTACGGCCAGATGCAGGGCGGCAATAGGACCCTGTTTGGCAGGTTCTGGAAGCAGTTTCTGTCCTTGGCTGTGTTTGCCCTGATCAATCTGCTGGGTAAAATACCGATCCGTCCGTATTACATCCACTATTATTCTCCCCAGGAATTTTTTCATATCCTTGTAGTTTCCCTCCTCCTGGGCGGCAGGGCGCCGCCCCGATCCGTGTATTAAATCTGTTCATCAAAGTTCTTGTGGATGTTCCCTAAATTTTCTCAAGGGGAAAACCCTGCCTTTAAGGGGTCTTTCAAAGCCCATGGGGTTTGAAAAAATGCGCGGTTAGAACAAGTACAGGGGTTTTCCCAAAACCGTGGTTTGGGGCAATGCCCCGCTATGTGGAGGTATATCTGTGACTATTGTGGAAATGCTTGAGCAAAGTGCTCTTCTTACGATCCTTGGAATGGGGGTGGTTTTTGCGTTCCTGTGGATTATGATTGTCTGTATCAATTGGGTGGGCAAGGTGGTCCATAAATTGGGGTTGGATAAGGACATACGGTCCCCTCCGGCGGCTCAGGCCGGGACTCCCCCCCAGGTTACCGCGGCCATTACCGCGGCGGTAAACGAATACCGGAAAGAGGAAAACCAGAAATAACTATGCAGGGAATCATAGAAATCAAATGGCTGGTCCTGGCCATTGCGGTGCTGATGTATGTTTTTGTCCTTATCTTCCAGGAAAAAAAGTCCCTCATCGCCCTTGGGGCAGGGCTCCTCCTTATGATCCTGGGGGTGGTGAGTCCCCGGACGGTTGTTACGGAACTAATAAACTGGAATGTGCTGCTTATTTTTCTGGGGAGCCTTATCATCGCCGAGCTGTTTATTTATTCCCGGGTTCCCGCCCTGATAGCCGATTCCATTGTCCTCGGTTCCCCCAATGTGGGGATCGCCATGGTGGCAATTTTGATGATGACCGGTTTTATCTCGGCCTTTGTGGAAAATGTGGCCACCGTGCTGGTCATGGCCCCCATTGCCCTGGCGCTCTGCAAAAAGCTTGCCATTAATCCGGCCTACTTTATGACCGGCCTGGCGGTGATGGCGAACCTCCAGGGAACGGCCACCCTGGTGGGGGACCCGCCCTCCATGATCTTTGCCGATTACGCCGGGTATGGATTTAACGACTTTTTTGTGTTTCAGGGGAAACCGGCGGTGTTTTTTGCGGTCCAGATTGGCATGATCGCGGGATCGCTCTTTTTTTACGGATACTTTAGAAAACAGGGGAAAGGGAAGGTCCGGATAGAAAAGGAAAAGGCCCTAACCATGGTTCCTTCGGTTCTGCTGATTTGTATGATCGCCGGCCTTGCCGCGGCTTCCTTTGTGTTCGGCGGCCTTACCTACGCCTCGGGGTTTTTGGTCATGGGCCTGGGCCTTGCCGGACTTTTCTGGTACGGCCTTATCCGTAAGGAAGGAATAAAAAACACCGGGGAGCTGATAAAAAATCTGGACTGGGATACGACCCTTTTCCTGGCCGGTATTTTTGTGGTGGTGGGGGCGGTATCCTCCGTGGGTCTTTTGGAGGATTTTGCCGCATTGCTGAACAGCGTGATCGGAGACAACGTGCTGCTGGGGTTTGTGCTTATCCTGGCGGTTTCCACGGTTATCTCCGGCTTTGTGGATAATGTGCCCTACATCATCATCATGCTTCCCGTGGCATCCCGGCTCGCGGCGGACCTGGGACTGAGGCCGGAACTGTATATGTTTGCCCTCCTCATCGGCTCCTGCATGGGCGGCAACCTGACCCCCTTCGGGGCCTCCGCCAACGTGGTGGCCCTGGGGCTGCTAAGAAAGCAGAACGTGAACCTTACTTTTTGGCAGTGGCTGAAAATCGGCGCCCCCTTTACGGTGATCACCATCGCCGCATCGTCCCTTTTTATATGGCTGATCTGGCGGTAGGGGCCCGCCTATTCCTCAAAAATAGGCTTAATCGACGCCCGTTCAAATTCTTCGTAAACCGCCGGAACCGGCGGTTTGGTAAGCAGGCTTACCGCCACAATAAAGACCATGGAGGCGCAGAACCCCGGCGCCAGGGAGTAAAGCCCGGTGGCTTCATTAATCGTGTTCCAGGCGCCGCCGGCGGGGACGCAGGGGATATAATCCCAGAGTATCACCGTAAGGCCCCCGGCAAGGATCCCCGCGATGGCGCCGGAACGGTTAAGCCGCCTCCAATAGAGGGACAGCAGTATCAGGGCCCCAAAGGCCGACCCAAAGCCGGACCATGCGTTCGATACCAGGCCCATGATGGTGGAAGACCGGCCTACGGCAATAATATAGGCAATAATGCATATGAGCGCCACGGTAAAACGGCTAAGCCACAGGAGCTGTTTACTCTGCATGTTGCGGTGGGCCATGCCCTGGTAAAGATCGCTGGTAATGGCCGAGGCGGCCGCCAAAAGCTGGGAATCGGTGGTGGACATAATAGCCGCCAGGATACCGCACAAAAAGAGGTTTCCCAAAAACGGTATGGAGCCGGGGCCCATAAATAGCCGTTGTATAATCAGGATAAAGACCGTATCCGCGCTGGAGCTTTCCTGAACAAAGAACAAGCCGGTCATGCCCATAAGGACGGCGCATCCCAGGGAAAGCGCTGCCGCCAGACCGCCAATTCCCGCGGCCCAGGGAATTTCCCTTTCCCGTCTAAGCGCCATGAACCGGACAAGGATGTGGGGCATTCCAAAGTATCCCAGACCCCAGGCAAGCTTTGACAGTATCGAGACCGTGGTCAGGGGCCTGCCCTTTTCTCCGGTAAAAATGTCAAAAAATTCCGGGGTGTGGGCGGTAAAAATATCCGCCCCTTCCATACGGTACAGGGCCGTCAAGGGGACGCTTACCACCACCGCCAGGATCAGCAGGGCCTGGACAAGGTCGGTCCAACAGATGGCCCGGAATCCTCCCATGAAGGTATAGGTAAAGATTACCAGGGCCCCCGCCAGAAGGGCTATTTGATAGTCGATGCCAAAGACATATTCAAAAAGAAGGCCGCAGGCCACAAACCCCGCCGAGGTATACACCACAAAGAAAACGGCGATAATAAGGGCCGAAATAAACCGAAGGATGTGGGATGTGTCTTTAAACCGGTTTTCAAAGTATTCGGGAATGGTAATTGAATATTGGGTGGTTAGGGTATAGCGGCGAAGCCGTCTTGCCACTAAAAGCCAGTTAAGCAGGGTTCCCAGGACAAGCCCCAGGGCGATCCACATCTGTCCGATCCCGAAGGAATATACCGTGCCGATGAGCCCCAGCATAAGCCACCCCGACATATCCCCGGCATAGACCGAAAGGGCCGAAAGCCACGGGTTAAGCCGCCGGCCTCCGATAAAAAAATCCGGCAAAGTATCCGTCCTTTTAAAGAAAAAGAACCCAATAAGTATTAGGACCACAAAATAACAAACAAAAACGATACCTGTTTCAATAGACGACGGCATGGGGGTCTCCAATCTGATTTTTTTCTACTGCTTTAAGTTTTATACATGTTTAGCAAGGATTCAAGATTTTTTCACAATGACGGGGACTTGACAAAATACCAATGTTTCTATATAAAGATACACAGGGGGAGGGTGGTAATTCCTCCCTCCTGGACCCCGCCACGGAGCAGGGCCCTGGCCGAAACTTCTAGGGACTTAAACCCGGCACAAAGACAAGGAGCGTATATGATACGGGAAGCAATTATTAAAGCGGCGGCCAAGGAGAATCTTGGTTTTCAGGCGGCGGAAGAGGTGATGGACGAAATTATGGGGGGTAAGGCCAGCGAAATACAGATGTCGGCGTTCCTTACGGCCATGGCGGTAAAGGGCGAAACGATCGAAGAAATTTCCGGCAGCGCCGCCGGTATGCGGAAACACTGCATCCGGATCCTCCACGATATGGATGTGCTGGAAATTGTCGGTACCGGGGGGGACAAGTCCAATTCTTTTAATATTTCCACCACCTCCAGCCTGGTTATTTCCGCCGCGGGGATCCCCGTGGCAAAACACGGGAACCGCGCCGCATCGAGTAAATCCGGCGCCGCCGATGTCCTTGAAAGTCTGGGGGTAAATATCAAGGCCAGCCCCGAAAAAAGCCTGGAACTGCTTAAGACCATTGGCCTTTGTTTTCTCTTTGCCCAGAATTATCATATTTCGATGAAGTATGTGGCCCCGGTACGTAAGGAACTGGGGATTCGGACGATCTTTAACATCCTCGGCCCCCTGGTAAATCCCGCGGGGGCCAATATGGAACTGTTGGGGGTGTACAGCGAAGACCTGGTGGAACCCCTGGCCCAGGTACTTTCCAATCTGGGGGTAAAGAGCGGCATGGTGGTCTACGGTCAGGATGGGCTGGATGAAATTTCCATGAGCGCCCCCACCAGGGTCTGCGAATTTGCCCTGGGGAAAAAACCGGCGACGTATACAATTACCCCGGAGGAATTTGGCTTTACCCGGTGTAAAAAAGAAGACCTTGCCGGGGGCGCCCCGGAGGAAAACGCCGGAATTACCAGGGATATTCTTAGGGGCGCCGGGGGACCCAAGCGGGATGCGGTGCTTCTTAATTCGGGGGCGGCGATCCACATTGCCAGGCCGGAACTTTCTATGGCGGAGGGAATTAAACTAGCGGGGGAGGTCATTGATTCCGGCAAAGCCCTGGCCCAGCTTGAAAAATTTATCGGACTGTCAAAGGATATTCCATAAGAGTCCGGGGTGTGCTAGGAACCTGTCGCACTTCGCGGATTTTTTGCATATTCATGCAAAAAATCCCGATTATCGGGCTGCTTTAGCAGTTTGCAAGGTATAAAAATTCACTTTTGTGAATTTTTATACAGTTTACGCGCGAAGCGCGGCAAACTGCCAGGGGCCGCCTGCGGCGTTTTGTTTTTGAAGGGGAAGGGTATGATTTTGGACGATATCGCCGCCGCCGCCCGCAGGCGGGTTAGGGCGGCAAAAGAAACTATTTCGGCCGGGGCCATGCGTTCCCGGGCCGAATCCATTGCCGGGTCCGAAGCCGCTTCGGGGGCCGCCGCCGGGGCTGCCGCTTCGCAGGCCCTTCCGGAAATCGCCGCCGCGGAGGCCGTTTCCGGGGCGGCTTTGGAGATCCCGCTGTCCTTTGAGGCGGCCCTGGCCGGCGCTTTCCCCGGCGCTTCCGCAGAAGGTGCCGGCGCTTCCGGCGGCCCGGCCTTTATCTGCGAGGTAAAGCGGGCTTCTCCCTCGAAGGGGCTTATCGTTCCTGGTTCCGGGGAATTTCCCTGCCGGGCTATTGCCCAGGAATACGAAGCCGCCGGGGCTCAGGCAATATCGGTGCTTACCGAGCCGGATTATTTTTTGGGAAACGATGGGTACCTGCGGGAGATCGCCGCCGCGGTGAAGATCCCCGTACTGCGCAAGGATTTTATTATCGACGAGTACCAGATCTGCGAAGCCAAGACCCTGGGGGCCCAGGCGGTGCTGCTTATCTGCGCACTGCTCGACCAACCCACCCTGGCATCGTTCCTGGCCCTGGCCCGGTCCCTTTCCCTTGCTGTTTTGACGGAAGTCCACGACCGGACAGAACTGGAAAGGGCCCTGGCCTGCGGCGCCCGGATCATCGGCATTAACAACCGGGACCTAAAAACCTTTACGGTGGATCTGGCCGTGACGGAGCGGCTGCGGCCCCTGGTTCCCCCGGGGCATATTACCGTCTCCGAAAGCGGGGTCCGCACCAGGGATGATGTACAGCGCCTTAGGGACTGCGGGGTGGACGCCCTGCTGGTGGGAGAAAGTCTTATGCGGGCCGCCGGCAGGGGGGCATTTTTGAGGGAGCTGCGCCGCGCCTAGCAGCCTGGTGAAGACCCGCTTAGGAAGATCGCCCCAAAGCCTGGGCCGCCAGTTCCTCCGGGTTAATCGCGGTTATTTCTTTTGACAGATCCGCCTCGCGGCCGTTCCGCAGGTAAAAGAGCCGGCATTCTGCGGGTTTTTTAAAAATATCTTCCACGGCCCGTTTGTAGAGGGCCATTTGTCCCAGGTGGCGGGAAATATCTTCTTCCCTGTCGGTCTTAAAATCGACTATATATATCCCCGGATCCCATTCAAAGAGGAGGTCGATCTTCCCCAGGACCGTTACCGTATCCGCCCCCGGGGCCTTTTCCGCCGAGGGCAGGGTCACCGCGGTTAGTACCGGATATTCGGTTTTCTTAAAGGGCGCATCCAGGGCTTTGCGGCCCAGGGCGGAATTAAAAAACCGGTCCGTCATGATTCCGGCCTCTTCCGCGAGGGATGTAAGCGCCTCCTTGTCTTCGATGGCGGCGCTGAACCGGCGGGGTATCCGCTGGGGTCCCCCCTTAAAGCGGCTTTCTATAAAGCTGTGTACAATGGTTCCAAAGTCCCGTTCCGCCAGGCCCGTCCGCTTAAGCAGTTCATCCAACGCAGGCTTGGCCTGCCCCGCCGCCGGGAAAACCGGGTTCCGCAGATGATGGAGGGTGCTGGCGGCGATGGTTTGAACCACCGGATAATAGGGGGGAAAACCCGGAATGGTTTCGTATTCCCCCAGGATCTTCCGGGTCTCCTCTTCCATGGACGAAGCGTCCTCCGGTTCCCACCCCAGGTCTTTTACAATGCTCCGCAGTTCCTGGGGTGAATAGCTGGAAATGGATTCCACGGTATACAGGGGATCCTCCCGGTGTAATGCCGGTAAAAGCTGCAGGAAACTTATGGATTCCAGGTCCTCCCTGGTGCGGTACTGTTCCCGTCGTGCAATAATAAAATCATCATCGTTGTCAAAGGCCTGTGGATCCAGCTGCTCCCGTTCGGCCTTGTTTTGTTTGGGTATGGCGGCGGTCAGGTACAGTTCACATTCGGCCCGGGTCATGGCCACATAAAGCAGCCGCCTAAGTTCCGCCAGGGTTTTCCGTTTATGGTCCTCTTTTTCTTCCAGGTAAAAATAATCCTCCGCTTCGGGCAGTTCTTCCGTCTGGGGCAGGCGCAGGGAAACTCCCCAGCGGCGGGAAAACAGGGTAAGCCCCCGATCCAGGGAACTGTCCTCCCGGTGTCCGCATCCGTACAGAAACACCAGGGGAAATTCCAAGCCCTTGCAGCGGTGAATGGACATGAGCCGCACCCCCCCCTCTTCGCCGGCGGGAAGGATCGAATCGCCGGGCTTTTCTTTTCCCAGGGCCAGGTCCTCCAGATAGTCCAGAAATTCCACCAACCCCTTACCCTGGGCTTCAATTGTCCGGGCCTGCTCAAAGACCAGATCGTAAAGATCCAGGTATACCTGGGAGGGCAGGGACCACAGGGCTTCGTGGCGGTATCCGTATTCGTACCAGAGTTTTGTTAAAAGAGAGCTGACCGGAAGGTCCTGCTGTTCTTCCAGCAGTTCCCGGTAGCAGCGCCGGGCCTCCTGGTACCGTTCCCGATCCTGGGGGGGCAGCTTTGCATCCAGGGCTTCGTCAAAGACCGGTGCATCCCCAAGCATGCACAGGGTAAAGGCGTCTTCGCTTAGGCGGACAAAGGGGGAACGGAGGAGGCTGCCGTAGGCGATGCGATCGCCGGGGTATACCAAAAGTTTAAGGAATGTCCACAGATCGTTCACCGGAGCGTCCTTAAAAAGGGCCGCGGGCCTGTCGGCATTAAAGGGTACGGCAAAAAGTTTAAGGGCCCGCTCCAGGGTATGCTGCCGGGTATAGCTCCGTTGGAGCACGGCAAAATCGCCGTACCGGCAGGGCCGTTGTTTTTTTTCATCCCTGTCAAAGACCGGGGCTTTTTCTAAAACCAGGGTTTTAATTTTCCGGGCAATATACAGCGCCTCGTAATCCTCCGGCTGCGGGGGGCCGTTTGTTTCCGCCAGGCGGCCTTCGTCAAAGAATGCAAAGTGGAGCCGCCTTTCCCCCCCGGGGGCCGCTTCTTCCGGGGGGCCTTTTTCATCCCCCGGTTTAACCCAGTGGTAAAGGGCCTCGTAGTCCGCAGGGGTTTTATGGAGGAACACCCCCTGTCCGGGGTTGGGATCGTCCTCGCTGCGGCGGCCCCCGAAGATAAAGTTAAAGCCCCGGATCAGCATAGGATGGGACCGGTAATTCCGGCTAAGACTGAGGGATGATCCGGTTTCCCCGGCCAGGCCGTGAAATACCGAGACATCCGCCCCCCGAAAGCGGTAGATGGACTGTTTCTCGTCCCCCACATAGAACACCCTTCCCGGTTCCAGTTGGCCCTTTGCCGGCACGCCCGTTTCTGTCCGCTCTTTTTTTTCCGCCAGCAGGTTCACCAGATCCCGTTGAAGGCTGTTGTTATCCTGAAATTCGTCGATCATAAGGGCCTTTAACGAATCCTTGTACAGCTGCCGGATCCCCGGATACAGGCTAAGGCCGTCCACCGCCAGATGCGCAATGTCGTTGAAGGTAAGGATCCCCGTTTCCCGTTTTTTCCGGTTAAGCAGTTCCTGGTATTCTTCGATCAGGGGAAAGACCGATCGTACAATATCCCACTGCAGGGCGTGGCCCGCCAGGGCTTCCATCCGGGGGTAGAGAGTTCCCTTAAATTCCCCCAGGTTTTCCCGGAGGATCGTATAGGGTTCGGTTTCATTTTTGATCTTCCGTATCCCCAGGGCCTTAAGCTTGGCCAAACAGGTAAAGCAGCGGAACAATGCTTCCCGGTCTTCACCTCCAAAGAGTCCTTCTATATTCGGGGGTGCAGGAATAGAGGAGAGGATCGACCGCAGCTCTTCCTGCGGGGCCCTTCCAAGGGCTTCCCGGTGCCGCCGCAGTTCCCCGGCGATTTCCCCCAGGCGGCGGGTACATTCCTTCCACCGGCGGCATATTTCTTCCCGCTGGATTTTTTCAAAGGCGGTAAAATCCAAGGGCCGGGAAATGGGACTGTGGTACAATATGGGCAGAACAAACAGTTCCTCCGCCGTACCCCGCAGTTTTTTTTCGGCAATAAGCCGCTGCAGGGAAGGATTATCCCGTTTGTCCAGCACAAAACGCAGGGCCAGGGATCGGGCCATATCCCGCACCTGCAGATCGTCGCTTTTAAAATCCGGACTGATGCCGAACCGGGGGCAGATCGTCCGGGCCGCGGAGGCGCAGAACGAGTCCAGGGTTACTATCCGGGCCTTGTAAAAGTTTTCCACCGCCTCCCGGGCATTAGCGGCCATGGCCGGGGGGATGCTTCCCGGCGGACCTGGGTTCCGGGCGCACTCGGACAGCAGCCGGTAGATCCGTCTGTACATTTCGTTGGCCGCCTTGTTGGTAAAGGTAATGGTAAGAATTTCCTCAGGTTTGCAGCGGCCCGTCATAATAAGCCAGGCATACCGGGCCGCCAGCACCCTGGTTTTGCCGGAACCGGCCCCGGCGCTGACCACCACATTACTAAGGGTCGTGGCCGCGGCCTTCTGCTCGTTGTCCAGCTCCCCGATAAAGGGCAGGGCCTCTTCTGCCGTTTTAGGATCCATGGGCGGCCCCCTGTATATCCGCGGGGGCCGCCGGCGGACGGAACAAAACCTTCCGTGGATTAAGGGAATAGAGGGAACGGCAAAGGGTCTTAAAATCGCAGCCTGCGCAGGTTTTAAGCAGCACCCGGGGAAGCCCCTGAAGGGAACCGGGGTTCCCCTGGGGAATAAAGTTCAGCCGGGAAAGGGCCGTATCAAAGATCCTCACCGCCAAGTCCAGGGCCTCCATGGAAGGTTCGTATTGATCCCTGGTACAAAGGTCCCGCTTTCCCTCCAGTCCGCCCATGACGGGAACTATCTCGTGCCGGTTAATAATAATAAAAAAGGCCCGGTCTACCCTGCGGCCCGTTTTTTCTTCGTAGAGCCTAATGTACATGGGGATTTGAAAATCCTCGATCCCCGGTTCATCCGGGTCCCCGGCGGCGCTTTTTCTGCTTTCCGGTTTAGTTGGGGCGGTGTTTGTTTTGTAGTCAATTATCATCGGCTCCCCCCGGGACGAAAGGGATACCCGGTCTATCCTTCCGATCAGGCGGAGCGGGCCCCTGACGGATTCGTAGGTCTGTTCCAGGTCCTCTACCTCAAAGCCGGAAAAATAAGCCGCCTCGGTTTTTAAAAGATCCCGCAGCCGCCGGTTCACCGCCTCTCCCAGGGGAAGGAGCAGGGGATACACCAGGGGACCCCTAAGGGTATTGTCGCTCCGCAGCACCTCCCCGGTTAGTTCCTCTATCCAGGCGCCGTATGTTTCCAGCCTGTTCCCGGAAAAGTACCGGTCCTGTTCTTTAATCCGGGTAAAAAGACGGCGGAGTATTTCGTGGTAGATAAGCCCCCGGGATTCATCGTCCAGCAGGGCCGCATCTTCCTGCCGGGGCCGCAGGCGGAAGATCCGCCGGTACAGCCAGAACAGGGGGCACTTAAAAAATTCCGTAAGATCCGTGGCGGACACGGACAGTTCCGGGGTTCCGGGGGCTGCGGCAGAGAAGGCCGCGGCGCCGGAACTTTTACTTTGGATCCGTCCCCGCAGCAGCGCGGACACCACCGGGGAAAGTTCCTGTCCGTTCTGCCCCCCGCCGGAACCCTGGAGCAGGATCCGGCTCCAGCGCTTAAAGCCCCGCCGCTGGAGGGAAAAGAGCCGTTCCGGTTTTTCCCCCGTTCCCCCCCGCCAGCACCGCTCGGCAATAAACGGATCGGCCCTGCCGGGAAGCTCCGGGGCCGCCGGATCATCCGGGAAATTTCTGTTCAGGGCAAAGGCGCTGTGGGGTATGGCCCAGCCGGAAAATGTTTTTTCCGAGGCGCTTATTCTGGTACGGCAGGTATAGGTTCCCCAGGGGGCGATGCTGTACAGGGAAAGAAGGGCCGCCGACATGTCCCGGTCTTCCAGGCCCAGCCGGGCCCGTTTGTCCTGGCGCAGAAAGGGCAGGGGCCGGTGCTGTACCGTTGCCGCCCCCTGGGATGCGTTAAGTACCAGGTGACACCCAAAGGGGGCCCCCGCGGCAACCCGGTAATCGTAGATGTTTACCCCCCCCGGAGTATCCTGGGCATACACATAGTTTTTATCCCGCAGGCAGGAAACATAAAATCCAAAGGGATCCGGATCGGCCAGATCGGGGAATTCCGCCTCTATCTCGATCAGCGCCGACAGTTCCTCTATACAACGGCCCAGGACCGCATTGTTTTTAGCGCTGCATTTTTCCATGGCCAGCAGCCGCCTAAAGGCAAAGTACCGTCCTTCGATCTCCCTAAAGCTTTTTGCCCCGGCCATGGCGGAAAGGGCCCGTTTTAATTCCCCATAGTATCCGGCAAGTTCCCTGTGGGGACGCCGGTGGAATCCTTCTTCCCAGGGATCGGCCAGCCGGTGCCGGTCCCTAAAGGCAGAGACGCAGTGGTTTTCCAGCCCAAAGTCCACCAGGGCCCTGTTTTTTGCCGGATCCTTCCAGGGTATGGCGCCGTTTAAAAGCAGAGGTTTAAGGGAGTCGAAGGAAAAAAGAGAGGATATACATTCGCCGATAAGGGAAAAGATCCTCCCCAGGGGATAGGTCCCCAGGCTTTTACCGGACCGGAGGGAGCAGGGTATGTCGTAGAGTTCCAGTTCCCGGAACACATAGGGGGCCATGGCGGCAATCCCCGGCAGGCTTAGGGCCATGTCTTCGTAGGGAAGCCCCTCCTGATCGTGGAGCCGCCGCAGCTCCGCCGCGGCGGTCCGCAGTTCTGTCCGGGCGGAATCAAAGAAAACCAGTTCCGCCGCCGCGCCGGGGACCGGATAAAGGGAGATTCCCCCGGATTGGAACAGATCCTGGTATTCGGCAAAGTCGTCCAGGGTTTCGGGAAAAAAGATTATGTACCTTCCCTCGTGGCTGGGGGCCTTTTCCCAGGAAGGTTCAAAGAGGCCGTGGCTTTCCAGGAAGGTTCCGTACTTGTCCTTTAAGATCCGCAGGTCCCGGTCTTCTTCATCATCCCCCCGGGCAGATCCCTGGAGTTTTTCCCACAGGGCCAGGGAGGGCAGCATGGCGGCGATGGACGAAGCAAAGACAGCCCCCCCCTCGGCAAAGGAGGGGGGGATCAGGGCCTTAAAAAAAGAGCCGGCGGCATTTTTCCGGACCAGGGAGCGGGCAAAGAGGCTGCGGATTAGGGCCGAAACGGGCCGGCGGCGGCTGTCCCCAATGCGGACCGCCCTTTCCTTAAACCGGTCCCAGGCGAGAAAACGATCCAGGGCCAGGGAACGGACAGGGCCGTGGAGGCAAATCTTCCGGGCCCAAAGGGCCGCGGCGGTTTCCGAGGGGAATACAAAGCCCATGTGCTGATCCTCAATATGACTAAGGATCGTTTCAAAGACGGTCATTGTGCCGCGGCGCCCTGAGTTTCCGTCTCCCACATAAACACAATGTCGTAGCTGCCCCGAATTCCCGGCAGATTCCTAAGCAAAGCGCCGAATTGCTGTTCCGCCGAATTTCGGGATTCTTCAACCACTTCGCTGGCCATAACCTTTTCTTCCATCTCCCGCTTTTGTTCGGCGGTAACCTTAAAAGCGTCCTGTATTTTTATTTCGTTAAAGATCGTCTGGGACTGTTCAAATACTTCAATGGACCTGTCGTCAATTTCATGGGACAGGATCTGTACCGGCGGCAGGGTAATCCGAATTACCGGCAGACCCCCCTGGACCTGGGTGGTTCCCTGGGGCTGTGCCGCCCCCTGGACCGGCGCTGCACCCTGGGGCTGCGCCGTTCCCGGAACCGGATCCTCCACCCGGATTTTGCTTCCGTCGATGCCGAGTTTCATGATCCCATCGTAGGTAAAGATGTACTTCCGGGTGGTAAAGGGAATGGTCCAGCCCCGAATGTCCAGGGAATTTATGTCCTTTACCACCGACGTATAATGGTAGGCCAGGCTTGCATATTCCCCTATGGGGAGCACCTCCTTAACCACCGTATGGGCGGATACTTCCGGCTGTTCCGTTATGATCTTGAATCCGGAAAGGCCCAGGTTCCTGCCCCCCAGTAAAAACCCCACCACCAGGATTAGACCGGCGATAAGGGCAATTAGAACAAGCACAAGAATGGTCCGTTTCATTCAAAACCCCCAATTCCAATATACCGCCGCCGGGAAAAACAAAAAAGGGGCCGCCGCTTAGTCCGGCAGCCCCCTATGGGCAGGAAGGTCCTGGATTTCTACGGTTCCCCATAAAGCGCTGCTTTACGGGTCCGGGCAATTACTGGGCGTTGATTTCTATAAGCCGCTTGGCGCTTTCGGTCCGTTTCTTAATCTCCAGGGACAGGACTCCGTTTTTAAAGACCGCCGATACCGACTCGGGATCGGCATTTTCCGGCAGGGTAAAGGACCGGCTAAAGGAGCTTCTCCGGCGTTCCCGGATAAGGTAGCTGCCGTTTTTCTCTTCCTGGTTTTGTTCCTCCTGTTCGGATTCGATGGTAAGCTTGCCGCCGTCCATCTGGACCTTGATTTGCTTTTCGTCAAGGCCGGGAAGTTCCGCCTCTACCAGGTAGGCATTGCCCGTCTCTTGAACATCCACCAGGGGCAGTTTGTTCAATACCCGGCTGCCCACAAAGGGGGCCAGGGGAGAATCAAAAAACGATTCCAGAAATTCGTCCATGACGCTCAGGGGTTTGTAAAGGGATACGGATTTCATAATAAACCTCCAAATAAATTGGCTTGTTTTTTGACCTTCATACGAAGCGTCTCAGTTATATGTAAGCAAGAACCGTGCCAAGTTTTTAAAAATACAGGAATTTTCCATACAAAAAATCCAACAAACCGCCATTTAGAGCCTTTGGCGGCGGTAAAATCCACATTATCCGGGAAAGGGATGTTTTATGGGGAAAATCCGGGGCAAAGTATCCCGCTTCTTTCCCGGAAACTCCCCGGCCCTTTAGGGATTGTCCGGTATTTCCCTGTGGCACCGGTCTAAAATGGATCGGCTTTCTTTCAAAATAGTGTCAAAATGACACTATTTTAGGCAAGAATGAGGGAAAATTCACCCCGAATGGCTTAGGTACCTCCCCAAAAAATAAGGTTTTGTAAAATTGCAATTGACTTTTTTTTTCCGTACTGGTACATTTCTCCCATGAGGCAAGGTCCGGAAAAAATAACATTTTTTTATATTTTGTACCCAAAATCGCCCCACTTGGCACGGTTCTTGCTCTCTCTCTCTCTCTCTCTCTCTCTCTCTCTCTCTCTCTCTCTCTCTCTCTCTCTCTCTCTCTCTCTCTCTCTCTCTTATACTCATCTTCATCTTTATACGGATGCGGAAATTTTTTCTTTGGCAAAACTCCGGAACAACGCGGCTTTACCGTATCGCCCATCCTAAGGCGTCGATCCGTCCATTTTCCGTTACAGGGTCCTTTTTTTCCACGAAGCCGGTCAAGCCGCCCCTTGAGCTATGGGCCGTCGCATAGGTGGGGTATGGACTGGAATTTGACTTCGCCGGCGGCCTGCGGCATATTAGAAATATACGGTTGTCACAAAGGTAGTAAGTAGGGCATGGACTGGGATTTAACGGTATCGTCCAAGCATAAGCTGCTGGAGCTTAATTTACGGGAACTGCTCCGGTACCGGGATCTTATTCTTATGTTTTTTGTGCGGGATTTTGCCACGGTCTATAAACAGACCGTGCTGGGTCCCCTGTGGTATATTATCAGTCCCCTTTGTTCTACCCTGGTGTACGCCTTCGCCTTTGGTAATATCGCCGGTATCGGAACGGACGGAATACCGGTGCTGTTGTTTTACTACGGCGGCACCATGCTCTGGTCGTATTTTTCCAACTGTCTGAACAGCGGGGCGAATATTTTTATTGCCAATGCGGGGGTGTTCGGTAAGGTATATTTTCCCCGGCTTTCCGTTCCCATCGCCACCACCTTTGGCGCGGTATTTAAGATGCTTATCCAGTTTGCCATGCTTATGGCTTTTTTGGCATATTACCTTGTCACCGGCAGCGCCGTCCGCCCCTCGGGGTATGCGCTGCTTTTTCCCGTGGTGGTCCTTTGGCTTGGGGCGCTGGGGACGGGGATTGGGATGATCTTTTCCGCCCTTACCACCAAGTACCGGGACCTGAACCATGTGCTTACCCTGGCCTTGGGCCTGGCCATGTACGTTACCCCGGTGATCTATCCCCTATCCCAGGTGCCGGAACGGTTTTATTTCTTCTTCTACATTAATCCTGTCAGCGCCCCCATGGAACTGTTCAGGATATGGTTTTACGGGATAGGCCATGTGCCGCCGGCGATGACAATTAGCAGCATCGCGGTGACGGTGCTGGCCGTTTTCTTTGGGCTGGTTCTGTTTAGCAGCAACGAGCGTACCTTTATGGACGTTATATAGATGGCCCTGGCGATAAAGATAGAGCACCTTTCCAAGTATTACAAACTTGGGGTTATTAACAACGGCAGGCTCTGGCAGGACCTGCAAAGTTACTGCGCCCGGCTTTTACACCGGGAGGACCCGAACAGGAAAATCGGGGAACAGACCGTGTACGACCGGGACGGATTCTGGGCGCTGTCGGACATTAACCTGGAAGTAGGGCAGGGGGACCGGCTGGGTATTATGGGGCATAACGGTGCGGGAAAATCGACCCTGCTTAAGATCCTCAGCAGGATCACCGTTCCCACACAGGGGTGTTTCCATGTTAAGGGAAGGATTGTGAGCCTTCTGGAGGTGGGGACCGGTTTTCATGGGGAGCTTACCGGCCGGGAAAACATCTATATGAACGGCGCCATCCTGGGGATGAAGCGCCGGGAAGTAACCCGCAAGCTCGAGGAGATCGTGGCCTTTAGTGAAATCGATCCCCACCACATTGACACGCCGGTTAAGCGGTATTCCTCGGGCATGTATGTACGGCTGGGCTTTGCCATTGCCGCCCACCTGGAGTGCGAGATCATGATCGCCGACGAGGTGCTGGCGGTGGGGGATTTGAACTTTCAGCAGAAGGCCACGGGTAAGATGAGCGATCTGAGTACCAACCACGGCCGGACCGTGCTGTTTGTAAGCCACAACATCGGGGCGGTGGAAAAGCTGTGCAACAAGGGGCTTATTCTGGAACAGGGCAAGGTGCTGCTGGGGCAGTGTCCCGTGGAAGAGGCCGTGGGAAGGTACAAGGAAATACTGGGGATTGCGTAAAAAGATTATACCGAAGTGAAGCGTGTTTCGGCCGCGCACGGAACGGTATGATTGTCCATGGCGCTGTATTATTCCGGCCTGCAAGAATTGCAGCGGCCGGTGGTTTGTCATGCCCGCAAATGTAAAGGGAGCATTGTGAAAAGGGACATAAAGGAACTCTTAATAAGACGGTATGTGCAGCTGGTGATAAATCCCCGGGACCGGTTATTGCTGGATCTGGTCTTTAAGGAGGGGCCCACGCAAACCGGACTGGATACTTTTTTTTCTTCCTGGGATATAGAGCGGGAGGGGGCCCACAAGGCCCTGATGCTTTCATACTTTATGAAGATGCACCCCGAACTGGCCTTTCCGGACTATACAAGACCCCGGCTGGAGGGTCTGCTAAATTATTACCGGTTTTATAATATGCAAACCCTGGCGCATTTTCCTGGGCTGGGCCGGGCCTTAAACAGGGCGGGAATTCCCATACTGGTGTTTAAGGGCATGGCGATGAAGCTGCTTCGGCCGGAACTGCCCCGTGTTATGGAAGATATAGATTTTATTGTACCGGACGAAAGATATGCCGAGGCGGTGCGTATGGCCGAAGACGCCGGGTTTGAACATAAATTGGCCCGGGAGGAGGAACATTCCGTAGATTTAATTCACCGGGATAAAAAGTGCTTGATCGATATTCATAGGTGTCCCAACCTAAAGCATGGATTACACATCAGCGCCCAATTATTTGCCCGGGCAAGAAAAACAAACGCATACGGCGTGGACATGCTTATCCCCTGCGATGAAGACCTGGTGTTTATTACCCTGACAAATTTTCTTAACAATCTTGTCAATAAAACCAGCATTAAGGGCGTATTATACGGATTATTTGATTATGCCTATTTGGTTAAGGGAAAGGAAGATTTTAACTGGGACATGCTTATTGACAATGCCCGCAAAACAAAGACCACCCTTGATATCCGCCTGGCCCTGGAAATAATCGAGCACCTGGTTCCCGGTATTATGCCCCAGGGGTTAAAAAAAACAGCGTGCTTTGCATCAAAATTATCTTCCCTTTGTACCAGGCTTGTTTACAATGAATATTACTATGACAGGCTTATAGAAAAACGGGTGACCTTTCCCGTTAGAAGGGTTACCAAGGCCTTTATTAAGGGATGGTTTTATAAAACCATCTATTACCCCATGAAATTAATCCGCGGCATCTATCCGCTACGTAAACTGTTTCTTTTGATATTCTTGCATAAGGAAGCCCCATGAGGATAGACAACCCTTCGCCGGAAAAACTTTCCCACTATTTTTCCGTATTGGATAAGAGGCCCCGGGAAATAGGCGCCGTACAGTGGACCAAATACCTGGACCTGGGAACCCATGTTATCCGGCTTATTAACTATTCCCCGGAATTTACCCCCCATGTGGAAAAACAGCTTGGGTATGTTTTAAACGATTCGGCGCCCGGACACGACGCCACCCTGGTTATCTGGAAAGACCCCCTGGTCCGGTCCTTGTCCTTAAGGCTTGACCAGGATGTATTTAATGATGCGCTGGTCCATAACTATTATGCGGACCTTTTTTTGCAGGTGTTTGCACAGGGCGTATCCGCATGGCTGCCCCTTATTAATGTTGATATTTGGAGTAATATCCTTACGGCTTTTGATCCCCGGTCCAACACCTACTACTATGCGGCGGAAAACCTTGATCCGGAGGAATTTATAAAGCAGGGGCATATATTTGTGCAGACCATAGGTAAGATAGTCAGGTCCGCCGCAAGCTCCCTGGTACACGGGGCCGTTGTGGGCCTTAACAACAAGGGCATTTTGTTCTGCGCCCGGGGCCAAAAGGGAAAATCGACCCTGACCGTGTGCGCCATGATGGACGGCTTTGAGTTTGTATCCGACGATTATCTGGTGCTGTCGAAGGATGAAAGGGGCCTCTATGCGGATCCTATCTATTCCATTGTTACCCTTTCGCCCCGGATGTACGGCGAGTTGTACGGTACCTTAAAGTGCCGGTTTGTTTCCAACAATGCCCGGAAGGACAAGTATGTACTTAATATTGCCGATTACCACGGCAGTTTCAGGAAGCACTATCCCATTAGGGTTTGCATGTTTCCGCAGATTACCGGCAGCCCCGAGCCCAGTATCGTAAAAACCGGCAGGGGCCCCGGGGTGGTGCAGCTTGTCCATTCCACGCTGCAGCAAATGGGCAATTGGCATGATATAGAAACCGCCAAAAAACTTATGTCCTTTGTGGCCGGATTTGATTTTTATCAAATAAATCTTTGCCAGGATATCTGGAAAAATCTTCGCTGTCTGCGGGATTTTGCGGAAAAATTATAAGTACGGAGAGGAAAATGGCTAGTTATGTATTGAACGAAGAACAAATGTTCAGCGATATTGCCGACGGCATCGCCATTGTAATTAACAGCGAAACCGGCATCTATTACGGCATGAACAACCTGGGAACCTCGGTATTCGAGAACCTGCTCAACGGCGTTTCGACGGAGAATATTCTTGGGGCGCTTAAAAAACTAAACGGGGCGCCGGCGGATATGGATGAGCGGCTAAGCAACTTTATAGCTCTTTTGCTGGAGAATGGGATACTTATTAAGGGCGGCGGCGGCGATGCGCCTGCGGCGATCAGTGCGGAAGCGGCGGCGGCCAATAACTTTGCCCTGGAAGTGCGGGAATATAACGACGCCCAGGAACTGCTTCTGGCCGATCCCATCCACGAAGTGAAGGAAGATACCGGCTGGCAGCCCGATAAATCGGCGCTGGAAACCGACGAGGAAGTGGTCAAGGCAAAGGAAGATAAGGCTAAAGAATAATGATCAAAGTTTCGGTAATTATCCCTGTCTACAACACGGCGCCCTATTTGACTCGATGTCTTGACAGCGTTTGTGATCAAACGCTGACGGACATCGAGATACTCTGTATTAATGACGGCTCCACCGATAGGTCCCTGGAAATTCTGCGGGACTATGAAGGCAGAGACAGCAGGGTAAGGGTCATTAGCTTTGAGCAAAACAAGGGCGTTTCTGTAGCCCGCAATACCGGCATTGACGCTGCACAGGGCGAGTATATCGGGTTTGTGGACAGTGATGATTATGTGGATCTGGATTTTTATGAAAAACTGTATACGGAAGTAAATGGAAATGGGGTGGAAATTGTAAAGGGGCTTGAGCTAAAGATCATTCACCCCGATGGCAGTATTAGTGTTGATAAACATAATGACAAAATAAGAAAGAATAAAATACATTTTTGGACAGAATACACAAGTGCAATATTTAACCGTCAATTTATTCAGAGGAACAATATTTACTTCCCCGAAGGTTTGTTGGTTGGCGAAGATCCGTGTTTTACTCTAAAAGCGTCAATTCTGTCTAAAAGTATTCGGGTTATTGAAAGTGCCCAATATTATTATGTCAGAAGAGTAAACAGCTTAAACTCGGACATTTGGAATAAAGAAAAGATTCAGTCATACATAAAATATATAGATTATGTTGCCAATTTTGCGGAAAAAGCCGATCTTTCTCGAGGTGATTATAAAATCTTGTTTAAATGGCTGCTGGAAGATGCACAAAATACATGTAAAAACAAGGCTGGATCGAATAAAAATTATCAAAATTTATTTGAGCCGCTGTTTAGAAAATTGAAATGCATGGTTGGAATAGATTTGTTGTTTGATGCAACTATATTTCATGGTATTGAATCAAAAACTGATGCGCGAAGTGGTATTTTTTTTGTCGCATATAACATTCTAAAACAATTAAGTAAGAATAGTCAAATAAATATAACATTATACTTGGAATATTTTAACGCAGTTCTACGGGAGGCATGTAAAAAAGATGATCTTTTAAAAAAATTTGATATACTTTGTTTAAAGTATAAATCGTCTGTTAAAAATACCGGGTATATAAAAAATCCAAAATTTTGCCCCGACAGTTTTGATGCGTATATTAATGTTTCATGTTTTTCTTTGTTGTGCGGCGATGATATGGATCGAATTGTTAAATTTTATGTTTTACATGATACAACGCTATTGTTGTTAGATTATGGTGATGAAGGATGGCGTAAAAATCGAAAGGCATTTTGGAATTTTTACGATGATTCATTAACGAAAAATACATATGGCTTTTGTGTATCTGAATCCGCAAGGCGCGATTTCCTTCGATTTTTCCCTGTACTTGATCCTGCAAAGATGATTGTAACGCCCATAGCGACGGCCCGTAAATTCAAACCAAACAGGGATATTGATAAATTAAATGAAATAAAAATGAAGTATAATATGTCCGCCTTGGATACTTATATATTTTCATTTAATTCATATAACTTGCGCAAGGGGTTGATTTTTACCGTTGGATGCTATTTGAAGTTTATCGAAAGACATCGGATTAATAACCTGTGTTTTTTATCGGCCGGCGGTGGAGACGTTTCGTATTACAAAAAAAAAATAGAACAGAATTATGGGGAGCTTTTTCATAGATATAAGAACAGGATATTCATGATTGGGTATATCGATGATGAAGATCTTGAGATTCTTTACTCTCATGCGCTTTTTACTAGTTATTTAAGTGAGTACGAAGGTTTTGGCATGCCGCCGCTTGAAGCTATGAGCTGCGGTATTCCGGTAATAACATCCAACACAAGCAGTTTGCCAGAAGTTGTCGGAGATGCCGCTGTTACAATTGATCCGTATGACGATGAGGCTTGTATTAAAGCTTTTGAGGATTTATATTTTGATAATATAATACGAAAAGAGTACATTGCAAAAGGCTTTGTGCGAGCGAAAATTTTTACCTGGGAAAAAACAGTAAATGTAATGGCTGACAAAATGATGAGAGTGTTAGACACGGTGTAATATTCTTTAGCAATTATTGGGATTGATGGAATTGATACTGAAATGCTACAGAAATACCAAGTCAATGCCAACTTCGATGTGATCATGGAAAATGTAAAATCTATTGTGGCCTCGAAAAAGAAGTAAACCTATATTGGTTTTGACAAAATTCGCTTTACCCATGGAGGGGCTGATGGTGATCCGGAATCGGTACGTTATTATAACCGAGATTTTTTTCAATTTTGAAAACTACAAATTGGTTTATTGTGGGGAAAACGAGATGGAGTTTTATCTAAGGAATAATGATGGATAAATTTAGAATGTTGTTTCAGGCTGATATATTACTGAAGGGGGAAATTAACGAAAATGAGCGAACGGGTATTTACTTTGTTACGAAAAACTTGCTTGAGCAATTTAAAAAGGACAAAAGATTTGAGATAACATTAATATTCTTTTTTAATCCGATACCCAATGATGTCTTTGTTAGATTTAAACAAAATGAGAAATTTAAAAATTTTCCAACAGTTCGTTTTTACCGAAATTTTGAGGTAAAAGGTATATCAAAGACGATTATTAATCCTATTATAAAGAATAGTGATTATGATTTCTGTTTTTCAACAATAGGAGGAAGCCTTCCTGATATACAACTACCGTGTTTTGGTATGTTGCATGATGTCATTCCCTTTTTGTTTGCTGAATATTACGAAAAATCTGCCCGTCAAGAGGAAAATGATTTTTATCAATGTTCCAAAAAACATTTGAATCGCAATACTTATTATTTTTGTGTATCGAATAGTTGTAAAAATGATTATTTGAAATTCTTTTCTGAACAATTAAACCCAAATCATATGATTGTAACACCAATCGCAACAATGCGTTCTTTTGTGTTGCAACCTGATATGGGTAAATTGTCGAATTTTTTTAAACGGTATGGGGCAACCAAGATAAAAAGCAATCGGTATATCCTTAGCCTTTCAACTATAGAACCAAGAAAGAATATTCCTTTTACCATTAGGTGTTTTTCGGAATTTATTGATAAACATCACATAACCGATTTGTTTTTTGTTATTGGTGGAGGAAGTTGGGATTTTATATCCGTAACTATAAAGCAGTCTCTTGATTATGACATAGAAAAAGCATCGGCTACTTGTCGGGACAAAATAATTCGGCTCGGTTATGTTGCAGACGAAGATGTAGAAATGCTTTATAGCCATGCCTTAATCTTTACTTTTATTTCAGAATACGAAGGCTTTGGCATGCCTCCACTTGAAGCAATGAGCTGCGGAACTCCGGTAATAACATCTAATACGAGTAGCTTGCCCGAAGTTGTCGGCGATGCCGCTATTATTATTGATCCGCATGATGCGGAAGCTTGTATTAATGCTTTTGAAAATTTATATTTCAATGCCGACTTGCGTGAGGAATACAGTAAGAAAGGCATTAGTCGTGCTAAAATGTTCAGTTGGGAGAAGACTGCCAAGGTAATAACTGAAAAAATGTTGCAGGTGTATACCAAATAAATAACGAGGGTGTTTAATATGCTAACGAAAAATGTTATGAACAGGTATCACGATTGGCTTGAAGATCATAAATTAATCGGGGGGGGGGGTGATGAATTGTTTCTCCGTTTATTTAGTATTCAAATTGATACTTGTTACAAACCCTTTGTAGTTGAATACAATACAACAACGGAGAAATTAGAAAGAATTTTTGCACATATAGAAGGGGAGTGGGAAAAATATGGCAAAGACGAGACGTATTGGTCTGTTTTGACAGATCCAAATTTCTTAAAAAAGGAACTAAATGATGTTGCTTTGGAAAATTTTTACAATTCCGGAAAAAATGACTTAAATCGAATTGAAATAACTTTACAAAGATGCGGGGAATGGGACACTTTGCCAAAAGATTCTTGTTTGGAATATGGATGTGGTGTGGGACGGGTTACGTTTCAATTATCTTCCATCTTTAACTCTGTTTCTGGTATTGATATTTCGCCGGGACATATTGCGTTAGCCGGAAACCGTCTAAAAGATCTTGGTATAAAGAATGTATCTTTACGCACGATACATAAATTGAAAGATTTGCAATCCTTTGATAAATATAATTTTATTTATAGCGTAATTGTATTACAGCACAATCCGCCGCCGATAATAGCCTGTATTCTAAGGTTCTTTTTTTCGCATCTTAAAACAAATGGGATAGTCATGTTTCAGATACCTGTTAATATAAAGGGCTATAAATTTACGGTCGACGAATACCTTGCCAAAATCCATGCGGTAAAAGGCATGGAGATGCATATGTTGCCACAGAATGAAATCTTAAGAATTGCCAGAGAAAATGATTGTTGTTTACTTGAAGTTGCTAATGATGCCTGCATAGGCAGCTATTCTACATCCATATCTCAAACTTTTCTTTTCAAGAAAATACTTTGAATAATATAGAAAATACATCGCCAAAGTTTTCCATCATCACAGTTTGCCTTAACGATCCGAATTTAGAACAAACCTGCGAAAGCATAGTTAATCAGTCTTTTCAGGATTTTGAATGGATTGTAATTGACGGTGGTTCGGATCGGCAAACGCAGGATATATTTGAAAAATATAAATATCGCATGAACTATTTTGTTTCTGAAAAAGACAACGGTATATATGATGCAATGAACAAGGGCATTATACAGGCCCATGGTGAATGGTTTAATTTTATGAACGCAGGGGACAGATTTTATGACAGCGATATATTGAAATTTGTTGTAGGAAAGATTAACGAAGTTAAAATGGATGATAAACCAGATATATTTTATGGTGATGATATTAGTAAAAAAGAAAATGGAATTTTTGTCAGTGATTTACCCTGTTGCATTGATAAATATTTTATGTATAAGGCAACACTTAGACATCAGGCCTCATTTATTGTTGCATCATCTTTCAAAAGAATAGGAATATATGATAGTTCATTAAGGGTTTGTTCTGACTATAAATGGTTTTTATGTGCACTTAAGCATGGCCTTGAATTCAGAAAAATTACGGGTTGTCCCTTGGCAATTATGGATGGCAACGGAATTGGATCACAGATGACGCATATTCATCTGGAGGAACGCAAGTGTGTCCAAAGAGATTTTTTTTCATCGGATGAATTGCCGGCTTTTGCAGTAAGATTAAGCAAGGAAAAGCGTTTAATTGCTATTAATTTTATTGCCAGTAAGCGGGCGGAAAATAAAAATCACTAGAAATAAACTTGTTTCCATCTTAATTCCTGCGTATAACGCTGAGAAATATATTGCCGAAGCAATAGATTCTGTGCTTTCGCAGGATTATCAAAATAAAGAGATAATCGTGATAAATGACGGCAGCACCGATTGCACTTTGAAAATTCTGGAACAATACAAAGGGGTAATCAAAGTCATTTCAAAAAAGAATGAAGGTGTAGCCGCCGCTCGTAATACAGGATTGGCGGCGGCGAACGGTGATTATATAGCCTGGCTTGATGCGGATGACTATTATTGCGCCGGAAAAATTCCGGCGCAGGTGAAGTATTTGGACGAACACCCTGATGCGAAAATAGTTTTTACAAAATATGAAAATTTTTTTGAAGGCGAACCAAGCGCGGATGTTCTGATTAGAATTAAACTGGAAAAAAATAACCGCTATTGTCAGCCCACGTCTATGTTTAGACGGGAATTAACCGCCAAAGTAGGCAATCATGATATTTCTTATACGATTGGAGAAGATATTGACTGGATTTTTCGAGCGAAGATTATGTATAATGTTAATCTTGACCATTACATTGATATTCCTTATTATCGCCGAAGATTTCATACAAATAATTCAATACTCAATATACAATTGGATAAAAACTATAACAACCGTATTATGATGAAATATCTTAAACAAAAAAGAGAAATTGGGAAATGATCAGTGTTATTATTCCGGTATGGAATGGGGAAAACTATCTTGCAGAAGCTGTAAATAGCGTTAATCGGCAAAATTCAGATACTGAAATCATTGTTGTGGATGATGGATCAACTGATAATACAGCAAAATTGGCCAAGTCCTTTGGCTGCCGAATTGTTTCGATACCACACAAGGGTTCATCCGTGGCGCGTAATGTAGGGTTAACAGTTGCAAATGGTGATACTATTATGTTTCTTGATCATGATGATGTTTTAACCGAAGGGTCGCTTGATCGTTTGGATAAATCATTGATCAGTGGCATTGATTTTGTTTCTGCAAAAGTAAGAGATTTCTTATCACCCGAGTTATCAAACAGCGAGAAATATAAATTGGTTCCAAGGAAGAAGGCATATGGCGGGTTATTAACCGGTGCGTATCTTTTTAGACAATCTGTTTTTGTAACGGTTGGCGGTTTTAATGAAAGACTTATGACTGGAGAATGTATCGATTTATTGTTTCGCTGTTCCGATCTAAAATTGAAGGAATTGAGATTGGATTTTATTTCGGCGCATCGACGTTTACACCTTTTTAATAAAGGCCGCATTATGCGGACCCAGGAAAATAAAGATTATTCGGCGATTTTAAGAGAAAAAATAAAAAAAGGGGAGTAAATGTATGACTAAACAGAAATGGGGCTGGTTTAAGAAGAATAATATCAATGATATAATCCGACATTTTGAATGGTTTAATATGAGGGATATGTTTAATTTTCGTGTATTTGATATGGTTGGACCTAAAATGTTTAAGTTATATCTAATCATGCGTTTTTTTGTAACCCGTAAGCCATCAATATCTAAACTTGATATTATGAATACTACAAGATGTACTTTGAATTGCCGAGATTGTTGTGCTTTTATACCGCATTATAGACCGGAAAATCATGTTAAGCCGATGGGTTTTGAAAATTTTAAAATGAATTTAGATGGATTATTGGCATCAGTAGATCTGATTTATATACTTCAATTTGTTGGTGGTGAACCGTTATTGGACAAGGAATTGGATAAAGAGTTGGAATATGCTGTCTCAAAGCATCAGATTCGTCATATATTCATAACTACTAACAGCACAATTATGCCGTCACCTTTATTGATAAAATCCTTGAAAAATAAAAAATGTGCGGTACAGTTGTCTAATTATTCTATGATTAAAACATCGGTTCCTTTGTTCTATAATCAATGGTTAACTCTTTTGAAAAATAATGAAATACGATATATCACATATAATGAATTTTATTTTTATACTGTATGGTCTATTCGTGACTGCAATGTGAACCATGATACCCCCCCCCCCCCC
>JAISLT010000076.1 GCA_031277165.1 Spirochaetaceae bacterium
CTCCACGAACGCGATCGTGTTGCCTATGCCGAACATCTGGCCAGCCATTACCTCGCCAACACGCCCTTCAACAATACGGCGCACATGTGCAGTGACGCGGAAAAGGAACAATACGGCATCCACCTGATCCTGAAATACCGCGAAGACGCCCAGGCCGTTCTGGAACAGGCGGATATCGAAAAAATACTGGAAGAACACCGTCAGGGAGGAATGATTCTTTAACATATGGCTCGAATTTACTACAAAGAAGGAAAAAAGGCCTCACAGGAAGTTTTAACTTAATAATGCCAGCTTCGTATGGCCTTTCTTTGCCAAATTCTTAAGAATGTATTCGGAGGCTTGACAACTAACATCTTCGATGATAGCATTTGAACCTGGTCCACAACTCAGTTAGTCGTGGAACTACCATTGATTTGGAGGAAAATAATGATATATTCCGCAGATTTTTACAAAATTTTAGGTTTCCGGCAGGTTGGTGAATCATTTTACGGCAAGTATTTGCAATATTGGCTTGAACTCAAAAAGACCGGTGAAGAAACCGTATCATTATATGCGGTTGTAAACAAAACAGTTCCCCTGGAAGCAATGAAGAAATCACTACTGGAAATAGACGGCTTTGAGAATATTGAATTGACCGGTAACACGCTTGTAACGGCCATAAATATTGCCGGGTTAGCTACCAATGAAACACTGGTAAAAAGCATTGATAAGATCATAAAAACCTATAGCAAATTCGGCGTCAAGACGGTCTGTCAATTGTGTGAACTAAACACACCGGATGGCTATTACAAGTACGATAACAAAATAGTCCCCTTGTGCGATGATTGTGTAACTAAAACAAACGCAAAAAAGGATGAACTAAAATCCGCAGATTTTCAATCCTATGTTATAGGAAGCATTGGCGCCTTAGTTGGAGCATTGCTTGGCTCGATAGTATGGATACTGATAGGACTATTAGGCTATTACGCTTCAATTGGCGGGGTTGCTATTTCTTATGCTTCATTTGCCGGATATACAAAATTAGGCGGTAAAAGCAATAAGGCGGCAATAATAATAATTGCAATATCAGTATTAATTGCGGTTGTTTTTGCCGAATTGGCCGGGCTTGGCATAGAGATTATGAAATATCTAAAGAGCAAGGATGTTCAGGTTAGTTTAAGTGAACTCATCCAGATAATGGGCGAATTATTAAAAGAGGGAGAAAGCATTGGCGATATGATCCGCAGCATGCTCCTTGGACTGTTATTTGCCGGTCTGGGATCCTTAGGGCTGTTAAAAAATATATCGCAGGCGGCAAAGGAAGCGGATATGAAAATCGAAAAAATATAAACCGTGCATAATGTACCTGCTGTAAGAAACATAATATTTTTCCGGCAGGTACATTAAAAATATTTTTGAAAGCCCCCGCTCGATTTATATTCGGAACCACCGGTGGCTGCCAAATTTACTTTGAAATATTCAAGAACGTTTCTGTAATTACATCTTGTCCCTTTGAATTTGGATGCGTTCCATCTTCACACAATAAGTCATCTATTCTAAAATACCTTAAAAAAGCACCGCGTATATCAGCTATAAGTGTATCGGTTTTATAGGCGACATACTCTATGGCGCGGGAATATTTTTCCTGCCATCTATAAATGGTGTTAACTGTTCCCAGCCATTTTAATACGTTATTTTTATCCAGCCCCCTGCAAAACCAGTCAAAAAATTTTTGCGGTTCCAGCGGGGGCAGCGTTGCCACTATCGGCCTAATGCACTTTTCCTTTAACAAATTTATCATTTTAAAATAAATGTCAACAAATGTTGAAAGGGACGTATTCGGAGTATGTTTATCATAGGGTCTTTTTGCGATTTCTTTCCACTTAAAATCACAATCATTCCCGCCATATTCCAGCACCACAATATCAAAGGACCTTCTTTCCAGCCGGCGTTGTAACATCCTGCTGCCTTTATTTATTGTGCATCCGAACATGGAAAAATTATCAATTGAAACCAAATGTTTATTTCCAATTTTATCAAGATCGATACAATTTTTTACAATATATTTTTTTGTATTCGAGTCTAATTGAATACCCTTTAATATGGAATCCCCAAAAACAGCTGCTTTCTTCATCATTCCTGCAATATACTCCGTGTTATTCGACACCGGATAATAAGAAAAGTTGCATTTCCTACAATACGCTGTATGGATTTTTTAACATCAATTTCGACACCGGACGCAGAAGGCGTAGACTGAGCGGAATAGAATGAAACCCGAAGGTTCACGGGGTGTTTACACGGTTTCCGCTTCGCCCTTAACCTTTGCCCCCGCGCCCTTTAATTTGGGCAGTATAGCACAGGCAAGGCAGCGCGCATAACGCATCTTTAGTATACGTTTAATTTATAAAATATCCATCATAGATTTGATCCTGGTCAGGCAGGGGAGATTTAACAATGACCCTTCTCTAAACCCCGGAAACAGGATAGGGTAACGTATGAAAATTGTTATTATTGGCGGCGGCGTGGCGGGGCTTTCCGCGGGCATCTACGCCCAACTGGCGGGCTTTGAAAGCGCGGTTTACGAGAAATGCGGCGTCCTGGGCGGCCAATGTACCGGCTGGGACAGGAAGGGATACCACATCGACGGCTGTATCCACTGGCTTACGGGAACCAAAGAGGGGAGCGGCCTTTACCGGATATGGCAGGAGCTGGGGGTTATCCAGGGTAACGATATTATCCATCTGGACCGCTTCGGGGTCTATGAATATGAGGGCGGCGCTATTTCCCTGTGGAAGGATCTGGACCGGCTGGAGCAGGAACTGCTGACCCTTTCCCCGGAGGATGCGGGGCCCATAAAAAACATGATCCGGGATATCCGCACCATGCAGTCCATGGTTATTCCGGTAAATCATCCGGTGGATATGATGCCCCTGGGGGAAAAACTCAGGATGCTCAGGGTGCTGATGGGCGCCGGGGGAATCCTGACCAAGAACAGCAGAACAAGCTGCGCCGCCTACGCCCAACGGTTTAAGCATCCGGCGCTGCAAAGCTTCATCGCCCAGCGGGTCCCCCCCTACTTCAGCATCCTGGCCTTTATTTTTGGGATGGCGAATTTTTCCGGGGATAACGGCGCCATACCCGCCGGGGGAAGCCGGGGCATGGTGGACCGCATGGAAAAACGGTACCGCGAACTGGGGGGAGAGGCCCATACCGGCATGGCCGCGGAGGAAATAATTATCCGGGATGGCCGGGCCAGGGGGGTCCGGTTCGCCGGCGGCGGGATCGTCAACGCCGATTATGTGATCGCATCCTGCGATGTCCATGTCACCCTAAAAAAACTGCTGAACAACCGCTACACCGATAAAAGGTTTGAATACCGCTACCGGCATCCCCGGGAATATCCGGTGCTGTCGAGCTTTCGCGCCGCCTTTGGGGTGCGGGAGGATCTGGGGGATTATCCCCACGCCCTGGTTTTTGAGATTGAACCCCTTACGGTGGGGGTGACCCCCTTCTCTTCCCTGGGGATGCGGCACTATGCGTATCAAAGGGACTTTGCCCCTCCGGGCTGTACCACCCTGACGGTGGCCTTTAACCAGACCGCCGAAGATTATGCCTTTTGGGAGGCGCTCTACACCGGGGACCGGGAAAAATATAGGGCGGAAAAAAACCGCATCGCCGGGGCCATCCAGGAACGGCTGGAAGGGCGCTTTCCCGAATTCCGGGGAAAGATGGAGTTCCTCGATGCGGCAAGTCCGGCCACCTATCACCGCTATACCGGCGCATACCAGGGGGCCTGGATGTCCTTTATGATGACCCCAAAGACAAAAATGATGATGCACCGCGGCGTTGTCCGGGGATTACAAAACTTTTTCCTCTCCGGCCAGTGGCTTCAGCCCCCCGGCGGACTTCCCATAGCGGCGCTCTACGGCAAATACACCATCCAGCGGATCTGCAAACAGGAAAAGATACCCTGGGACTTTGCTGCACCTCGCTCATAAAACCCTTAAACTGGACCGGCGCTTATACCTGTACAAAGACCGCCTCTGCCTCCGGAATCCGTACCGATTTTAGGCGGACCCGTATAAGCTCGTTAAGTTCGCCGGCGTTTCCCCCCAGGCGGGTTTCAAGGCCCAGGGCTGGGATAATGATCCCCGTGGCGGCGGCGCCCCGTTTTTCTGTTACCACCGCATCCCAAACCAGGGCGGAATCTTTTTCCGGCGTGTCCCTGTGGTGCCTAAGCAATTCCTCCAGATAGACGGCGATCCAATGCTGCCTGGAGGATCGTTCCGCCTGGGTAACCGCCTGGGCCGCCGCGTCCCCCGCGGCAAGCCGGAACAGCACCGCATCTTCATTTAAAGGGGCCGGACAGCGGTCTTCGTCCAAGGGGCCGGAGGCGAAGGCTTCCCTCCGCAGACAGGAGCGGATCTGCTGATGGGCCAGAAGATCCGTATAGCGGCGCAGAGGGCTTGTAACCTGGCTGTATGCTTCCAGTCCCAATCCCCAATGAAGGCCCGGCTTGGCAGATACGGACCGGGGCCGCATGCACCGGCGAAGCTGGCAGCTTCCCGCCAGACCCGGAAGCGGTTTGGCGGGCAGATCCCCCGTTTCCTGGGTGATGTAGGGAAAAGGAAGATGCCGCCGGGCGGCCCAGGCGGCGGCCCCTTCACCGGCAAGCAGCATACATTCCCGAACCATATCTGCGGACCGGAAAGATCCCATGGGGGTAATACGGATGCTCCGGGGATCTTTACAAACCGACAGATGAACCTCCGGCAGGGTGATGTGTACCCCTCCCCCATTAAGCCGGCGCAGAAGGTTCGCCTCGCCCAGTTTAAAAAGCTCCCGTAAAACGGCGGAACCGGAAGCTTCCTCCAAGGCGTCGGCCTCTTCATAACTCAGCCTGGTTACCGCAATCAGGGAGGGAAAAATTTCCGTGTCCACAATTTTTATCATGGAGGGCCCGCTCTCCCGGACCGCACCGTTATCCCCGGACCCATCATCATCCCCGGCTGTACCGCCGTTTCCGGACCCAGCGCCGTCCTTTTCAAGGGTAAGCCTAAAGGTCAGGGCCTCCAGCCCCTTCCCGGTGTTTTTGCTTTCCGGTATTAGGGCAAAACGGGAAAGGGCTTCTTCCGGAAGCATGGGCCAGGTTCCTTCGGGAAGGTACAGGGTGGCGCCCCGGGAGCGGGCCCCTAAATCCGCCGGAGAATCCGGCCCAATCACCGAGGCAGGATCGGCCACATGCACATAGAGGATCCGCCTTCCGTCCGGGGCTGTATCCAGGGAGATCGCATCGTCCGGGTCCGTACTCCAGGGGCTGTCAATGGCAAAGGCCGGAAGGCCCGTCAGGTCCCTCCGTTCTTCACCGGCTCCGGGGGGTACCGGTATTTCCAGGGGACCCAGGGAAAGACCCCGGCGCCGGGGATAGGGATTAACCCACCTGTCCCAGTAAGCGCATTCCAGCAGAAGGCGGTGGGCCTCCTGGGGGGTTTCGCTCCGGTTCAATTCCCTCATGGTGCGGCTTTTATCGCTTTTTTCAAAGGCCAGGGCTTCCACATCCTGGAGGAAGCGGCCATCCCCGGGGTCAAGGGGTTCTCCCGAGCGGAGGGCCCTCCTCAGCCTTTCTAAAAAGGCCCCCCGGTCCTGACTTTCCTGGGCCTTTTCCCGGCGCTTCTCTTCGGCGGCCCTTATTTTTTCGGCGCTCCGGGCGCTTATGGCCCCGGCGGTGCCGGTAAAATAAACGCCGCTGTCCAGGATCAACCAGGCAGCCCAGGCGCTCCGGGGGGTAAATGTACCGAACACAAGCTCCGCCAGATCCTTAAGGGTAACGCTTCCTCCACCGGCTTCAATCAGTTCCCAGGCGTCCCGCAGATCCGAGCCCGCAAGGGCGGCCTCCCCCGGAGGTACCCCGGAGCCGGTGGTATCCGAAACAGAATCCGCCCCGGAACCGGCGGCGCCTAAAAGGGGATTGTCCAATTCCGCCAGACTGGACAAGGGGCCGGGATGAAGAACTTCGATGTCTTTTTCCCGGACTTTAAGGGTTTCGTTTTCCCGGACTATGCTTATCTTTTCTCCCGTTTCTGTAACCAAGGCGGGACGGCCCCGGTAAAGGGCCAGGCAGCCCGGTTTAAGCGCCGGGGCCGTTGAACCATCCCCTTGTTCTTTCATGTCAATATCCCCTGGAAGCCCAGAGGGACCGCAGGGTTTTAAGCCGTTCCCCGGCGGAACGGAGGGTTTCTTCTTTTTTTGCAAAATGAAAGCGGATAAGATGATTTACCTGGGCGCCGTCTTCCAGGGGTTTAAAAAAGCTGGAGCCGGGAACAGCGGCCACCTTTACTTCCCTGGCAAGCCATTCACAAAAGCGGGTGTCGCCGGTTTTGTCGAATTCGCTTATGTCCACCATCACATAATAGGCGCCCTGGGGTTTTATATACCGCAGCCCCGCCTGATCCAGGCAATGAAGAAAAATATCCCGCTTCCGCGTATACGATGCCAGAACTTCGTCGTAGTAGCTAAGGGGAAAATTCAGGGCGGTCACCGCCGCTTCCATTAGGGGGGCGGCGGCGCCCACGGTAAGAAAATCGTGGACCTTGCGGATAATCCCGGTAACTTCCTCGGCGGCGATGGTGTAGCCCAGACGCCAGCCGGTAATAGAATAGGTTTTAGAAAGGGAGGAACAGCTGATGGTCCGGCCCGCCATACCCGGCAGCGAGGCAAAGTACAGATGTTTTCCGGGGCTGTACACAATGTGCTCGTATACTTCGTCGGTAATTACCCAGGTGTCAAATTCCTCCGCCAGGGCCGCGATATACTCCAGCTCTTCCCGGGTAAAAACCTTGCCCGAGGGATTACTGGGATTACAAAGGATAAGCGCCTTGGGACGCTGCTCAAAGGCCCGGCGGAGCAGGGCCCGGTCAAAGCAAAAATCCGGGGGAAACAGGGGGACATACAGGGGCTCCGCACCGGAGAGGATCGCATCGGCGCCGTAGTTTTCGTAAAAGGGGGAAAAAACAACCACCCTGTCGCCGGGGTCTACCGTACTCATCATCGCGGCTATCATCGCCTCGGTGGAACCGCAGGTAACGGTGATATGCCTATCCCCGTCCACGGGGATGCCCATACAGCGGCTCTGCTTGCGGGCCAGGGCTTCCCGGAAATTTGCCGCCCCCCAGGTAATGGCGTACTGGTGGGGACCCGAGGGGGCAAGGCGCCCCAGGGCGGCGGTAAGATCCTTGGGGGGATCAAAATCGGGAAAACCCTGGGACAGGTTGATGGCCCCATTTTCTAGGGCAATCCGGGTCATGCGGCGTATCACCGATTCGGTAAAGCCCCGGGTGTGCTTACTGGTGGCGGGCATCTTTAACTCCTTATACACCGGCCTTTAATACGGGGTTATGTAAGCCAAAACTAACAGGGTTTTAGAAAATGTTCTATAGCCTGCCGATATAGGATTTAATTACCCCGGCGGATTTATGAAAGAACCCAAGCTCTTCGGCGGTTAAATTCAGTTCCACAATTTTTTCTACCCCGGCGGCGCCTATCACCGCGGGGACCCCTATGTGAAGATCCGAAAGGCCGTATTCACCCCTAAGCAGGGCGGACACGGGGATAATCCGCCTTTCATTGTTAAACACCGCCCGGACCAAATCCGCGGCGGCGGAGGCAATTCCGTAGTTTGTATAGCCCTTGCGAAGAAGCACCTCCCAGCCCGCATAGCCGGTTTTGTAAACCAGATCCGAAAGTTCTTCTTTTTTTAGGCGGGGTTCCGTTTCCCGCAGTTCCAAGAAGGGCTTTCCCCCGATGCGGATCTGGGACCAGGGTACCATCTGGGAATCCCCATGTTCACCCATGGAATAGCCCTCCACGCTGGAGGGGGCCACTTCGCAGAGCTCCGCCAGGATCCTGCGCAGCCGCAGGGAATCCAGGGATGTACCGGTCCCGAAAATTCTTCCCCCGCCGGGCGGGGGGTCCCATTCCTGGGCCTTTAACCAGATATGGTGGGAAATTACATCGCAGGGATTGGTGATGTTAATAATAATTCCCCCAAAGCCTTCTTTGTAAAGCCGGGGGATCACTTCGTTGATAATTCCCCTGCCGTCCTCCAGGGTGTCCAGCCTGGTTTGATCCGGCCTGGGCAGGGGACCGGCGGAGATAATGACAATGCCGCTTTCCCCGGCTCTGGCCCAGTCATTGGCCCATAGTTTAAGCTGTACCGGAAGCCGCGCCGTGGCATCCTTTAGATCCAGCACATCCCCCTGGGATTTTTTTTCTTTTACGTCGATCAAGACCATCTCGCTGACCAGTCCCTGAACCGCCAGAGAAAAGGCCGTGGCGGCCCCCACGTTTCCCGTGCCGATAATCGTTACCCGTCTATTCATTATTGGTTCCCTCGTACTGCACGGACGGCCCTCCCTTAGTGCATGGAACGCCGGGCAAAGAAATTACCCAGGGCTTGCACCAGCGTTACCAGGAGGATCAGGATAATCACCGTAACCACGGTAATGTCGGTCTGGTAGCGCTGGTACCCATAACGGATCGCAAAGTCCCCCAGCCCTCCGCCCCCCACGGCCCCTGCCATGGCGGTAAGGCCAATAAGGCTGATAATTGTGATGGTTACCCCCCGGATGATCCCCGGAATGCTTTCTTTAAGATAAACCCTAAAGATAATTCCCATGGGCCCGGTCCCCATGGATTGGGCCGCTTCGATGGAGCCCCGGTCGATTTCCGCCAGGGCGCTTTCCAGCTGCCGGGAAAAAAACGGGGCGGTTCCGAATATAAGCGGCGGGATGGCCCCCTTAACCCCTATGGCGGTCCCCGCCAGGATCCGGGTAAGGGGAATAAGCAGGGCAATAAGAATAATAAACGGCACAGAACGGAAAAAATTAATGATCTTATCCAACACCGTCCAAAGCGGAAGATTTTGCAGTATCCCCCCCTGCCTGGTTACGGTTAATACCACCGCAAAAACCAGGCCCGTGATGAAGGAAACAAGCCCCGTTACCGCCACCATGTACAGGGTCTCAAGGCAGCTGCGAAAAAGTTCGGGAAACCGGGCTGTCACATTGGGCATAAGGGTTTTTAATAACTCACCCATTTTCTTCTCCCCTCTTTAAAATTTCTACCGTTACGGCCCCGCCGGTAAACCACCGTATGGTTTCTTCCAGGGCATCTTTTTCGCCCTCCATAATGATAATAAGCCCCCCTATGGGAGTATCCTGGATAATATCCAGATCCCCAAAGATAATATTAAGCTTAACATTAAATTTAATAGAGGCGGTGGAGATCAGGGCGTCCACGGTGTTGCGGCCCCGGTAGCTAAAGTGGGCAAGCATTTGACCGGGCTGTAGTTTTATCACCGGGGAGGCCTCTTCCAAAAGATCGTAGATCTTGTACAGATGGGAAGTGGCGGCCACAAAGTCCCGGGTAATCTGTTTTTGGGGGTTGGAAAAAATATCAAACACCGGCCCCTGTTCCACGATCATCCCCTGGTCCATAACCGCCGCATGGCTGCAGATCGTCTTAATCACCTGCATCTCGTGGGTAATAATAACAATGGTAAGCCCCAGCTTTTTGTTAAGTTCCTTAAGCAGACTTAGGATAGACCGGGTAGTCTGGGGATCCAGGGCGCTGGTGGCTTCGTCGCAGAGCAGCACCCGGGGGTTGGACGCCAGGGCCCGGGCTATGCCGACCCTTTGCTTCTGGCCCCCCGAAAGCTGGGACGGATAGGCATGTTCCTTGTCCGAAAGACCCACCAGTTCCAGCAGTTCCCGCACCCGGCCCCGGAGGGCCTCTTTTTTCATTCCCGTGTATTTAAGGGAAAAGGCCACATTCCCCCCCACGGTCCGGGAACGGAACAGGTTAAAGTGCTGGAATATCATTCCGATTTTTTTTCTCCGGTGCCGCAGTTCCGCAGTAGAAAGGCTGGTTAAATCTTCCCCGTCCACCAGCACCTTTCCCCCGTCGGGCCGTTCCAGCAGGTTAATGCACCGGACCAGGGTACTTTTTCCCGCCCCGGAAAACCCTATGACCCCAAAAATATCCCCCGCTTCAATGGAAAGGCTTACCTTTTGCACCGCGTGGACCGTATGGGGTTTGCCGTCGGAGGCCGCGGCGGCGGGAATATGAAAGGTCTTATCCACATCAACTAGTTGTATCATCTGCGCTCCCGCCTAAAGGGGCAGCCGTAACCCCACGGCATGTTCCAGGGCCCGGTCAAAGAGCAGCCGGAGTACAAACATGTCCTCCACCGCCATGCCGAAGTTATTGGCAATAATCAGTTCCTCCGGATTTTCCCGCCCCGGAACCCGGCCCGCGGCCACTTCCCCGGTTTCGGCGTAAATAGGCGGATGCCCGAAGGGATAAAAACCGTAGGCGGCGAACTGTTCCACCTGCTCCCGGCTGTCCACAATGTACTTATCGGCCCGCTTAAAAATGCTGTCCTGGTACAGGGTATGGCCCTCGCACAAAAGGATGGTCTTTCCGCCGGAGATCCACCGGTCCTCTATGACCGGATGGTATCCTTCGGCGGCCACGGTGGCGGAAACAATAACGGCGGAATTTTTTACCAGTTCTTCATAGGAGGGGGCCTTAACAATCTTGGCCGTGGTGTTTTTTTGATAATCCTCTATAAGCTTATCTGCGGCCCCTTCGTAAATATCGTATACATAAATGGTCCTTACCTTGGGCAGCACCGTTTCTATGTTTTTTACATGCTGCCGGCCCTCGACGCCGCAGCCTATCATCCCAAAGGTTTCCGCATCCCCCGGGGCCAGATACTTGATCGCCGTGTAGGTAACCGCCGCGGTCCGGATCTCCGTGACATACTTGCAGTCCAGCACCGCCAGGGGAAGGCCCGAAAGATGATCGCTGTAGATAATAAGCCCCTGGGCTTGGGGAAAGCCGTATGTGTCCCGGTTGCCGGGGTAGCAGGACCCCCACTTAATTCCCACGGCAAATTCCTCCGGCGCATAGGCGGGCATGGCATGGAAAAAAGTGTCGGTGATGGGGTGCAGGGCTATTTTGGAAGGCATGTCTACCTTTTTAGCGCTGTAGGCAATAAGGGCCCTTTCGGTGCGGTCCAGAATTTCCGCCGGCGTAACGGGGATGCTTTTAACGTCATCCTGGGAAAGGTACAGAAACTCATGCCCTATGTTAAGTTTTTTTTGTATTTCCTTCCGGTACGCCTGTGCGGCGCCAAGAAGTTCTTCCGGCAGTTTCATTGCACCCCCCCATGAACCTCACGCAGCCCCTATTAGGGCTGCGTGACAAAACAGTAGTATATACCGGATTCTACCATGCGGGAAGGGCAATCCCCGTGAGGGGCGGCTCTTCTTCGATTACCTTCTTTACCGCTTCGGTCTGAAAGGCCGCAACCACCTTTTTATAGGTTTCGTTGTCCCGGTCTTCGTTCCGGCCTACCACAATATTGATGTAGGGTTTATCCGCCTCGGGATCGATGGGTTTAATATAGATCGCATCCTCCAGAGGAACCCCCCCGGCGTCCACCACAAAGTTGGAGTTCACCACCGCGGCCGCCACCTGGGGGTCGTCCAGGGTCCGGTAGGTTTGGGCGGCGTCCACCTCCACGATCTTGATATTCTTGGGATTATCCACAATATCGTTCACCGTGGGGGTATTTCCCTTGGAGGGATCCAGGGAAAACACCCCGGCGGATTCCAGCACCTTTAGGGCCCGGCCGCCGTTGGTGGCATCGTTCATGATCACAATGGTATCCCCGTCTTTAAGTTCCTCCAGGGCCTTGATCTTGTTGGAATAGACGCCCAGGAAAAAGATCACCGTATTGCCAAAGGCGCTAATCTGGTACCCGTTGTTGGCGATCTCGTTCTGCAGGAAGGCGTCGTGCTGGAAGGAATTAAGCTCAATATCCCCGTCCGCCAGGGCCCGGTTCGGAACCGCATAATCGCTAAAATTAACCAACTCCACGGTGATGCCCTCGGCAGCCAGGGCCTCCGCGGCCTTGCTCCAGGCCGGACGGAGTTCTTCCCCCATAAGGCCTATCCGTACCAGAGTCTCCGTGGCCGTCTGTTCCTTTTTACCGCATCCGGCCAGAATACCAAGCAGCAAGAAGCCCCCCAATATGGCCGTCACAAATGTCCGTTTTTTCATTATCCTCTCCTTCAAAGAATATATCCGATAAAAAACATCGGATTACTAGGTAATATCCTGCATTTATATCTTTTTGTCAATAGAGTTTTCCTAAAACTTCGGCTTTTAGAACAAACCCCTGGGGCAAATTCAATTGGTGCCGTCAAAGTATCCTTCAATGGCCGCGGTGGAAAAGCCCTCTGTTTTAAGAAAATACCTAATCTCCGAACCGGATTGTTCCGGCTGTTTTCCCCGGGGGGCTTTTTTTAGGCAGCGCCCAAGCAGTTTTAGTTCCGCTTCCCCCGCCAGGGCCGCTTCCAGGGCGGCCTCGGCGGTTTCCCGGTCTATGCCCTTGGCCCGGAGCGCCGCCCTAAGGATCCGGGGCCCCCGGGAGCCCCGGCTGACCGGAAATTTAAGCCAGAGTTCCGCATACCGGCGGTCGTCCACCAGGCCCAGCCCCAGAAGCCGGTCAAGCACCGCCTTAACCGCGGCGGGGCCGTGCTTCCTCTGCTCCAGCTTACGGGTAAGCCCCAGGGCGCATTGTTCAGCCCTGGTGATAAGGCGCAGGGCGGCCCTTTCCGCGGCCAGACAGTTTTCTCCGTGCCGCAGGATTGCCGCGGCTTCTTCCCCCAGAACGGCGCCGGGACACAGATCGGCGTACTCCGGGGGCAGATACGCCAGACCCGCCGTTACAACCGAACCGTCATCAAAGTCCAGGCTTATACTGTCCCGGTTTCGCTTGACCGATTCAACGGTTACCCCCTCCATAGTTAGAAGGCGCCGCCGCCTCCGGGGGCAGGGGGGGATCCCGGCATTTTACTGCACCGGTGGGGCTGCACGCTTGTTTCTATTGAAAAAACGGCCCCGCCGCCTGCCCTAATGGGCGGGGCAGGACCACCCCGGAGGGCAGGACCGGCCTGCAGGGTACGGCCATTCCGCGGGGTATGGATTTTGCGGGTAAAACGAGGCAAACCCTTAGCGTTTGCTGAACTGGAAGCGCCGCCGGGCCCCCCGCTGGCCGTATTTTTTCCGTTCCACCATCCGGGGATCCCTGGTAAGAAAGCCGTTGTTTCGCAGGGAAACAACATTCCCCACATCAACCTGGCAGAGGGCCCGGGCCAGACCGTGGCGGCAGGCGCCGGCCTGCCCGTTGGAGCCGCCGCCGTAGACATTGATAAGCACGTCAAATTTATTTTCGCCGGCGGTTACCATTAAAGGCTGACGGACCATCATGGCATGCTCACTCTGGGGAAAGTACTGGACCAGATCTTTGCCATTAATAACAACCTTGCCGGACCCATCCCGGACATACACCCTGGCGACGGAGGTTTTCCGTCTGCCCGTACCGATTCCAAGATTCTTTATCACCCTTCCACCTCTTACAGATTGATAAGCTGGGGATTCTGAGCCGCATGGGGATGCTCAGGTCCCGCATAGACCTTTATGTTCTTAAGCAGCTTTCTGCCCAGGGGCCCCTTGGGAAGCATTCCCTTGACCGCCAACTGCATGGGGGCGGCGGGGTGCCTGGCGGAAAGCCTTTCGTAGGTGGCCGACTTAAGCCCCCCCACATAACCGGTGTGGTGGTAATAAAGCTTTTGTACCGCCTTCCGGCCGGTAATTGCCGCCTTTTCGGCATTGACTATTATCACAAAATCACCCAGTTCCTGGTGGGGAGCAAAAATAGCCTTTTCCTTCCCCCGGACAATGGCCGCAGCCCTGGCCGCAACCCGTCCTAAAACCTTGCCTTCGGCGTCAATGACAAACCATTTCCGTTCCACCTTGGCTGGTTTAATAAATACCGTATCCATTGTTACACCCTTCTATGTTCGGGAAAACCCCGTAGGTCCAAAATATGCCTTAAAATGCCGGATCTGTCAAGCACCGCCGCCGCATCCCGCCGGAGCCCTAGGAACCTGTCGTACTTCGGGGATTTTTTGCATATTCATGCAAAAAATCCCGATTAGCGGGCTGCTGCGGACCTTTGGTCCGATGGACTTTGCAGGGCAAAAAATCGCCTGATCGGCGATTTTTTGAGGTTTTACATACGAAGTGCGACAAACTCCTGGGCGCTCCCCTTACTTGACAAGGCCGGGGAAAAAAATTACCCTAGAATGATGACAAATTTTGGAAAAATGTCATGGAAAATCCATGGTGATTAAAATAGCCGGAACCGGCAGGGCCGTCCCCTCCACGCGGGTAAGCAACAAGGAGTTGGCGGAACAGATTGATACGAGCGACGAGTGGATCCGCTCCCACACCGGCATCGGCGCCCGGCATATAGCCCCGGAGACTATTTCGGTAAGCGATTTGGCCGTTGAAGCGGCCCGGGGGGCCCTAAAACTCGCCGTGGAAAGGGCCGAAGTTGGGGAAACGGACCCCGAAAAGCTTGCCGAAACCCTGGATTTTATTGTCCTGGGAACCACCACCCAGGACTATTACGGCTGTCCCCCCACATGCTGCCTTGTCCAGCACCAGCTTGGGGCAAAAAAAGCCGCCGCCATGGATCTAGCGGCGGCTTGCAGCAGTTTTATCTACAGCATCGAAACAGCCGCGGCCCTGCTTTTGGCGGATCCCCGGCGTAAACGGGCCCTGGTCATCGGCGCCGAAACCCTTTCCCGGATTACCAACTGGAACGACCGGGGAACCTGCGTACTCTTTGGGGACGGCGCCGGGGCGGTATTTCTGGAAAAACAGGACGGCAAACAGGAAGAACCCGGCGAAGCGGTTTCAAGCGGCCGCCGGGGCCTGCTCCGCACGATCCTGGGGGCCGACGGGTCGGGGTGGGAAAACCTAATCATACGCCGGGGAGGCTCCCGGAATCCCTGGAAGCCCGGCGAAACCGTGGATATTCCCCCCCATGTGGAAATGAACGGCCACGCCGTGTATAACTTTGCCGTTAAGGTTATCACCGAAACCATAGAACAGTTTATGGAGGAAGAATCTTTAACCATCCACGATATTGCCCGGATTATTCCCCACCAGGCGAACGCCCGGATAATCCAGGCCGCGGGAAAACGGCTTAAAATACCGGAGGAAAAGTTTTACCTTAATATGGAAGAATACGCCAACACCTCCTCGGCATCGATCCCCATTGCCCTGGACGAACTAAACCGCTCGGGACAGCTGCGGCGGGGGGACCTGATCATAACCGTGGGCTTTGGGGGCGGACTTACCTACGGGGGAAATTTGATCCGATGGTAGGGAACCTTTGCTTTTTATTCCCCGGCCAGGGTTCTCAATACCCCGGCATGGGACTGGATTTAATCGATTCCTCCCCGGCGGCCAAGGAGGTCTTTGATACCGCCTCGGCAGTCCTGGGATTGGACATGGTACACCTTTTGGGGGAATCCGATGGGGAAACCCTTAAACGGACCGACATTTCCCAGCCCGCGATGAGCGCCGTATCCTTAGCCGCCGCGGCCTTTCTTAGAGAACGGGGGATATACCCCGCCGCCTGCGCGGGCTTTAGCCTGGGGGAATACCCAGCCCTGGCCTGCGCCGGGGTAATCAGCCCGGAGGACTGTTTCCGCCTTACCAAAGAACGGGGCCGGGCCATGCAGGGGACGGTGGACCGCATGGCGAAGGGGACGGACCCTTCCCCCGGCATGGCCGCAGTGCTGGGACTTTCCCCGGAACAGGTTGAAGCCCTTATCGGGGAATGGATCAAAACGGGCCTTTTACCGGGGGAGCTCTACGCCGCCAACATCAATTCCGCCAGGCAAACCGTGGTCTCGGGAAGCGCCCCGGCCCTGGCCCAGGCGGAAAAACTGTTCCTTGCCGCGGGGGCCCGGCGCTTTGTCCGCCTCCAGGTTGCCGGACCCTTTCACTCACCCCTGATGAAAGAAGCGGCGGAGGCCTTTGCCCCGGTTTTGGAACAAACGGCCTTTGCGGATCCCCCGATCCCTGTCTTTTCCAATGTCACGGGAAAGGCGGTACAAACCGGGGCGGAACTTAAAAAACTGGCCCTGCGGCAGATTGTGGAAGGGGTCCGGTGGACAGAGATAGAGGCCGCCATACTGGCCCGCAGGCCCGGCGCGGTCATTGAAACCGGACCGGGCCGGGTTCTGCAGGGCCTGTGGCGCGAAACCGGCACGGAAATTCCCGCCCACGGGGGGGGGACCCTGGAAGAAATTCTTAACTGCATAAAGGAGCTGTCGTGAAACTGGAAAACAAAAAGGCCCTTATAACCGGCGCATCCCGGGGAATCGGCAGGGCCATCGCCGATCTGTTTCTGGCCGAGGGGGCGGAAATCTGGGGACTGGGGACCAGGCCGCCGGAGGACCTTAACAGCCGGATAGAAGCGGCGGCGGGGAAATTCCATTGGATTTCCGCGGATCTGTCCGATGTGGAGGCCGTGGAAGGGATAAGTACCCAGGCTCTTAAAGAAGCGGGGACCTTTGATATTCTGGTGAATAACGCCGGTATTACCAGGGACAACCTGGCCTTCCGCATGACCCTGGAAGATTTTCGCCGGGTCTTGGATGTAAACCTCAGTTCGGCCTTTATGATCGCCCGTACCCTGGGAAGGGACATGATACGGAACAGAAGGGGATCGATCATTAACATGTCCAGCGTGGTGGGAATCCACGGTAACGGGGGCCAGGCAAATTATGCGGCCAGTAAGGCGGGGCTTATCGGCCTTACCAAGAGCCTGGCCCGGGAAACCGCCCCCCGGAATGTCCGGGTCAACGCCATTGCCCCGGGGTTTATCGAAACGGACATGACAAAGGCCCTGGAGGACACCCTAAAGGAAAAGATGGTGGAGCAGATCCCCCTAAAGCGCATGGGCAAGCCCGGGGACATTGCCGGGACGGCCCTTTTCCTTGCATCGGACGATTCGGCCTATATTACCGGACAGGTTTTTGCCGTCGACGGCGGCATGTTTATGTAAGGAGCAGATCATGCGGAAAGTTGTAGTTACCGGAATGGGGGTAATTTCGCCCATTGGAAATTCCCTGGAAGAATTTACCCGGTCCATCAAAGCAGGAAAGAGCGGGATCGCCCGGACCACCGCCTTTGATGTGACCAATTTCGATGCGAAGATCGCCGGAGAGGTAAAGGACTTTGATCCCGATCGCTGGATAGAAAAAAAGGACCGGCGAAAAATGGCCCGGTTTACCCAATTTGCCGTGGCCGCGGCGGATCAGGCCCTGCGGCAGGCGGGGCTGACAGCGGAGACCGCTCCAAACGAAGAAGGATCCCGGCAGCTAAAAAGCGATCCGGACAGGACCGGGGTTGTCCTGGGCAACGGCATCGGGGGGTTTGAGATTGTCAGCGAATCCTTCCAGAAGCTTCTTACCCAGGGTCCCCGGCGCATGCTGCCCCTGACCATACCGATGATGATCAACAACGAGGCGGCGGGGAACATCTCCATGATCTACGGCACCCGGGGGCCGGCCTTTACCCAGGTAACCGCCTGCAGCTCCGGCACCGATGCGCTGGGACAGGCCTTGGACCTGATCCGTTCCGGCCGCTGCGACGTGGTCATCTCCGGGGGTTCCGAATCCTGCATAACCCCCTTTGGGTTTGGCGGTTTCCTAATGCTAAAGACCCTTTCAACCATTCACAACGACGAGCCGGAAAAAGCAAGCCGGCCCTTTGACAGGGACAGGGACGGCTTTGTCCTGGGGGAGGCCGCGGGAATTCTAATCCTGGAAAGCGAAGATCATGCCAGGGGACGGGGGGCCCCAATCCTGGCGGAATTTGCCGGTTACGGCGTCAGCGCGGACGCATACCATATCACATCGCCGGATCCCACTGGTATCGGAGGCAGCAAGGCCATTACCGGTGCGATCAAGGATGCGGGGCTTGTCCCCGGGGACATCCAGTACTATAATGCCCACGGTACCTCCACAGAGATAAACGATCCGACCGAAACACGGATGATCAAAGGGGCCTTTGGGGATCACGCCTACAGGCTGAAAATCTCCAGCCTTAAAAGCATGACCGGCCACTGTGTGGCAGGATCCGGGGGTATGGAGGCAATTACCTGCGTGCTGGCTATTCAGCAGGGATTTTTTCCCCCCACCATTAACCTGGACAACCCCGATCCTGAATGTGACCTGGACTATGTACCCAACCATGTCCAGTATGGTACGGTAAACGCCGCCGCCTCGGGGAACCTTGGTTTTGGCGGACACAACGGGGTGGTTGTGTTTAAAAAATACTAGCGGCCTGTTGCACCTGTAGGTTTTGGCAGCTTTCTTCGTTGAAAAAGCCGTCAAAACCACGATTACCGGGCTGCTGCGGACCTTGGGTCCGATGGAGTTTGCAGGGTATAATTCACTTTTGTAAATTTTTATAAATTTATGGGCGAAGCAACAAAACCCAGCGGTTGAAATCCAAGGTTCCCGGACTGTTTTGAAACCGCCCATGGATTGGCCGGCAGGCTGGAGGCTGGAATGAGCATTGAAACCGGAACGGGCGCCGAAATAGAACAATTGCTGCCCCATAGAAAACCTTTTTTGTTTGTGGACGAAATTGTCTCGCTGGATGATGAAAAGATCGTCGCCCGGCATGTGTTTGGCGAAGATGAATTTTTCTTCCCCGGCCACTTTCCCCAATACCCGGTGGTGCCGGGGGTGATCCTTGTGGAGACCCTGGCCCAGTCCGGCGGGGCGGGGCTGCGGAAACAGGGAAAGTTGTCCGCGGATGCGCTTTTTTTCCTTGCGTCGGTGGACAAGGTAAAATTCCGCCGTCAGGTGCGGCCCGGGGAGGAAGTTAGATCGGAAATTACCACCCTGCGATTTTCCCCTAAAATGATCAAACAGGGGGGGAAAGCATACGTGGGGGAGGAGCTTGCCGCCGAAGCCGAATGGCTCTGCCTTGTAGGCCCGATGCATAATACATAAGGAGAACCAATGATACTTAAACCCATGATCCGTAACAATATCTGCATTAACAGTCACCCCGCAGGGTGCGTCCGGGTGGTAAAGAACCAGATCGGCCATGTGAAAAAAAGCTTTGCGGGGGGGGACGATCCGGCCCCGGCGGGGACCCCACGGCTGGTACTGGTGCTGGGGTGCTCCACCGGGTACGGCCTTGCCAGCCGCATTGCCGCCGCCTTTGGATACGGCGCCGCCACGGTGGGCGTTTCCTTTGAAAAACCCGGCTCCGCCACAAAACCCGGAACCCCCGGCTGGTATAACAACCTGGCCTTCGACAGGGAAGCGGCGGCGGCAGCCCTGGCCGCAAAGACCCTGGACGGAGATGCCTTTTCTGACGGCATCAAAACCGAAGCCGCAGGGGCCCTGCGGGAAGCGGCGGCGGCGGCAGGAATTCCCCCCAAGCTTGACCTTATTGTCTATTCCCTGGCTTCGCCGGTACGGACCGATCCTAAAACGGGGATCATGTACCGCTCGGTGATCAAACCCATAGGCAAAGCCTATTCGGGGGCCACCCTGGATATGATGACCGGAAAAATTGGCGCCGCATCGGTGGAAAAGGCCACGGAAGAGGAAATTGCCAATACCATTAAAGTAATGGGAGGAGAAGATTGGGAACTGTGGATCCGGGCCCTGGATGCGGAGGGTCTTTTGACTCCCTCCACCAGAACCGTGGCCTATACCTACCTGGGGCCGGAGCTTTCCTGGGAAATCTACAAGAACGGAACCATAGGCCGGGCAAAACAGGATCTGGAACGGGCCGCGGCGGCCATTAACCAAAGCGGCAAAGCACGGGCCTGGATATCGGTAAACAAAGCCCTTGTAACCAGGGCCAGCGCGGTGATCCCCATTATCCCCTTTTATGTATCATGCCTGTTCAAGGTTATGAAAGAAAGGGGACTCCACGAAGGCTGCATTGAACAGATCCTTCGGCTTTACAAAGACAGGCTTTACACCGGCGAATCGGCCCTGGATCCCGCCAAGGTTCCCGTGGACGGCGATGGACGGATCCGCATCGACGACCGGGAAATGCGGGAGGATGTACAAAAAGAAACCCTGGACCGCATGGATAAGGTAACGGAGGAAAACGTCCGGGATTTAACCGATGTGGAGGGTTTTAAGCACGACTTTCTTGAGGCCCACGGATTCGACGTGGAAGGAATTAACTACGAAGATGATGTGGATCCTTCGGGAATTTGACATGGGATGCATAACCTGGAAGAACGGTGCATAACCTGGAAAAATGGCGTATAACCATGAAAGAACGGCGTATAACCCTGGAGAATAAGCCATGGACGAAAAAATTATTTTAACCTTGATAGATAAATTTTCCGGAAGCAATATCGGCGAGCTTGATCTAAGCGACGGGAACAGCCGTCTTGTCCTGCGAAAGGAAGCTTTTTCCGCAGCAGCCCCCGCCGGCCATGAGCCGGTACACCTGGGCCTGCCCGCACCGGTTACGCCGCATCCGGCGGCATCCGGACCCGGTCAGGGCCGTTCCGTCCAGGGGCCTGCCGCAGGGGGGGAGTGCATCATCAGCCCCATTGTGGGAACCTTCTACCCCTCCCCAAGTTCCGACGCCCCCCCCTTTGTGCGGCCCGGATCCAAGGTTAAGGCAGGGGACACCCTATGCATCCTGGAGGCAATGAAAATGATGAACCATCTGGAGGCGGAATTTGACTGCGAGATCGTCGAGGTTAAGGCCGCCGGAGGGGATCTGGTCGAATTTGGCCAGGAACTGTTTGAAGTAAAACGGCTACATTAGGCTACTGGATCTATACGTGATAAAACGGCTTCTTATTGCCAACCGGGGAGAAATCGCCGTGCGGATCATCCGGAGCTGCCGGGAAATGGGCATCGAAACGGTGGGGGTCTATTCCACCGCCGATGCGGACAGCCTCCATGTGCGGCTTGCCGACAGGGCCATCTGCGTGGGCCCCCCCCCCTCGGCCAAGAGTTACCTTCGCAGGGAAAGCCTTATTATGGCGGCCCTGCATTCGGGCTGCGAGGCGATCCACCCCGGGGTGGGTTTTCTTTCGGAAAACGCCGAATTTGCCCGGCTGGTCCAGGATCAGGGCCTTATCTTTATCGGCCCGGACCCGCAGGTCATAGAACTGCTGGGGGACAAGGTCGAGGCCAGGGCCACCGCCCAAAAGTACGGCCTGCCGGTTACGCCCGGAACCGGGGCGGTGGACCCCGCGGCGGATTCCGCCGGGGGCCCGGGGGGATCCGGCGGAGTGGAAGCGGCCGCGGCAAAGCTGGGCTTTCCGGTGATCATCAAGGCCGCCGCCGGCGGCGGCGGCAAGGGGATGCGGATAGTTCACAACCCGGCGGATCTGGCGGAAAATATCCGCATTGCCAAATACGAAGCCCAGGCCAATTTTGCCGACGGTACGGTGTTTATCGAAAAATACCTGGAAAACCCCCGGCATGTGGAGCTGCAGATTCTGGCGGACGGCGGGGGAACCGTGGCGGTTCTGGGGGAGCGGGATTGTTCGGTCCAGAAGAACCACCAGAAACTTATTGAAGAGAGTCCCTCTCCGGGGGTAAGGGAAGAGATGCGCCGGGCCATGAGGGCCGGAGCGGTTCCCCTCTTTAAGGAATTAAAATACCGGGGGGCGGGCACCATAGAATTTCTTGTGGAAAACGACGCGTTTTATTTTATGGAAGTAAACGCCCGCATTCAGGTGGAACACCCGGTAAGCGAGTTTGTCAGCGGCGTTGACATTGTCCGTCAGCAGATCCTGGCCTGTACCGAAGGGCGGATGGAACTTGATCCCGCCGGGGTGGATCTTCGGGGCTGGGCGATGGAATGCCGGATCAATGCCGCCTCCCCCGGAAAGATCAGCCGCCTGGAAATTCCCGGCGGGCCCGGGGTTCGGTTTGATTCGTTTCTCTACACCGGCTGCTCCGTCCCCCCCCAGTACGATTCCATGGTGGGCAAACTTATTGTCCACGGCAGGGACCGTCCCCATGCCCTGGCCCGGATGAACAGGGCCCTGGAGGAACTCCGCATCGAAGGGATCACCACCAATATCAACCGTCAAAAAAAGATCCTTAACCACCCCGGTTTCCGTTCCGGCACATTTGGTACGTCCTTCTACGAAAAAATACAGGAAGAAATAGAAAAGGAACCACAGAATGGCCACTAAAACCGGCAAAGAGGAAAAAACCTGCCCCCACTGCGGGGGCCCCTATGATGAAAAGGCCGTGGCCGCGGCCCTTATGACCTGTCCCGCCTGCGGCTATCACTACCGGATGGAACCGCCGGAACGCATCGCATCCATCGCCGACCCGGAAAGCTTTGTTGAATTTTCCGCAAACCTTCGATCCCTTAATCCCATTGATCTTTCCGGGTATGAAGAAAAGCTTTCCGAAGCGGAAGCAAAGGCCCAGATGAAGGATGCGGTGGTTACCGGGACCTGCACCATTGAGGGAAAACCCCTTATACTGGGGCTTATGTCCTTTCAGTTCATGGGGGGATCCATGGGATCCGTGGTGGGCGAAAAGGTCAGCCGGGCCCTGCTCAAGGGGGCGGAAGAACGGCTGCCGGTTCTTATCTACACAACCTCCGGAGGCGCCCGGATGCAGGAGGGAATATTTTCCCTGATGCAAATGGCCAAGACCTCCAGTGCCGCGGCGGAACTTGATAAAGCGGGGGTTCCCTTTTTTATTGTGCTCTGCGATCCCACCACGGGGGGAGTAACCGCCTCTTTTGCCATGCTGGCGGATGTGATTATGGCAGAACCGGGGGCCCTGATAGGTTTTGCCGGTCCCCGGGTTATAGAAGGGACCATACGGCAGAGCCTTCCGGAGGGATTCCAGCGGGCCGAATTCCAACTGGAAAAAGGTTTCGTGGACACCATTGTTCCCCGGCGGGATCAACGGCGGATCATTTCTACCCTGATCGACCTCCACAGGAGCTAACATGGGCGAAATCGAACGCAAGGTAAAAGAACTAAAGGAACTTATTGAAAATGCAGGGCTGGACGCCAAGGAAGAACTGGTTCGGCTGGAAACAAAGATCCAATCCCAGTCTAAACTTGAAACGGTGTGGAAACGGGTGGAACTGGCCCGGCACCCCGAGCGGCCCTATGCCATGGATTATATCAGCCGGATTTTTGATAATTTTATAGAGCTCCACGGAGACCGGGCCTTCGGAGATGACCCCTCCATTGTGGGGGGCATTGGCTTTCTTGATTCCCGGCCGGTGACGGTTCTGGCAAACCAAAAGGGCCGGACCCTTAAAGAAAATGTCCGCCGAAACCACGGCATGGCCAACCCCGAGGGGTACCGGAAGGCCCTGCGGCTGGCCAAAGAGGCGGAAAAATTTCACCGCCCCATAGTTACCCTGGTGGATACCGCCGGGGCCTACCCCGGCCTGGGGGCGGAAGAACGGGGCATAGGCGAAGCCATTGCCCGCAACCTCCGGGATTTTAGCCAGCTGTTAACTCCGGTGATCTGCATCATCATTGGCGAGGGGGGCTCCGGCGGCGCCCTGGGCCTATGTGTGGGAGACAAGATCTACATGCTGGAAAACGCCATCTATTCGGTTATCAGCCCCGAGGGATGCGCCTCCATACTGCTTCGGGATGCCTCCAAAGCCAAGGATGCGGCGGTGATGCTCCGTATCACCAGCGACGATCTTCTTGACTTTAAGGTGATCAACGGGATTATTCAGGAACCCCCCGGGGGCGCCCAGACCAACCCCGATGAAGCCGCCGGAATTATAAAAAAAATACTGATCCAGGATCTGGATGATCTCTGCGGCAGACGCCCCGAAGTACTGGTCCGTTACAGAAATCAGAAGATTCGTAAAGTCGGCCATTGGAATGAAGCGGCGGGAAGTTAAGATGCCGCCCAAGGGCCCTGCGGAGCGGGGTTTCGGACAGTAAGGGGCTTTCAAGTACGGACATTACGGGTGTAGCTTTTTTTTATTACCGCCGGTATAATCTTGCCATGACAGAAGGTCCGTTATTACGGCTAAACTTCCGGTTCACGGCGTTTTTTTTGGCCCTTGCGCTGACAGTCCTGTCTTGTACCAGCTTCCCCTCAAAATCCGTTTCCCGGATCCCCATAACTAAACGGGGTAAGATGTCAACCGTGGTGCTTGCCCTGGTGGAGCGGCAAAATTATATCTTTGACGGAACCCAAACCTTCACCCACCCCGACGGCCTGGTTTTTTATTTTATCATTTACCCCCAGGATCCTAACGATACATACCCCTCCATAAAGCAGCACCAGAATTTTACGATAAACGGGGAACCCTATTGGCAAAATGCCTCGGGGGTTTACGATTCACATACCGTTATCTACAATGAAACGCTCTTTGAAGAACAGGGAGGTACGGCCCTTTCTAAAATTTCCATACGGAAAAATTCCTCCGCGCTGATACAAAAGACCGTTATCTGCGGCGCTCCCCTGCCCCCCCGGGGAATAGTACAGTATCCGTTCTTTTTTGGTTTTAATCAAAACCTCGAAGAATTTGAATTCCGGTTCAACCTGCAGGATATTAAATGACGGGAACGTTTAATTCCAGGGAATGTATATCCGGCGGGATTCTTATGGGGGAAATTTACATATGACGAAACCTTTTTCTGTCCTTTTGCTTGTTTTTCTTTCCGCCTGCGCGGCGAAGGAAAGTGCCGAGGTCTTAACCCTGGGGGTTATGCCGTCCATGGATTATCTGCCCCTGGCCGTGGCCATAAAAGAGGGCTATACCGGACAGGCGGGCCTGAAGCTGGAGATCAAAAAGTTTTACGCGGCCACGGAACGGGACGCGGCCTTCCAGAGCGGCAATGTGGACGGCACCGTTATCGATTATACCGGCGCATTGCTGCAAAGGGCCGGGGGCATAGACCTGAAGCTGGTCTCCGGCTGTTCCGCCCCCTTCTACATTATCGCGGGGGAACAGTCCGGGATTGGCGGCATTGGGGATCTCCGGGGCAAAAAGGTGTCGGTTTCCCAAAACACGGTGATAGACTTTTGCGTGGACATGGCCCTGCGGTCCGCGGGCCTTTCGGGGGCC
>JAISLT010000101.1 GCA_031277165.1 Spirochaetaceae bacterium
TGCTCATGGCCGCGGGTGTGTACGGGTACGCCATACTGGTCAACGCCGGGGGCTCCCTTGTCATGGGCATATTTACGGTCTGGTTTCAAAAATGGTATCCGGCGTATTACGCGGGAAAAAAATAGGGGGATATGGGGAGCGTAAGCCTGCGGTTTTCATTCGCAGTGGGGTCTGACACCCAAGGACCCGCCTTTCTTCCCCCGCGACAGCGGGTTCTTGGGGAGGTTTGCGGCGGGGAGCTCCATTGGAAGACAGGGTCCATACCTCCGGGCTTGCCCTGCGAAGGATCATCCCGGCATAGGATATCCGGTATCACCCGGCGGCCCGCCCTGTTCTTCCAGGGCCTTTTCCGCCTCGGTTATTTCGTCGTATTTTTCGGTATGATCCCCATAGATAATTGAATTTTCATGGCCCTTGCCTAGCAGCAGGACCAGATCTCCCCTCCCGGCCAGGGCAAAGGCCCGGCGTATGGCCCTGGGTCTGGGGGGAATAAGAAAAAGATTTTCCCCCCGGCACAGGGCCTTGCCCCCGGCGGTTTTTTGGCCCTCACATCCTGCGGCAATTTCTTCCAGGATCGTCATGGGGTCTTCCCCCCGGGGATCCTCGTCGCTTAGGATGACAATGTCCGACCACCGGGCGGCGATTCGTCCCTGTTCGGGCCGTTTTTTTGTGTCCCGTTCCCCGGCGGAACCAAAGAGGGTAATAATTCGGCCTCCGGTCTTGTCCAGCCGTTCCCTCAGGGGGGGGAGGATCGCTTCGAAGGACGAAGGAGTATGGGCGTAATCAACCAGCACTTCAAAGGGCTGTCCCCGGTTTACCGGGGTCATCCGGCCCCGGACGGGCCTAAGGGATGGGACCAGGGGGATAAGCTCCTCCGGCTCGGTGTTCAACAGGCCCGACACGGTAAGAAGGGCGGCCAGCACATTGGCCGCGTTAAACGCCCCGGGCAGGGAATCTTCAATTACCGCGGCGGCGCCGCTTTTGGCAATCTGCACCCGGTAACGGTTTCCTCCGGCGCCGCTTTCTATAGAAAGGATCCGCAGATCCGCCCCCTCCGGGGCGCCGGGAAGGGCGCTGAAGCTTCGGGTTTTTTGTTTTGTGGCCGCGGCAAAGTAGGGGGCGCTGGGATCGTCCCTATTGATCACCCCAAAGGGGGGAATTGCGCCTCCCCTGTCCGCCCTAAGATCCAGGGACCGGAACAGGTTGGCCTTATCGCGGCGGTACTGCTCCCAGGTGCCGTGGAATTCCAGGTGTTCGTGGGTTACGTTGGTGATCACCGCGGCGTCGAAAAAAAGGTCCCCCAGCCGGTTGGTCCGGGGCGAAAGACCGTGGGAACTGGCCTCGATAACGGCGTATTCGGCGCCCCCGGCAAGCATTTCCGCCAGCCGCATATGTACCGTGGGGGCCTCCGGGGTGGTTTGATGTTCGCTGTTCCATTCCGCTTCTCCGCCCCTGGAGTATTGGACGGTGGAGACAAATCCCGCCTTTTTTCCCGCCAGCCGCAGAAGCTGCCAGATAAGGTAAACGGTGGTGCTTTTTCCTTCGGTACCGGTCACCCCCGCCAGGGTAAGTTTTTCGCCGGGAAAGCCGTAATAGGCCGCCGCCACCGGGGACATGGCAAACCGGGAGTCCGCCACCCGGATAAATACCGGGGGGCCGGGGACCCTGCCGGTCCCTGCCTTCGGGCCGGTAAGATTTTCCAGGCCGTCAATCTTCTCCAACAGCGTCTGGTGGATTACCGCCGCGGCTCCCTTTTCCAGGGCCCCGGCAATAAAACGGTGACCGTCCGCATGGAGCCCCGGCAGGGCAAAGTACAGATTCCCCGGTTTGATCCGCCGGGAATCGTATTCCAGGCCGGAGATAGAAGGATTCCCCTCCCCCTGTTTTTCGATAAATCCCGCTTTACCGGCGGTTCTGGAGTTAAAAAAGTCATTGAGCCTCACATTTTACTCCGGATCGTTACATTTGGTGTATGATACGCTATACTATAGTACATGTACAGCGTCCGGGTTGAGGCGGATTTTGCCGCGGCCCATTTTTTAAGCCGGTACCAGGGAAAATGCGAAAAGCTCCACGGCCATAATTACCGGGTCCGGCTCTGGGCCCGGGGCGAAGACCTGGACGAAGGGGGCATGGTATTTGATTTTGCCCTGTTAAAATCCGCCCTTAGGAAGGTTTGTTCTTCCCTGGATCATACAAACCTCAACGACAACCAGGTCTTTGCCGGTAATCCCAGTGCGGAACGTATAGCCCGCCATATTTTTGAAGAAGCGGGAAAGCTCCTGCCAAAAGAAGCGGCGGCGCTCCTTTCTGCGGTGGAGGTTTACGAAACCCCCGCAAGCATGGCCCGGTACGAGCCCTAGCAGTTTGTTGCGCTTCGCGCACAAATTGTATAAAAATTCACGAAGGTGAATTTTTATACCTTGCAAACTGCCAAAGGAGCCCGATAATCGGGGTTTTTGCATGAATATGCAAAAAATCCACGAAGTGCGACAGGCTCCTAGCAGCCTGTTCACGGCAGGTTCCCGCAGGGCCCCTGCCATGGACAAGCGGCGAATCCGGATTGACAGGGGGGCGGTATTTGCAGAATACTAAGGGGCCTGGCATTTCCGTTCAAGGAGTTTGTTATGAAAAGACGGTTTTTTATCCTTATGCCGCTGGCGGCTCTGTTTTTTTCCTGCCAATCCCAGCAGCCCGCCGCCGGCGCCGGTTTTTCCCCAAAACTGCAGACATTAATTAAGGATGCGGTGTTTGAGGTGATCATAAAAAAGCCGGTGGAAAAAAACGTGGTGTACGATAAAGAACTGGACTGGTCGGTAATTCCCTATGCGATCCGCAGCGATGCCTACTATTCTATCGGTACGGCCTTTGCAATCTCCGCCGTCGAGGCGGTAACGGCCTTTCATGTGATCGATTTAATCGACGAAAGCGATGTCTTTACGGAATATTATATCCGGGATTCCGGCGGGAATGTCCACGAAGTGGACCGGGTTGTCAGGGCTTCCAACGAAAAGGATTTTCTGGTCTTCACCGTTAAGGACAAGACCTTCAGCTCCTGGTTTGAACTGGACCCGGGCTTTTCCGTAAGCTCCCAGGTGTACAGCATCGGCAACGCCCTGGGAGAGGGCATTGTGGTGCGGAACGGCCTGGTTCTGGGGACGGTCCCCGAAGAAGAAGAGGGCCGCTGGAACCTGCTAAAATCCTCCGCCGACGGCAACCCCGGTAATTCCGGGGGGCCCCTGGTAACCCCCGAAGGAAAAGTCCTGGGGGTGGTCATAGCCCTGCGGGACAATATTCTCTATTCCCTGCCCGTGGGGGAACTGCTTTCCACCCCCGCCGGTACAACCCATTTTAGGCGGCGGCACACCTACAGCCATTTGCTTCTGGCTAACCGTGTAACCAGGGTCTTCGAGGCCGATGCGGCCCTGCCTGCCCCGTATAAAGAGCTTCGGCGCACGCTCTTTGAAGCCTACAAGGCCCATTACCCCGGGGCCATGGAGCAGGTTTTTGAGGAGGCTCCGGCTTATTTGGAGGGGCCCAATAACCGGTATATTCTTAACCAAACGGTCAGTACGGATTTTCCTGAATTTTCCTTTGTGGATAAGAACGACGACCAATGGAAAATTTCGGATCTTGATGTAAAGACCTTTACCCTGGACGACGACGGCATGATACTGGAGGCGCTGGTTTCGGAATTTTATCTAATAAAGATCCGCCGGCCCAAGTCAGCTTCGCTGGAACAGCTTAATACAAACCCCAGAACGGTCATGGATACGATCCTCTCCGGGGTCAACATGGAACGGGCCCTGGGGAATACGGGAAAATACCGGATCCTTTCCTTTGGGGACCCGGTGGAGGTCTCGGAATACCGGGATGCCCAGGGCAGAACATGGATCAAAACCTGGTGGCTCCTTGATTTTGAAGATTCGATCATGTTGGCCTACATACTCCCCATGCCGAACGGGCCGGTGGTTTTTATGACCCGCCAGGATTCAAGCGACAGGCATATCTATGAATGGGATATGGAGGTTACCTGCGACCGTATTGTGGCGGCCTACAAGGGAGACATGGAGGAATGGAACGAATTTTTGGCCATGAAGAAATGGCTCCCCTCTTCCCTGGAACAATTTTCCCTTAACTGGGACAGTTCCCAAAAAAGCGTGGGCATCCGCTTCCCCCAGCTGTCCTTTACGGCGGATAACTCCGTTTTTGACTGGACCTCCCAATCCACCCTGTTCATGATCCCCGCCTACTACCAAAAAGACGACCGGGTAGAATACGGCTTCCGCTCCCTTATTGTTCAGCGGGATATTAAGGGTAACGATTATTTTATGATTCACCAGCACATTAAGCCCGACGACAGGCTGGGGGTTAAAAACATGGAATACTGGAACGATGTGGTGGCGGGCAAATACCCCTTTGACGGAATAAGCCGCCTTTCCGCCAAGGACAACACCGGTTCCACCGGGGGCCTTCTTTCCCCCATTAACGCATCCCCCGATGTCCGGTATTCCTTATACCTGAATGTGGAAAACCCCGGGGACGAAGACTCCCTGGCCCGGCGTTACAAGACCCTGGAGGGGGGCATTTTAATTTCCAAATAGGCGGGGCAGTTAAACAGGCGGAGCCGCTCCAGGCCCCCCCCTTGACAAGGGTGCGCCCCGTACTTGCATTTCCTCCGGTTCATAAGTATACTAGGTACATGAAGAAAGGTCTCTTATTAACGGTTTTACTGGCCGCCACCGGCTTTTATGCCCTCCCGGGGCAGGAAATTCTTACCGCGGGCCGGTATCTTGAACAGGTTTCCGAGCGGTACGGCAACATTAGGACCTATATGGGCCGGTTGAGCATTCAAAGCGGCGGCACCCAGATGTACGGAGTCGTGTATGCCATGATGCCTAATTTTCTTCGCATCGATTTTAGCTCCCCGGCTGAGCAGGTGATCCTCTATAACGGGGAAAGCCTGATGATCTACCTTCCCGGAGAACGGGCCATATTGAACCAGGGTGTAACACAGGGGGGAGGGGCAAACATTGCCACCGCCCGGGGGCTTAACCTGCTCCGGCGGAACTATGTACCGGCATTTGTTGTGGGTCCCGCGCCGGTTCCCCTGGAACCCGGTTCCAGCGAGATGGTAATAAAACTCAGGCTTGTCCGCCGTTCCAACGGCGAGGGGTTTACAGAAATTATTCTGGATATTTCACCGGACACCCAGCTTATTAGGCGCATCACCGGCAAGACCATCACCGATACCACGGTCCGTCTGGATTTTTCCGGGATAAGCCTTAACACCGGTATTCCCAACCGGCTCTTTGTTTTTGAATCTCCCCCGGCATCAAATATGTATAATAATTTCCTGCTTAGGGGCACGGATTAAAAGCCCTTCAGGAGCATGTCGGTGGAGTCCCTTGGAGACAAACTTAAATCGGCCCGGGAAGGAAAGGGGTATTCCTACGAACATGTAGGACGGGAAATAAACATCGCCCGCCGTTACCTGGAAGCGCTGGAAGAGGAGGATTTTTCTAAATTTCCCGGCGAACCCTACCTTTTGGGATTTTTGCGGAATTACGGCGAATATCTGGGCCTGGATGTGGACGAGCTCCTTTCCCTGTACCGGGCCATTAAGATACAAGAACAGCCCATTCCGGTGGAACAGCTTTTAAAATCTTCGCCGGCTTTCCCTAAGCCCCTGCTGGCCCTGTTCATAGGCCTGCCGGTTTTGATCATCATCGCGGTGGTGGCCTATTTAGGGTTTATCCGAACCCCCGCAGCGCCGGAACAAACCGGTATTGCCCCGGAGCCAAAAAATTATGTGCTGGACAATTCCTCTCTGGAACAGCGTTTTTACCAGGGGGATACGATCCTGATCCCCCTGGGGACCGAGCAGTTTAAGGCGGAACTGCGGAGCATGGAGGATCCCCTTACCCTTATTGTCCCCGGGGGCAGGGCGGTTCTTAATCTGTCCGGGGATACGGATGTGGACCTTAACGGCGACGGCATAGCCGATGTCCGGGTAAGCCTTTCGGACTACGATAAAAATTCCCCCTCATCCGGGGCTTTTATACGGTTTGACACCAATATGAACGCCGTCCCCGACACCGCCCTAAACCCCGTTACCGAGGATCCCGCGGCGGCCGCCGCCGGGACGGCGATCTTTACCTCTTCCAATACCTATCCCTTTACCATGGAAGCCCAGTTCCAGGGCTACTGCATGTTTCGTTGGGAGGTGGACCGCCAGGAAAGGACGGAACGGTACTTTACCAGGGGCGAACGGCTTAATATACCGGTGCAAAATACCATACGGCTCTGGGCTTCCAATGCCACCGCCGTGGCGGTGGAGCTTAACGGCGCGGGAAGAACCGTCACCCTAAACCTGGGGAACGCCGGCGAGGTGGTGGTAATTGATCTGCGCTGGATTAGGGATGCCGGCGGCCGGTATAGGCTTACCCAATACAGCCTTGAATAGGCCCCGGTCTTTACCGGCCCCATGAGCAATGCGGTATTTTCTTGATCCCTTCGGTTGCGCAAAAAACCAGGTGGACGCCGAAACCATCATGGCCCTTCTTAACAATGCCGGCTGGACCCCCTGTACCGGCGCTGAACAATCGGATCTGATCATTGTTAATTCCTGCGGTTTTATTGAAGCGGCAAAACAGGAATCGATCAACGCGGTCCTTTCCTGGAAGAAACAGTACCCAGAAAAAAAGATACTTCTAACCGGCTGCCTGGCCCAGCGCTACCGGAACGAGCTTTCAGAAAACCTTCCCGAGGCGGATGGACTTTTAGGCTGCGAAGAATTGCCCGCCGCGGTCCAGGCTGCCCGGGCGCTGGTGGAAAACCGGCCCTTCGGCAAGTCCCCGGTCCACGCCGGGGAATCCGCCGGTTCCGGCATGGCCGTCCCCCCGGACGAAACCGCAGCGCCGGGCAAGGCCGTCCCCCCGGGGGACCGGCCGCTGCTGGGTTTCCCCGGTTCGGCCTATGTAAAAATTTCCGAGGGCTGTAATAACCGCTGTTCCTTTTGTGCGATCCCCCTTATCCGGGGGTCCCTTCGCTGCCGGTCAATACCGGATGTTCTGGAAGAATGCAGGCGTCTTCTTGAAAGGGGGGTGGTGGAGTTGTGCCTTGTGGGGCAGGACCTGGCTTCCTATGCGCCGGGGCTGGGAAAGCTCCTGGGGGCCCTGAGAAAACTTCCCGGCCGCTTTTGGGTGCGGCTCCTCTACCTGCACCCGGACAGGCTGGCGGTACAGCCGTTTTCCGTTATTTCGGATATACTCACCATAATGGAAAATGACGGCCGGTTCCTTCCGTACTTTGACATACCCTTCCAGCATGCTTCGCCCTCTATACTCGCGGCAATGAACCGGCACGGCGGCGACGGCAGCTACCTTGCCCTGCTTAGGACAATCCGCCGCCGCCTCCCCGGGGCGGTGATCCGCTCGACCCTTCTTACGGGCTTTCCCGGCGAGACCGCCGCGGACTTTAACCTGCTCCTGGATTTCCAAGCCCAGGCCCGGTTTGACTGGCTGGGGGTCTTTACCTATTCCCGGGAAGAGGGGACCCGGGCTTATTCCATGAAGGGGCGGGTACCCAGGGGAATCGCCCTGGAGCGCAAAGCCCGCATAGAAGAACGGCAGGTTCCCATCACCGAAGGCCGGATGGATGCCTTTGTGGGCCGGACCATGGAGGTGCTGCTGGAGGAATCCCTTGGTTTCCCCGGAGCGGACCGGAGCGGATCTGTGCCGGGGGCCCCCGGGGATCCGCCGCCCGCCGCCGGCCCCTCCGGGGAACTTTGGCTGGGCCGGCTCTACTGTCATGCGCCGGAGGTGGACGGCGCCGCCCTGGTCCGTCCCGGTCCGGGGACGGACAGGGCTCGGACTGTAAAGGCCGGCGGCCTCTTCCCCGGAAAGATTACCGGCCGGGCGGGGTTTGACCTGGAGGTCCGGATATGAAGGTTCCCCCCTACCTTGATATTCTTAACCCTGAACAGCAAGAGGCGGTACTCCACGACGGCCTTTCCGGGGACCCGGATCGATTCGCCGGTTCCTGGCCGGCGGACATAGCCCGGCGGCCCCTGCTGATCCTGGCCGGCGCCGGATCGGGAAAAACCAGGGTGATTACCACCAAGATCGCCTACCTTATCCGGGACCGGGGGGTGGATCCCCGGTCTATCATGGCCGTCACCTTTACCAACAAGGCCGCCCGGGAAATGGCAGATCGGGCCCGGCTTATCGACAGCCGGGCCGCCGGCGCCATGATGCGGACCTTCCACTCCTTTGGGGCATGGTTTCTTCGCCGTCATGCGGATCTGGCGGGGCTGAATTCGGACTTTGTGATCTACGACGACGACGACATGACCGCCCTGCTGCGGACGATTATGGAAAATGCCTCCAAGGCGGAACTGCGGGATACGGCGGCACAGATTTCCCGGGCCAAGGATTATTTTCTTTCCCCGGAGGACCCGGAACTTCACCGGATCAATTACCAGGACAGGTTCCGAAAGAATTATGCCCGGTACGAAGAAAAGTTAAACAAGATCGGTAACGTCGATTTTGGGGATCTTATTAAAAAGCCCCTGGAGATTCTTCAGAACAACCCCGATTTGGCCCGGCGTTTCCACGAGCGGTTTAGGGTGATCATGGTCGATGAATACCAGGATTCCAATGTGGCCCAGTTTAAGCTGCTAAGCTGTATGACGGGACCGGGGACCTATCTTTGCGTGGTGGGGGACGACGATCAGTCCATTTACCGTTTTCGGGGGGCGGATGTAACAAACATACTCCGGTTTTCCGATCATTTTCCCGGCACGGACATTATCCGGCTTGAACGGAACTACCGGTCCTTTGCGCCGATCCTGGCCCTGGCATCCTCGGTGGTGGATCACAACCGGGGCAGGCTGGGTAAAACCCTGCGGGCAGAACGGGGGGATGGAAAAATTCCGGCCCTGGCCTTTCTTTCCAACCAGGATGAAGAGGCAGCCTTCTGCGCAGAACTGGTGGAACGTTCGGTAAAGGCCGGGGGATCGGAAAAAGCCCGAAGGGTTAAAAGGGCCGGAAAACTTGAAAAGGCGGAGGATACCGGGAAAGTGGAGGATACCGGAATAACCGGGAAAACTGAAAAGGCCCGAAGGGCGCCGCAGTATTCGGACTGGGCCATATTATACAGAACCAACGCCCAGTCCTTGGGTTTCGAGACAGAACTGCTCCGCCGGGGTATTCCCTATAAGGTGGTGGGATCCCTTAAGTTTTACCAGCGGGAAGAGGTTAAAGACGCCCTGGCCCTGCTGGCCCTTTTGCTTAACCCCCGGGACGAGGTGGCCTTTCGCCGCATTATTAATAAGCCGCCCCGGGGTATTGGGGCCGCGGCGCTGGATAAAATATTCCAAAACGCCTATATGTCCGCCCTCTCCGATGGGGGGCTTTTGGACATGGCAAAAAAAATCCCCCTTTCCCCCAGGGCTGGGGCGGGGATAGAAGGTTTTGCCGCCCTTATGGACCGGGCTGCCGCGGTGCTGGATGGAGCGCCCCCTCCCGTCCGGCCCGATTCTCCGATCCGTTACGGCGAGGGACTTTCCCCCTGCGTGGCCTCCCTTATTATCGATTCGACCCTGGTGGAATACCACGGTTCCCATGACGAAATTAACGGCCTCCAGCGGATCGGCAACCTTCAGGAACTGGTGAATGCTTCGACCCTTTACGGGGGCACCCGGGAAGGACTGGTGGAATTTATGGAACACATCGAGCTGGATCGCTCCGTGGAGGGGGATGAAAAAAATCTTAACTCGGTAACCCTTATTACCCTCCACAACACCAAGGGCCTGGAATTTCCCCGGGTAATTATCACCGGACTTGAACAGGGAATTTTTCCCCGGGCCGATAAAGATGGGGATGAATTGGAGGAAGAGCGCAGGCTTTTTTATGTGGGGGCCACCAGGGCCATGGAAGAACTGTACCTGTGTTCCTGCGGGGCCCGGCGCATGTACGGTCACACAAGCCCCATGTCGCCTTCGCTGTTTCTGTACGAGGCGGATCAAACCGTGCTGCGGGTAATCGGCAAGATCCCCGCGGGCTTTGTCCGGTCCCGGTCAAGGCGCCCCGGGGCCTCAGGCGGTTCAGGCGGTTTCAACGGGGAACCGGCGGCGCCGGTAAAAACATCCTCCGATGGGCGGTGGAACCGGGGAGACCGGGTTTTTCACGACGACCAGGGCTATGGCACGGTGATTGACCTTGGGGAAGGGGAGGACGGTCCGGTAATTACCGTCCGTTTTGAAAATGGACAGGAACGGCGGTTTTTAAGTCTTCACCAGAGCGGCAGCTATATCAAGATAGGCCGGGAAGATTTTTAAACGTATCCGTGCGGCGGCAGTAGACCTTAACTGCCGGAACAGGGAGGTAACAAAGATGGAGAGGGGGGGAATTAAAAGTGAGGATTGGGCTCTGTTTCCCCGGGTGCTTCGGGCCCGGGGCTGGCGGCTCTATACGGAGGGCGGAAAACGGCTGGTGGATCTGTGGCAGTACGGCGGCCGGGCCCTGTTGGGCCATACCCCGCCGCAGCTGCTACGGGCCTTTAAAAACGTCGCGGAGCGGGGTCTTTTTGCCCCCCTGCCCAACCCCGCGGAGGGCCGGCTCTACAGGGCCCTTTCCCGCCTGCTGCCCCGCCGGGGTTTTCGCCTGTACCGGACCGAAGCGGCCCTGGAACAGGCGGTGGCCGCCGGGGGTTTTTCCCCTTCCACGGTTGATCCTGCCCTGGGCATGGACGGGGCCGTCCCGGAAAATTGCCCCCTGCTATGGCGGCCATGGCTTAGGGATCCGGCGGTTCTAAACCCCGGCCTTCCCGTGGTGGAGGGGGCTCCCCTCCTAATTCCGGTCCTGCCCCTGCCTTTTCCCGGAGCGCCGGCGATCCTGGCCCTGGACCCCGCCCTAGAGGACCGGTTTCCCCCGGTGCCTCCCCTTTCCCCGGCGGCGGCCGCCGCCGGGGAAAGGGCCGTCCTGGCCCTGCTTGCAGCGCCGGGGCGGTCCCTCACGGCCGCACTGGACCGGGTCCTTACCGCCGGTTCCTTCTGGAAGCGGCGGGGGATCTATCTGCACTACGATCCCGTGGATGCGGCGGCCTCCGCCGGTAATGGGCCCGCCCCGGAGTATAAAACGGTCTTTATGGATTTTCTTGCCGGAGGCTTTCTGCTGCCCCCCTCGCGGGAGGAACCGGCGATTATTCCCGGGGAACTTTCCGCCGGGGAAGGGGCTCAACTGGCAAAACTAGCCGGTGGCCAAGACTAAAGGATCGGATATAAGCGGTCAAGTTTTATCCGGAGTTCTTTTGCAGTTCATGTGCGAAGCACATCAAACTGCTAGGGATTAAAATATACCACCTCTTTGAAATATTCAGAATTTGAGCACGCCTCCAGGGGTACAATTTTTCTGCCAAGCTCTTTTATAAAGACCGTTTCTAATTGTATTTCCGGCGCCGTATTTTTTAGTGCCGCATATAATAACTCGGTGCAATATAACTTATCATCATTCTCTAAATCAAAGGACCAATCAAATGAACGCCCTTTATATTCTGCGGCGGATCGGGAAAGTAATTCTCCCCCATGGTTTTTTAGCCGGTATATGCCTATGGAACGGGCCGTGCTTAAAAAATCATCCAATGCTACTTCATTAACAAGGTCTTTTCCCTGTAAGGCTAAACCCTCTGCATTAATCACGGTGATCGCACCGGGGGTAATGTGTACTATCCCCAGGTGGGAAAACCGCTTGTCCAGGGGAGAGGTCTCTTTAAAATACAGCGACCACAGCCTGTCGCCCAAGCGGCAGATTACATCACCATCTTGCAAATACCCCGCAATGGCGTCATACCGTGTTGTTTTTTTTACCCCCTGCGGCGGCGTCTTTGCCATAAACACGGCAATACATCCGGTCAATAGAACTCCGGCAAAAACGCCGGCGGCCAAAAAATTTTTTTTGACCGTCCTCATCCTTTATCGATGGCCACCTTCCACTTGCCGTCAATCTTTTTAAGGGTCAAATCTTCCGTCTCGCCATTTTCAAAGACCACCGAAACAACGGCGGTATCCCCATCGATCTGTTCGGTGGTGCTGGTTATTTTCCCATAGGCCTGCATCATGCCCTGTACCTTTTCGCCAAACATAGCCATGGTTTGAACGGTCTCGGGAGTTGCCACCTGCCCCAGCAGCTTGGTATCGTTCTTTTGCAGCGCCGTATAAAATTTTCGGGCCGCCGATGACGGGGTATCGGCAATGCCGCACCCTGCAAAAATAAGAAAACAAACCAATCCAAAACCCATTATATTTCGTTTCATAAATCCCCTTGCTTTTAAAGTCAGCATGACCACAGTTTCTAAAAACCAAGGCTCTCCAAACCTTTAATGTTTGTGAAAGCAGCTCAACTGTATCCAATTAGACAGGTCCATGTCAATAGTCCGGTTATGGTTCGTTTTTCACATGGCGCAACAGGGCCCGCCGGCCGGCATAAACAGTGCGTCTACAGCGGCGGGTGCTGACACCCAAGGACCGGTCTTTCGGCGGGGGAACTTTAGGCGGAAGATTTATTCGAAAGTCTGGTTTAATACCCCGCAGCTCTGCTGCGGCTGAAATAACGCAATGCTTACAAAAATCTGGTATTAAACCAGACGGTATAGTAAACTTCCTATCGAACGAGCCTCCGTTCGAACAAAGGCAAAGCTTAAGATACCGCAGAGCTCTGCTCTGCGGAGGCTCATTGACACCTTGCCGCAGGACCTTTATAATTAAATGAAACCGATTTCATTATTTTAAACAGAAGGTACATATGGTTCCATCGTTTGATCCTGCGCTGCTGGCGGATTTTGCCCGGTTTTACGGTTTTCACTATGATATTTGTGATCCCGCCGTGCTGGTTCGGGATGTACGGATTGACATGGAACGGGGACTGCAGGGCAAGTCCTCGCCCCTGCCGATGATACCTTCCTATCTGCGGCCCCTGGCCCAGGCATCTTCGGGAAAAACAGTTATTGCCCTGGATGCGGGGGGAACCAACCTTAGGGCCGCCAGGGTTCGTTTTAGGGCGCCGGGCAGGCCCGAGGCGGAAGAAACCCGGAAAGCCCCCATGCCGGGTACCGCCGGCAGGGTAAACGCCGAAGAATTTTTTGATCAGATCGCCGGATTAGCCGGGCCCCTTATGAGCGGAGCCCCCGGAGAATCCCTGGAAGGGATTGGCTTTTGCTTTTCGTACCCGATGAAAATGCAGGAGAACGGGGACGGCATACCCATGGCGTTCAGCAAGGAAGTGGATGCCCCGGAGGTGATCGGCCGGTCCATTGCCCAGGAGCTTCGGGCCGCCCTAGAACGCCTGGGGCTTAGACCCCCAAAACGGATTGTCCTGCTTAACGATACGGTGGCCACCCTGCTTTCGGGCCTGGAAGAAATTCCCCCCGATGGAGGGAAAAACAAGGGCCCCGATACATTTGCCCTCCCCGGCGGACCGGTGGTGGGGTGCATCCTTGGCACGGGGTTTAATACCGCATACCCGGAAAAGGACATTCCCAAGATCGGTTTCCATTCAAAGGACATGCCCCAGATAGTGGTCTGTGAAACGGGAAACGCCGCCCCCCGGTATCTGGGAGTGTTGGACCGGGAATTTGACGCCACCACTAAGCATCCCGGTTCTTATACCATGGAAAAAACCACCTCCGGGGCGTACCTGGGTCCTTTGACCTTCCATATCCTTAAACAGGCCATCGCCGACGGGGTGTTACAGTTTAAACGATCCGCCGAATTTGCCGCCCTGCCGGCCCTTCAAACCAAGGACCTGAATGCGTTCATGCATGCCCCCCTGGCCATGGAAGGTCCCCTGGGGGAATTGTTTGACCGCGGCGAATTGGATGCGATCAGATCCGTGGCCTATCTTACGTCGATAATTACCAAGCGGGGGGCGATGTTTTCCGCCGCGGTGGTGGCCGCCGCGGTAGAACGGATGGAAGCGGGGTACGATCCCTTTACCCCGGTCCGAATCGCCGTGGAGGGAACCACCTACATGATCTACCGGGGCATGCGGGAAGCCCTGGAATCGTATCTCCATGTCATGCTGAACAGAGAAAAACCCCGGTCATACATTATTGCCCCGGTGGAACAGGCTTCGCTGTTCGGCGCCGCCGTGGCCGCCCTGTCCCATTGAGGCCGCCGCCGGAATGTGTCAACACCAACGGTAAAATCAATATTTCCCAAAAACTGAATTTTGGAAAACCCCAAATGCTACGCCCACAGCGCGTACTGTGGCAGGAACCCCGGCCCTACAGGAGCGTTTTTTCAAGTTTTTTCAGCCGTTCCTGATCAAGGGTGATCCGTAAATTTTTTTCCTGGGTGGGAATAACCAGTCCCCTTGGTCCGTTCTTTGCCCGCCGCAGGTATTTAACCGGGGTGTAGTACAGGTCGCCCCGGCCGTTATTCCTCCCCTTGGAGTAGAACAGGGCCAGGTTACCGGCGTCCAACAACACCTCCAGGGGTACGGTTTTACCGGGCCGCCGCTGGATAAATACATAGGCCCCGGACCAATCCCGGACATGAAGCCACAGATCGTTTCCCTTTACATGCCGTCGTAGCAGCTCGTCGTTTTCTTTGGCATCCCTGCCCACCATAATTAACCACTCTCCGTCGGCAAAGGATAGTCCCGGCCGTTTTTGCGCCGCCCCTTCCTTTTGTTCCGTCCCCGGCAGAGCCGGCCCCTGCCGACGGCGGAGCCTTGCCAGCAGCCCCTCCAGGCGCAGGGGGTTCTGCTCCTCCAGCAGCTGGGCCTCCGTAAGACGGATCTGTTCCAGTTCCTTTTCTCCCAGGGCAATTTCCCGTTGTATTTCCCCCAGGCCGGATTTTGCCCTGCGGTACCTTTCGTAATAGGCTCCGGCGTTTTCCGCCGGACTTTTCCGGGGATCCATCTCTATGCGGATTATCCGGTCCCCGGTAAAACTTTCCGCCTCCAGCCACCGGGACCCCTGGGGGCTCTTCCCCTCCGGATCTTTTTTTAGACCCTGGGCAAGGATCAGATCCCCGTATGTTTTAAATTTCTCCGCGTTGGCATATTCCGCGGCCTTTTCCCGGAGCCGTTGCAGGGCCCCCTCCAATCGCTCCCTATTCCGCCCCGTAAGCCGCCGGACCTCTTCCCGCAGTTGTTCCAGGGAAAGCCTGCCCCCATGTTCCGCGTACCAGTTGTCTACCCGGCTGTTAAAGGAACCTTCGCCGGGAAGGTCCCGCAGTTCGTACCGCTTTAATTCCCCCTGGGAGGGGTTCCGGAAAGATTCAAGCCCCGCTTCGGGCCGGTAAAAACCCCCGGAACATTCCCCCCGTTTGGGGAGCCGCCTCATGGCATCGAGGATCGTTCCATCTTCGCCGGTAAGAATGACATTGGCGGCGTTAGACCAGAGCCGGATATAGAGAAAGTACCGGACTTCGCCCCGCCGCAGGGTAAGCCGGATTATGCGGTCCTTCCCCAATTGAAGGGCCTCTTCAATGCGGCTGTTGATAATCCGGGATTTAAGAAATTCCGCAAACCGCAGGGGCTTCCTGCTTTTGGGAACCGCCCGGAATGTTTCGTGGAGTCTACAGGCCAGGGGGCTGATGGAGATAATAATAAGATGGGGCCGGTCCTTTACCGGCATCTGGGGGTATGCGGTTTTGCCGTAAAGTTGAAGGGCCAGAATATCATAGGCCCCTTGGTACACCCCCTGGACCCGCATGCCCGGAAGGGCAAGTTCCGCAAGAATACAGTCTATTTCCTTCCAGTTTAAGGACATGGGCCCCCTCCTTAGCGTATCATAAACCGGTTTTTTTTGGTACGATACCCCATGGGCCGCCGCTTGTTTTTGTGGGTTCTGTTTTTCCTCTGCACCTGGGGGGCCCTTGCCGCTCCGGGAACGGAAGCGGCGTTTCGCCGCAGGGCCCTGGACTTGGCGGATGCCATGGACAGGTCCCTACTGGCGGCCCAGGTGATTCTTACCGCGGTGGAGGGACGGACCAGGGTCCCCGAAAGGACCAGGGCCCTTTTGGCAGAAGTCCCCGCCGGGGGGATCATGCTTTTTGGCTACAACCTGGAGGATCCGGAAAAGTCCCGGGTTTTTATAGCGGAACTTTCCCGCTGTATCGAAGCAAATTCTTTCCCCCCCTTTTTTGCCTCGGATCAGGAAGGAGGATCGGTGCAGCGCTTCCGGGGAAGGGCCGCCCTGCCCCCGCCCCTTTCGTATTGGGAGGATTTTCAGCAGGAAGCGGCCCGGCTTAACATGGATCAGGGGACAGGCGCCGGAAGAACCCGGACCAGACCCAGGGAAGAAAAAGAGGCGCTGGACCTGGTCCGGGAAAGGGCCCTTCTGTTGGTGGAAACCGGCGCAGAGACCGCGGGGCGGGAGCTGCGCCGTCTTGGAGTAACCCTTAATCTGGCCCCGGTGGCGGAGGTCCTCACCGGAAAGAACGGACCCTTCCTAAAGGATCGTTCCTACGGTCCCGATAGCTCTTTTACTGCCGGCGCCGCGGCGGCCTTTGTCCGGGGCATGGAAAGGGCGGGGGTGGCCGCGGCGGTAAAACACTTTCCCGGCAATTCCAGCGCCGATCCCCACCGGCACAGGGCGGTTCTTGACCTTTCCCCGGAAGAACTGGATCGGCTGATCGAGCCCTTCCGGTACATCATAGCCCGGGAAAATCCTGCGGCGGTAATGGTTTCCCATGTGATTATTCCGGCCTGGGACTCAAAACCCTCCAGCCTTTCGGAGGAGGCGATCCGCCGCCTGCGGGCCCTGGGGTTCCAGGGAATAGTTCTGGCGGACGACTTTGCCATGGCTGCGGCGGGGGCGCCGGTGGAAAAATGTGCGGTGGACGCCTTAAATGCCGGGGTGGACATGATCATGGCCTGGCCGGCGGATCTGCGGAAGCTGCACCGGACCATTCTTACAGCACTGGACAGGGGGGAACTTTCGGAGGGGCGCCTTCGGGAGGCGGCGGGGCGGATCCTCTATCAAAAATTACGCTATGGACTTATACGCTAGGCCTGTTATATATTATCAAGGTAATGAAAAATTTGCGCCTGGAAGACCGCATCCTCCTTGTTAATAACGATGTGATTGTGGTGAACAAACTCGCCGGCGAGGCCATGGAAGGGGCAAAGCGGGGAATGGCGGATCTGGGGAAACTGCTGACGGAAGAGTTTGGCGCTGTCAAAAAAGGCCGGGGAAAAGAAATGGTCCCAACGGCGGTACACCGGCTTGATGTTCCCGTTACCGGCTGCGCCCTTTTTGCCAGAACCTCCAGGGCGGTGACATTCCTTAATAAATCCTTCTCCCGGACCGCGTACCAGGGGGGCAGGGCAGAAAAATACTACTGGGCGGTGGTGGAACTTTCCCGGGCTTTTTCGGATCTTCCCGAAACGGGGGAACTGGTGCACTGGATCCAGGTCAATACAAAAAAGAACCAAAGTACCGCCTACGATAAACCCAATGCCATGCGCAAAGAGGCAATACTCCGCTACCGGGTCCGGGGAAGGGGTAAAAGTTACGGTTTCTTGGAGATAGATTTGGTTACGGGCCGGCACCATCAGATCCGTTCACAGCTTGCCGCGGTGGGCCTCCATATTAAGGGGGATCTAAAATACGGCGCCAAACGCAGTGAACAGGATGGGGGCATCCGCCTCCATGCCCGGTCCCTCTATCTGCCGGACCCGTCCATACCGGGGAATTTTATTCAAATAAGCGCCGATCCTCCCCGGATGGACAAACTCTGGAACGATTTTACCGCCCTGTAATTTTCCGGTCCGTTCAAAATCCCCGGGGCGGCAATTCCCATCCCGATGAACTTTTCCAAAACTTCAGTTTTTAGAAAAGCAGCTTTAGACGAAGGATGCTTCGCAAGTGCTGAATCCTTATGCAGAGGACTTAAGCGGAGAAGCTCCAAAGCCACTCCTAAAACTAACGGAGGTTTGGGAGTGGCTCCTATACATGGTGGCTTTCAAGGGCCGCCAGGATGTGAAAGCCCGGATCCGCGGCAAAAAAGGCCGTTTCTTTTCCCGTACAGGCCAGGCGGTTTTCTTCCGCCTGGACGACAAGAATTCCCCCGTCCAGGGCCTCGCCCCCATAGGGGCCAAAGAGGACCCCGCTGCGAAGGGTTTTATGTCCCCCGGCGGGGATCTTTACCGTGGCGGGGTTTCCCAGGACATGGCGCATTTCCCTGGCAAATTCCAGTCCATAGGCAAAGGCCGAAACTGAATTTTCCAATCCTAGACAGTAGCTCAGATCCGGCCCCCCCTCATAGGGGGCCCAGGGGGTAAAGGGCCTGCCGCCGTACTGCATCCACAGGTTGTTAAAATACAGGGCAATGGTATCTTCCTCCTCCAGTGCGGGGCCCGTGGCAAAGCTTAGATAGACCATCTTTAGATGGGGGTTCACCGCCCCCAGCCATGTCAATGGGGCGGAACGGGAAACGGCGCCGGTGGCAAAGTCGGTGTGCCCCAGGGGGGCGGGTACAATAGACAGGTCTGTCTTTCCGCCCCGCAGCAGCGGCGCCCGGGAAAGACTTGAAAATTCCGCTCCCAGGGCCAGGCGGGTGGTGGTGTCAAATTCACCCCCCGGAGGCGGGGTAATCCATTTTTCCGCCGCCCCGGAAATACGGCACCCTTCGTACAGAAAGGGGGACCCCACCACATTGTGCCAGCCGGCACAGATCTCCGTATCCGCAAGGCCCCGGTTCCGCACCCGAATGCTGGTATAGTGCACCGCCTGACCGGGGATTAGGGCGTCGATCTTACTGAACGAAAGGGGAAAGCCCTTATCGGGGCTTTCCATAACCGAAAGAAACCAAATGGCCCCGGATTGTTGATCCGTATCGTTGGTCACATAGCGCCATTTTTGATTGCTGGTCCATCCATGGGGGGGCACGGGAACCCCCTCCACAATATGGCCGGGACCAAAGTTGGGAATACACGGAAAGTTTCCGGCGATGTGGTAGAGCAGATTGGACTTCCAAAAGGAACCGTGTTCCGTATCGGTGTAGGGCCTGCCGGTGTTGGACCGGAACCAGGGCATCCAGTGGGCGTTGATCCAGTGGACAGAGTCGCCTTCCTCTCCTCCGCGAAGGCCGGAAAGCTCCGGGACCATTCCCCCTATGTCGTCGATCATCACCCTAAGGTTTGTGCCTTCAAGCACCGTGGCTTCCCTGCCCCCCAGTTCCACCACCCGGCTTATCAAACTTTTACTGTCCGCCATATCTTCGTCCCCGTTTGTCCCTTTTGATCTTTATTTTAGCATAATCCCTTTTGGTAAAAATGTGCAATGCGGCTAAAGTTACATTTTAAAATGGGGCATTTCGTGCGGTTCTTTTAAAAAACACCGGGTTTTAATGCGCCGTTTTTTTTTGGGTAAGGCTAAGGTATGTAAGAAGGGGCTGCCGCCAGTCCTCCGATTCCGCTTCACAAAAAAACCGGTACAGGCCTATGATATGTTCCCGGAGCCACGCAATATCCTCCGGCGGCACCAGGTTTCCCCCATAGAAGGGGGCGTATTCCGGAGGGATGTCCCGGTTGTTCCCGGTTTGGAAAAGACCGTACACAAAGGTTTCCGCATCGGCGGTGGTAAAACAGGAAGGGTCCAGGCGGTTCATGGCGTACAGGGCCGCGGCAATACAGTTGATGCTGTGCTGTTTAACATACAGGACCGCATCGGTAATAACCTGGGCCCCCGTAAAAACCCGTTTCAAAAGGGGGCCCAGGGCCTCCGTTTCGCCCAGGGCCCTTGCATAGCCCCGGAGCTTCACATAGGACTGAAGGACGATCATCACATGAAGGCTTGGCAGGCACATTAGGTGGGGATCAAAAAGATGGATAATAAAAAAACGGAATGTTTTTATATACCGGGGCCGCTTGGTGGTAGAAAGGTTTTTGCTGTAAATTTGGAAGGCAAAAAAATACAGGTTTGCTATGGAATCGATAAAATCTACCGCCATGGCGGCGCCGGTTTTTTTGTACCGCCGGCAGAGGAACCCCACAATACGGATCCAAAAGGCGGTAAAATCAAGGTAGATCCGGATAAACCGGGGATTAAAGGGAATACACCCGTCCAGATCGTGTTTTATCCACGACAGGGGAACCCCGCCGGGGAACAGGGCGGATTTATATTGAAAAAGAAAGAATTTTCTTACGATTACGGCGGTACAGCGCAGTCCCCTGGCTAATACCCGGGGATGGATGAGCAACTGTAGTACCGTACTTCCCATACCGGGAAAAGTCCCTTTCATCCCCTTGCCTTTTACCTCGTTTTATTTCATAGTACGGCATTATATCCCCCCGGGGGGAATTCTGCAAGCGGGAGAAAAAAATGCTGGGACCGGTGGTAAACGCGCTTACCGTGGTGGTGTGTTCGCTTTTAGGCTGTTTTTTGATCCGGGGAATTCCCGAACGGTTTGAAGACACCTTAAAAAAAGGCATTGGACTGGCGATCATCTACCTGGGCATCCGGGGCGCCCTGGATAATAAACGGGAGCTGCTTCTTATTATCAGCCTGGTCGCGGGGGCCCTCTTAGGAGAACTTATTGATATAGATAGATGGATGAACCGCCTGGGCCTTTGGGCAGAAAAAAAGCTTCATTTGGAAGGCTCCGGCAGGGGGGGATCCTTTGCCCAGGGATTTGTGACGGCCAGCATACTTTTCTGCACCGGTTCCATGGCCATTGTGGGATCCATGCAGTCCGGCCTTGCGGGGAACCACCAGATCCTCTACGCCAAGTCGATCCTGGACGGTTCAATCTCCCTGATCTTTGGAGCATCCATGGGCATTGGGGTGCTTTTTTCCGCGATCCCCGTCTTGGTGTACCAGGGGAGTATAGCCCTTCTTTCCATGGCGGTAAGGGATTTTCTTAGCCCGGAGATTATCACCGAAATGTCCGCGGTGGGCAACATTCTGGTGGCGGCCCTGGGGTTTAACTTTGTCTGTCTGGCAGGAAAAAACCCGGACCGGACCGGGGAGATACGGGTGGCAAACCTTATTCCGGCGATCTTTATTCCCTGGATATACATGGGGATTGAAGGTCTTATTCACCGTGGAGTATAATTAAATTTACAGTTAAAACTAAGGTTACTGACTCTATCGGCCTGCTTAAAACCCATGTTACGCACCAGGCGGGGAGTAAGGGAACATATTGTGAGTTTATTAGAGGTTGTGTTAATTGCCTTTGGCTTGTCCATGGATGCTTTTGCGGTGGCAATTACCCTGGGCGTACCGGTAAAAAACCCAACCCGGATGGAGATAATGCTTCCGGGAATATATTTTGGTTTTTTTCAGGCATTCATGCCCGCCATGGGCTATGTGGGGGGCATGTATTCGGTTAATAAAATACAGGGATTTGATCATTGGATCGCATTTGCCCTGCTTGGTTTTATCGGCGGAAAAATGCTAAAGGACAGTTTGTCCAAGGCAGAAGAAAAACCCGCAGCCAAAAATACCCTTCAATTCATAAAGATGTTACTGTTGGCCATTGCCACAAGCATTGATGCATTGGCCGTAGGAATAACCTTTGCCATATTAAGGGTAAATATTTTAAGGGCCATACTGATCACCGGAACAACAACATTTTTTGTAACCATGGCCGGGGTAAAAATAGGGAATATGTTCGGAACAAAATTCAAATCCCAGGCGGAATTTGCAGGGGGATTGATCCTTATATTATTGGGGATAAAAATAGTCGTAGAACATATCTTCTAAAATCCAAGGCTGCTGTTCCAAAACCGGTGGTTTTAATGCAGCATAACCTGGCCGCCGGTAACAGGCACCGCCTGCCCTGTTTCGTACTTTTGCTCCACCACGTAGTAAATTGCCCGCATCACATCGGGGCCCTCGCATCCCCGCTTCATGGGAACCCGGTCTTCGTAATAGGCCTTTACGTCCGCCACGGTGCGGGCCCCGCTAACCTTGCCGGCCCTAAGGTACTGGACAAACAGTCCCTTTTCCGGGTCTGCCCACAGGGGGCCGTCGAAGAAGTTCCCCGGACAGATGGAGTTGACCTTGATGTTATACTCCACCAGTTCCAGCGCGAAACTCGCGGTAAGACCCAGGCCGCCGAATTTACTCCCCGCATAGGCGCCGTTCTTATTGGATCCTTCCAGCCCCGATTTAGAATTGATCTGGATAATATCGGTCTTCCATTGCAGCGCGGTAAGATGTTGGAGCCTTAAAATGCGGCTGGCATATTTGGCCGTAATAAAATAACCCACATAGTTAACCTCGGTGGTAAACTTAAAAGATTCCAGTTTCTGTTCCATCACGCTTCCGGCTTGAAGCACCCCCGCGTTGCAAATGCAAAGATCAAGGCCCCCGGCCTGTTCCGCCACAAAGGCAAAGAGGGCTTCCATCGAAGTCTCGCTGGTTATATCCGCCTGTACCGGAATTGCCGCGGTCCTTCCCAGGGAATCATTGATCTTCCCCGCCAGTGCCTCTGCCCCTTTAAGGTTCAGATCCGCGATAAAAACCAGGGCCCCCGATGCGGCCAAACCCAGGCTTATCTGTTCGCCAAAACCCTGGGCGCCGCCGGTTACCACCGCCACCCGGTTTTTAACCACACAGGAACGGTTTGCCGCGGAAAGGTCCGGGGAAAAGAATTCCCCCCCGGGTTTCCGGCCGGATCGTTCCTCAAGCAAGGCGTCGTCCCCGTTTTTTTGGCGGTTCCGCGCCGCATCGATATCCCGGTCAATCCAGAAGATCCCCAGGGTTTTTGCCCCCCGTTTAAGGACTATAGAAGAGGGCTGTTTGTTTACCGTTTCGGCACATTCCGCTTCGGAACGCTCTGCCCCGGAAGGGGTTATCTCAAATTCCCAGGCCGCATAGGCTTCGTTTAAAATTTTGGCGGCCTCTTCTTCGTGGAAGATCTCGGCGCCGCTGTTATCTTTTTTAAAGGCCGAATCTAAATCCACGGTCAGGGCGTTCTGCGGCTCCGGCCCCTGACCTGTGATGACGATCCGGGGAGCCTTGGCCGCGTGAATACAAATGCCTCTTACCAGGGGCGCTAGAATAGAAATCATGGCAACCTTCCTTTAAGGAGTTCTTCGATCAGGCGGGGGACGGATTCTTCCGGATGGTACAGATCCAGCGATCTTCCGGCCCTTGCATATAATATAATTCTTTCCTGTAAAGAAAGCGAATAAAATGGATTGGCGGAAGAAAAAAGCGCCCAGGAACTGTCCACGGAAGCTAAGCGTTCGTGGGCAATAAGGGCCCAGGTGGTGTCCACCAGGTGCCTGCACCGGGGGCTTAGCACCTCCGGACAGTTAAAGGACTGACGGCTGGAGTTAATGTCTACCCCGGAAATTTCCATTAAACCCCCGCGGGCGCAAAGTGCCTGTATACCCTCAATCTGGGCCGGACTGTTTCTGGGGGGCATATAGGTTACCGCCCTATAGCCCAGCCGGTGCAGTTCTTCGAACAATTCGGAAAGAAAATCATCTTCAAATTTTTCCGCCTTTTTATCCCCCGTCGGCGAGTTCCCCACATCCCCCAGGTACGCATAGGCGGGAATGGCGCCGATGGAAAGGGCAAAATCCACCGCATCCTTTGCGGGGATACATTCATTTTCATCGGGCTGAATAAAAAACAGCGGAAGAAAACCGGTTTTAAGTACCCCCAGAAGATCATAGAGGTAGTGGGGGTTGGCGGGATCTGCCAGGAATTTTTCCTGGGATGGTTCTACCGGGATAGTCAGGTCCCTCCTAAGCCCCTGGACAAGTTCGATTCCCCGGCCATACCGGGTTATTATTTTTTCCGCCGCCGCGGCCAGTAAATGCCGCTCGGTAATTTCCCCGCCCCGCAGGTACTGGGATTTTTGTATCAGATCCCTTTCATAATCAATGGCCTCCAGGGCCGCTTCCGCCAAAATGACATTGGCGGCTTCGGTCATTTGCCTGGTCCGTTTAAGCCTAAACTCCCGGATAGGCTTAAGAAAGGCTGCGGTACTTTCCTGGGCAGTGGAAGGTATTCCCTGGATAGTCATATAGACCAGTCCCGCTGAATCGGGGTTGTTTATTTTTCGATCCGCCATGGGTCCGGGTTTACCCCCCGGGCCGGTCTTAAAACTTACCCGGATTTCAAAGCCGGAGCAGCCGCCCATGCCCAGGGCGGCGCAGGCGGCGATCATCTCCGGGGCGGCGGCCCAGGAGTCATGGTCCACCGAACCGGCGGCTTCGAGGCCCGCCTCCCGGGCCTTTAGGGCTGCCATGGACGGCGTATAGGGACTAAAGCTGTATATGGTATGGATATGGTTGTTTACTTCGCCGTTTCCGTTTTTTTCCATACCACTGCTTATGCCGGGGACCCCCTGCCTTAGGGCCGCAAGCCGTTCTTCCGGATCCAGCCGCGGATCGTTTATTGCCGCCGGTGTTTTACTGGAGCTGTCCATAACAGCCAGTGTATCATTCTACTTTAAATTTGGAAACCTCCTGTACCAGAATGTTGATGTTTGCTTTGTTTTTGCCGCTGATCTCCTTTACCTGGGTTATGGCAGAGATAATTTCATCGGCCCCGGAAGCTATGTCGTTCATGCCGGCGGTTATTTCCAGGGTTGCCATTTCCAGGTTTTTTCCTTCCATAATTACCTCTTTGCTGCCCTCCAGCATCTCGTCGGATCCGTCCTTGACCTGGGTGGTTATGTTGTTTAACTGTCCGATTACCTCCAAAATTTGCTGGCTCCCTACGCTTTGTTCTTCCATGGCGGTCCTGATATTTTCCGCCTGTTCCGCCACGGTCTTTACGCTTTCGTCAATGGCTTCAAATTTATTCAGCACCTCGTCGGTGGATCTGGTTATCCTGTCAATGGAGCCCTTAATCTTTTTAAGGACCGCGGCAATCGTTCTTGACTGCTCCTCGGAAGATTCCGCCAATTTACGAATCTCGTCGGCCACCACCGCAAATCCCTTTCCCGATTCTCCGGCATGGGCCGCTTCAATGGCGGCGTTCATCGAAAGCAGATTGGTCTGGCTGGCTATATTTTCCATTACCGCATTAATTTCCAAAAGTCCCTCGGACTCCCGGGAAATCCCCTGTATATCCGCCGATACTTCCTGCAGCCCGTTCCGGCCCACTTCGCTGGCTTCGGTTAGTTCCTTAATATTCCCGGCGTTCTTTGCCAGGGTACTGGTAACCGATTGAATATTGGCGATCATCTCTTCTATGGCACTGGAAGATTTGGATACGCTGACACTCTGGTTTTCCACATTGCCGTTAAGCTTATCAATGTTCACGGTTATCTGTTCCATGGTTGCGTTGGTTTCGGTTACAGAGGCACTTTGGTTCACCACCCTGCCCTTAATACTCTGGATGTTGGCGGTAATTTGGTTTATGGCCGCGGAGGTTTCGGTCATGTTGGCGGCCAACTCATTGCCGATGACAGAAAGATCCTTGGTCAGGGTTTTTATGGTGGTTATCAAAGACCGGATCTTTTCCAGGGTGGAGTTAAAATACCGGGCCAGGTCGCTGATTTCGTCCTTGGAATTAACGCTGATGCTCTTGGTTAAATCCCCCTCTCCTTCGGCAATATCCTGCAGGGTATGGATTACCTTCTCCAGGGGCATGGTAATTCTTGAAACCACGGCAAAAATTATCAGGGCCGTAACAAGTATCGAAATTACCACCACAATAACAGAAAAAAAGATCATGGCGTTAATTATCTCGAAGATCACCGCTTCTGCGCAGCCCACCATAACCGTCCAGGGAGTTTTGCTTTCTCCGATAAGCAGGGGAATAAAGGTCATAAACTGGTTTGTTTTTAACCCGGGGGAATAGGACCGCATGGTAAAATACTCCCCCTGCTGAATGCCGGCCAGGATCGATTCGGCCTTTCCTTTAAAAACATCCTCATCCGCCTCCAGCAAATTCTTTCCCACCTTGTCATCTTCCGTATGGGCCACGATAACCCCATTGTTGGCGATTACCTCTATGGTGTTCACTATAAGAAATTTTTCGTTGCCCGTTATGTAGTCTGTAATATAATCCTCCGTGGCGGACAGATCGATCTCTATTCCCACCAGGCCCAGTATGCTGCCGCCGCTTTTTATGGGAACCATTATGGTATAGGCCAGCGTATCCCCCTCCGGCAGCGATACGGACACGGGGTTTGTTACAACCTGGGCGTCCGTCAGTTCCGAAAGGGCGGTCTTGTATTCGGCAAACCTGGTAAGTTCCGGGGCCCCGCTGGTCTTGAGCACCATGGGAATGAACTGACCCGTTTCCCCGGCGGTCTCTGTCCCTGCATAGGACAGGTCATCATCCTCCAGCACATTGGGAAACCAGCACGAATAGATGCTGATAATGCTTTCCTGGGTTTCGACGATGGACATCATATTATCAATAATGTTTTTACGGCGGCTGGAAGGAGCCATGCCGCGGAAATTTCCCAGAACGGCAGCGGTATCAATCCCCACCTGGAGGTATGTTTCGTATTGTTCCTTAAGTTCGGTGGCTATGGCGCTTCCCAAAAGATTAATGTTTTCAGTGGCGCTGTTGACCTGCATGGTCCGGGCCTTGCCCACAAGAAGTACGGAAACAATGGAAACCACCGAAAGTAAAATGCAAATGACAATAATAATTAATTTGAATTTTATCTTCATTTTTAACTCCTGTTTTCTTTAAAGTATTAGAAATCCCCCGGGAAAGATCAAAAATTTTTGGGAGTATACTAAAAATTTTTGTAGTATCTTTTGAAATAAGCGCTAGAAACGGACGCTCCGGTATGGTATACTGAGCCGTTTGTTAGAAACAAACGCCCTATTGCTTCAAGCAGGTCCTAAAGCATACGTTTTAGAACAGCCCTATTTTTTATTTTTATGGAGTTTATCATGGCAACCGAAAGACTTAGGTCCTTTATAAACGGACAATTCACGGAAAGCTCAAGCGGCAAGTACATGGATATTTATGACCCCTCCACCGGGGAACTTATCGCCCAAACCCCCTGTTGTACCAAGGCGGAAGTGGAGGGGGCCATTGCCGCGGCAAAGGCCGCCTTCCCCGGCTGGCGCGACACCCCCTGCCCAAAGCGTGTCGAGGTGCTTTACAAATTCCGGGACCTCCTTACCGCCCATATGGACGAACTTACCCGCATGCTTGCCAGGGAAAACGGTAAAAACTGGGAAGAAGCCAGGGGCGATTTATTAAAAGTAAAGGAGCCGGTGGAAGCGGCCTGCGGCGCCCCGTCCCTTATGATGGGAGAATCCCTGATGAATGTTACCTCCGGCTACGATTCCACCCTGTACCGGGAACCCCTGGGGGTCTTTGCCGGCATTGCCCCGTTTAACTTCCCGGCGATGATCCCCATGGGCTGGATGATGCCCATGTGTATCGCCTCCGGCAATACCCTGGTCCTTAAGGCCGCTTCCATGACTCCCATGACCAGCCTTAGGCTTGCGGCCCTCCTCAAGGAAGCGGGCCTTCCCGGCGGTGTGGTCAATATCGTTACCTGTTCCCGGAACGAGGCGGAACTGTTTCTTACCCACCCGGACGTAAAGGGGGTTACCTTTGTGGGCTCCACCTCCATAGGCCGTCACGTATACGCCACGGCGGCGGCCAACGGCAAGAGGGTTCAGTGCCTTTGCGAGGCAAAGAACCACGCCCTGGTGCTGGCGGACGCCCCCATTGCCCGAACCGCCGCGGGGATCCTCAACTCCGCGTTCGGCTGCGCCGGTGAACGCTGCATGGCCCTGCCCGCCATCGCCGTGGAAGAGTCCATCGCCGATAAGCTCGTGGAAGAGCTTATCAAACAGGCCAAAACCAAAAAGATAGGCCCCGCCTACGACAAATCCACCGATCTGGGCCCCGTGGTAAGCGCCGCCCATAAAAAGGGAGTTCTTGACTGGATCGAAAAGGGCCTTCAGGAAGGAGCAAAGCTGGTACTGGACGGCCGGGATGTAACAGTCCCCGGCTATGAAAAGGGCTTTTACATCGGCCATACGATCTTCGACCACGTAAGGCCCGAAATGAGCGTGGGCCAGCAGGAAATTTTTGGTCCCGTACTCTGTGTCAAACGGATAAAAAACTTTGAGGACGGCATTACCCAGATGAACGCCAACGAGTTTGCCAACGGCTCGGTGATCTTTACCCAGAACGGGTACTTTGCCCGGGAGTTTGCCCGGCGGACCCACGGCGGCATGGTGGGGGTCAACGTGGGCATCCCCGTTCCCGCGGGGATGTTTCCCTTCGCGGGACACAAGCACTCGTTCTTCGGCGACCTTCACTGCCTGGGCAAAGACGGCCTGCGGTTCTACACCGAAAGCAAGGTGGTTACGGCCCACTGGTTTACCGAGGACGAAAAGAGCGCCACCAGGGTTTCCACCTGGGACGGAGCCCTGTAAAACTCCAAGGGACTTGTTTCAAAGCCCCCGGGCTTATCGAACGGTCCATTGTACTCGTTCCGCCGTCTGTGTTACCATGGGACCATGAAAACCGTATATGTCGGGATCACCGGCGATGTTATACATCCCGGCATCGTTAACATTATCCACCAGGCTTCCCTTCATGGGGAGGTTCTGGTGGGTCTTTTAACCGATACCGCCATTGTCCGGTACAAGCGGCTTCCCTACCTTAACTACGAACAGCGCCGCCAGGTACTAGAAAGCCTTCGGGACGTAAGCCGGGTGGTTCCCCAGGAAGAATGGAGCTATATCCCCAATCTGCGCAAATACAAACCCGATTTTATTATCCACGGCGATGACTGGAAAACAGGCATATTAGCCAAGGAACGGGAAGACGTACACAAGGTTATGGAAGACCAGGGCGGATCGGTGATCGAAATTCCCTATACCCAGGGAATTGATTCCACCGCCTTTACCGGCAGCCTTACCTCCATTGGAACCACGCCGGACATACGGCTTAAAACACTGCGCAGGCTTATCGACGCCAAACCGGTGGTACGGATCATGGAAGCCCATTCGGGCCTTTCCGGGCTGATCATCGAAAATCTGGAAATACGCAAAGAAGACGGCATTCACCGCTTTGACGGCATGTGGTCCTCGAGCCTAACCGATTCGGCCAGCAAGGGCAAGCCCGATATAGAGGCGGTGGATATTACCACCCGGCTTCAGGACCTTACCCAGATTCTGGAATGTACCACCAAGCCGGTTATTTACGACGGAGACACCGGGGGCATTACGGAACATTTTATGTTTACCCTGCGGACCCTGGAACGGAACGGCATTTCCGCGGTGATTATCGAAGATAAAACAGGACTTAAAAAAAATTCCCTCCTGGGTACCGATGTGGAACAGCACCTTGCCCCCATGGAAGAATTCTGCGAAAAGATCCAACGGGGAAAGAAAGCCCAGGTAACCAGGGATTTTATGATCATCGCCCGGCTGGAGAGTCTTATCGCCGGCAAAAGCGTGGACAGCGCCATGGAACGGGCCCTGGCCTATGTCGAAGCCGGCGCCGATGGAATCATGATCCACAGCAAGGAAAAATCCGGCGCCGATATAGCGGAATTTTGCCGGCGGTTCCGGCGGCAGTACAGGAAGATCCCCCTGGTGCTGGTACCCACCACCTATAACCATTTTACCGAACCGGAACTGGTCCAGTGGGGGGCAAATATTATTATCTACGCCAACCATATGCTCCGTTCATCCTACCCGGCGATGATAAAAACCGCCCGGACCATTCTGGAACATGAACGTTCCCTCGAGGCGGATGAACTGTGCATGCCCATCAAAGAGATCCTGGATCTAATACCGGGAACCCGGTAGGGCCTTGATTCGCTGCCAGGGTACATACCCAAGGGTCCGCCCTTCCGCAGGGGAGGCTTCAGGGCAGGGAACCTTATTGAACAGGGGGAGCCATGCTTGACACGGTCCGGTTTGGAGAACTACTGCAGCGGCGGGGATATAATTTTTACAGCGGCGTTCCCTGTTCGTTTTTGAAGGATCTGATCAACTATTCTATCAACGAATGTGATTACGTGATGGCCGCCAACGAAGGGGACGCCGCGGCGATCTGCGCCGGGGCCTATTTGGGAAACCGGAAGCCGGTCCTTCTTATGCAGAACTCCGGCCTGGGCAATGCGGTCTCGCCCCTTACGTCCCTCCATGGGGTGTTCCGTATTCCCCTGCTGGGCTTTGTTTCCCTCCGGGGGGGGCCGGCGGATGAACCCCAGCACGAACTCATGGGCCCCATCACCGCGCCGATGCTGGAAACCATGGGCATAGCCCACGAGACCCTGGGGGGAACCATCGAAGAGGCGGAAACCCAGCTTGCCCGGGCGGATCAAGCCTTTAGCCGGGGCCAAAGCTTTTTCTTTATTGTAACCAAGGGAACCTTTTCTCCGGTGGCTCTGCGGAAAAGCCCCGGCCCTCCGGCGGGGACGGCCCCCCGCGGGGACATCCCGGTACTGCCCCAGGAACGCACCGGGGAGGAGCCCTTTACCGGGGAGACTCTTTTTACCAGAAGGGAGATGCTGGCAAGCCTTAGGGCCGCCGCCGCTCCGGGGTCGGCGATCCTGGCCACCACCGGATTTACCGGCAGGGAACTGTATGAACTGGGGGACGGGCCGGAAAATCTGTACATGGCCGGATCCCTGGGCTGCGTTTCTTCCCTGGGCCTGGGTCTGGCCCTGGCCCGGCCCGACCGGAGGGTCATCGTGCTTGACGGGGACGGTTCCCTGCTTATGCGGACCGGCGCCCTGGCGGTCAACGGCTGGTACAACCCCGGCAGGATGCTCCACATCCTTTTTGACAACCGGGCCCACGAATCAACCGGGGGCCAATTTACCGTATCCGCCGGGGTGGACTGGCCCGCCGCCGTCCGGGCCCTGGGCTATCCCTGGGTAAGAAGGGCCGCTTCCCCCGGCGCCCTGGAACAGGAAACGGCATCATGGAATAAAGCCGGCGGCCTGCGGTTTATCCACGTTCCTATTGCCCTGGGAACTCCGGAAAACCTGGGCCGGCCCAAAATAAACCCCCGGGATGGGGCGATCCGGTTTAAAGAATATTTATCAAAACCGCCGATTATTGCATAAATATTCATATTAATTCGGATTTTTCCCATAAAAATGCATAAAAATACTTGACTTTTTTTTTATTTTCCTGGATAGTGGAGGCGGTTCCCACTGTACAGTGGAACCTGTGCTAAATTACTTGTTTTGGAGGAAGAGATGAAAAAGGAGTTGATTTTTCCTGTGGCTTTTGTACTCTGTGCATTGGCGCTTATTACCGGTCTTACCGGCTGCGGCCCCAAGGAACAGGTCATAAAGATCGGATTCAGCATCCCCCTAACCGGGGACAACCCCATGGTCGGGGAAGGTTCAAAAAATACCGGCGAAATTATCAAAGAGCAGATTAACGCCGCCGGCGGCCTCGACGTGAATGGGACCAAGTATAAGCTGGAATTTATTTACCTTGATAACGAGCTCAAGGCGGAAAGCGCCGTTTTAACCGTTACCCAGCTTATTGATCAAAACAGGGTTTTGGCCGTCATCGGACCCCAAGGTTCGGGCCGGGCCATCCCCGCCGGTGAAGTCTGCAACGACAGCAAAACCCCCATGGTTTCCGCCTGGTCCACCAATCCGGATACTACAAAAAACAGGCCCTACGTATTCCGGGCCTGCTTTATCGATCCCTTCCAGGCCCCCGTGGCGGCCCGGTTTACCAAGGAAAAATTCGGCGTTAGTAAAGTAGCCATACTGTACAATGTGGAAGACGATTATTCCAAAACCCTGGCGGAACTGTACCGGGATTCCTGGGAAGCGAGCTACGGAGAGGTAGTTGCCTGGGAAAGTTTTGGACAGAAAGATCAGGATTTTAACGCCCAGCTTACCAACGTAATGGCCTCCGGTGCCGAAATCCTCTATGTACCGGTGTATTATAACTTCCTTGGCAACATCGTTCCCCAGGCCAAATCCCTGGGCTGGGATAAGCCTATTATGGGCGCCGATGCCTGGGGTTCCGCGGATCTGTGGAAGGTAAGCAACGGTTCGGTGGCGGGGTATTACTTTACCACCCATTATGCCGCCGCCGGTGCGGTGGGCAAAACCAAGGAATTTATTGACACCTACAATGCCAAGTACGGGTACATTCCCGACGATGTGGCGGCCCTTACCTACGATGCGGTTAACATTGTACTGCAGTCCATCCAGAATGCGGGAATTTCCGGAGACCTCGAGCAGGACAGGGATAATCTTAAAGACGCCATCGCAGCACTTAAAAACTTTGACGGCATCACCGGAAAAATGAGTTTTACCCCGGACGGCGACCCCCAGAAGGAAGCCGTGGTGGTTAGGATCAGCGAGTCCGGCGAATTTGTCTTTGAAGCCAGCCTGGCGCCCTAGGTTTTAAAACCCTTAACCCGGGATGGACACTGCGCGGCATAGGTAGTAACCGCCGCGGGTGCCCCATTTCCGGGGATGTTAACCCCATGAAACGTGTTTTTCTTAGTATTTCTACAATTCTTTTGTTTTTCTCCCTTGCCGGGGGATACTTGGAAGAGATCGTAATAGGCTTTAATCTGCCCCTAACGGAAAGCGAAAGCCTTGGATCCATTGGAGAAGAGGCCAAAAACGCCGCGGAAATGATCCGCGGGCAGATCGACGCCGCCGGGGGCCTTGAAGTAAAGGGCCTGCGTTACCCCCTTAGATTTATATATGCCAATAACGAAGCGGAGGCCGGCGGCGCCGTTCGCGCCGCCCTCCGCCTGGTGGAAGAAGAACAGGTTCTAGCCGTGGTGGGCCCCCTGGGTTCAGGCCGGGCCATCCCCGCCGGAGAAGTCTGTAACCACAGTGAAACTCCGATGATCTCTCCATGGTCTACCAACCCGGAAACCACAAGGAACAGACCCTTTGTGTTCCGGACCTGTTTTCTTGATCCCTTCCAGGCCCCCGGGGCAGCCCGGTTTACCAAGGAAAAATTCGCCGTCAGCAAAGCAGCCATACTGTACAATGGGGACGACGATTATTCCAAAACCTTGGCGGAACTGTACCGGGATTCCTGGAATACAAACTACGGAGAGGTAGTTGCCTGGGAAAGTTTTGAGCAGAAAGATCAGGATTTTAACGCCCAGCTTACCAACATAATGGCCTCCGGCGCCGAAATTCTCTATCTGCCGGTGTATTATAATTTTCTTGGCCCCATTGTTCCCCAGGCCAAGTCCCTGGGCTGGGACAAGCCTATTATGGGCGCCGATGCCTGGGGTTCCGCGGATCTGTGGAACATAAGCGGCGGTTCGGTGGCGGGATATTATTTTACCACCCATTTTGTTTCCAGCGGATTGCCCGGCCGGGGCTCGGAATTTATTAAGGAATATGAAAGACTCTATGGAGAAACCCCCTCCGATGTGGGGGCCCTAACCTATGACTCGGTCATGCTGTACCTTGGGGCCCTTCAGCGGGCGGGAATTTCCGGGGTTTTGAAAGCGGATAGAAGGGCCCTGCAAAGGGCCCTGGCAGAGACGGTTGATTTTAACGGGGTTGCGGGAAAAATAGCCCGGTTTGATAGAATGGGGGATCCGGTAAAAGAAATAATTGTAGCCAAAATAAATTCTCAAGGACGGTTTGTGTATGAGGCGGCCATACCACCCGGGAGGTAAAATGTGTTAACCCTATTTTTACAGAATATTTTTAATGCCCTGCAATGGGGCAGTTTTTATTCGATGATCGCCCTAGGGTATTGTCTTGTCTACGGAGTTTTGCGGCTTATTAACTTTGCCCACGGGGACATTTTTATGACCGCCTGCTATATCGCCTTCTTTATTGCGGAAGCCCTGCTCGTGTCCCTGGGCGGCGGCGGACCGGTGGTTTTTATCCTTACCATGGCCGTGACCATGGTACTAACCGCTATTCTGGGAGTTACCATAGAACGGGTGGCGTACCGGCCCCTGCGGAATAAGGGGGTTAACCGGCTGTATGTGGTTATTACCGCCCTTATGGTGGGGTACATCCTGGAAAACGGGAACCTTGCCATCCTTGGGGCGAACGCCCGGCGTTTTCCCACGCTTATTGCTGAACAGGTAATCAGAATCGGCCCGGTGGTTCTTACCAACCTTAAAGTGCTGGTTATTGCGGCGGCCTTTGTGGTGTTTGGGATCCTTCAATTTATTGTACAGAAAACAACCTTTGGCATGGCCATGCGGGCCATCAGTTACGATAAATTCGCCATACCCCTCATGGGCATTCCGGTAAACCGGATCATCACCTTTACCTTTGTCCTGGGATCGGGCCTTGCCGCCGTGGCGGGGATCCTCTTCGGCATGTCGTACCCGGTGATGGATCCGTACATGGGAGCCATCATCGGATGGAAGGCCTTTATTGCCGCAGTCGTCGGAGGAATCGGCGACATCAAGGGGGCGTTCCTGGGCGGTTTTATTCTGGGCTTTATCGAGATCTTTATTACAGCGATTCTTCCCTCCAGCTTTAAGGATCTTTTTTCTTTTGTAATTCTGCTTGTGATCCTGGTACTTAAGCCCACCGGATTCTTTGGCATGGCCCGAAGCACAAAAATTTAGGAGTGATTATGAACACCGGTAAAAAGTACAGTGTCCTTATTTTTGTGATCGCCGCCGCCTGTATTGTCCTTGTTACGGCCCTGGCTTCGGCGGGAATACTCAACCAGTATATACAGACGGTAATCATGTCCATAGGGATCAATATAATCTTTGCGTCAAGCCTTAACATTGTGAACGGCTACATGGGGGAATTTTCCTGCGGACATGCGGGTTTTATGGCGGTGGGGGCCTATGTTTCCTCGATACTGTCGATAGTCCTTTTTACAGAAAATAAATTCTTCGAAGCACCGCTCCTTCCCCCGGAATTGTCGATTGTTCTTTTTCCCCTGATCATATTTATAGGAGGAATCGCCGCCGCCGTGGCGGGGCTTCTTGTGGCCATTCCCTCGTTTAAAACCAGGGACGATTACCTTGCGATTATTACCATCGCGTCTAACTATATTATTATGACGGCCATCAACAACCTTGAAGTGGTCGGTGCAAGCCGGGGTTTAATGGGCATGAAGAACACCATCCGGGCCATGTCCTCGGTTATTCCTATCACATGGATGATCCTTTGGGTAATGCTTTTTATGGGCATCAGTGTTTTGGCTATCAGCCGCCTTATGAATTCCGTACTGGGCAAGGGGATCTCCACGATCCGCTACGATGAAGTATCCGCCGAGATCATGAGCGTTAATACCAACAGGATGAAGCTTCTGGCCTTCTGCTTTTCCTCGGGCCTTGCCGGAGTGGCGGGGGGACTCTTTGCCCACATGCTGGGCTTTATCAACCCCGCATCGTTTAACATCATGAAATCCACCGAAGGCATGGTGATGGTCTACCTGGGGGGGATGGGCAGCCTTTCCGGTTCGGTGCTTTCGGCGATTTTCTTTACCTTTCTGCTGCAGATACTTCAGCCCCTGCAGATCCTTAAATGGGTATTTATCCCCCTGCTCCTTATTCTTCTTATGCAGTTCCGCCCCGAGGGGATCATGGGCAATAAGGAGCTGCCCTACTTCTGGGCCCACATTAAGGCCAGGCTTTCCGGTGCAAAGAACGGTGGAGGGAAAAAATGAACGAGTACCTTACAATCAAGGCCCTAAGCCACCGGTTTGGGGGATTGCAGGCATTAACGGACATTAACCTTACCCTGGAAAGGGGGGAAATCCAGGGCCTTATCGGACCAAACGGCGCCGGTAAAACCACCGTGTTTAATCTGGTGTCGGGATTTTACATTCCCTCCGAGGGGGAAATTCTTGTCAACGGAAGGCGCATCAACGGCCTAAAACCCCACGAAATTGCCGCCATGAAGATTGGCCGCACCTTCCAGAATATCCGGCTGTGGAACGAAATGACCGTGATTGACAATATCCGCATTTCCCAGCATTACCAACTGGGGTATAACGCAGCGGACGTGTTTTTTCACACAGGGCGCTACAAAGAACGGGAGGCGAAGATCACCGCCCGGGCGGAAGAACTACTGGAAACATTCAAGCTTTCCAGCATGGCCTACGAGTACCCCAAGAACCTTTCGTATGGTATTCAACGCCGGGTAGAAATTGTCCGGGCCCTGGCCCTTGAGCCGGAACTGCTTATGCTCGACGAACCCGCGGCGGGGCTTTCCACCTCCGACGTGGGGGATCTGATCGAATACATCCGATGGATCCATGAAAAATTCCACCTTACGGTCTGGATGATCGAACACCAGATGGAGGTGATCATGACCCTCTGCCATAACATTAAAGTCATTGACTTTGGCAGAGAAATAGCCCAGGGCAATCCCGAGGAGATCCGGAACAACCCGGAGGTTATAAAAGCCTATCTTGGCGACGGGACCATCTAAGGAGGCCTTTATGCTGCTTGAAGTCCAAAATCTTACGGTTTCCTACGGAAACATAGAGGCCCTGCACGGCATTTCCTTTAATATAGAAAGGGGCGAAATAGTTACCCTAATCGGCGCAAATGGGGCGGGAAAAACCAGCACCCTTTTAAGCCTGGCCCGGCTTACCCGGCCCGAGGCGCCGATGGTACAGGCCGGAGATATCCTTTATGAGGGGAAAAGCATCCTTAAAACCGATGCCCATATGCTGATCCAAAATCATCTAATGGCTCTGGTTCCCGAGGGGCGGCACATCTTTGGAAACCTAACGGTGCAGGAAAACCTGCAGCTTGCCGCTTTCTCGTACCGCCGGAACCCCCGCAGGGCCGCAATTTTTTCAGAAGCCCAGGAACTGGTTTTCGATCTGTTTCCCCGGCTTAAGGAAAGGCGCAAACAACGGGGGGAACTTTTAAGCGGCGGTGAACAGCAGATGCTGGCGGTGGGCAGAACCCTTATGACCGGCTCTGATTTTATTATGCTGGACGAACCATCCATGGGCCTTGCCCCAAAGCTGATGTACGAAATGTTCCGGGCCCTTCGCCGGCTTAACCAAGAAAAAAACATTACTATCCTGGTGGTAGAACAGAACGCCAAAGTTGCCCTGGAATTTGCCCTGCGGGGCTATGTCCTAAAGACCGGGGAAATTATTACCAGCGGCACTTCGGAAGAACTGGCCGCCAACCCCGAGGTAAAAAAAGCCTACCTGGGGGGGTAATGAACCTCTGCCCGCCGCAAGGCGGGTTCTTGGGTACCAAACCCCACCGCGAATGAAAAAAACAATGGGCGATGGGGGACTTGAACCCACGACCCCTAGCATGTCAAGCTAGTGCTCTCACCAACTGAGCTAACCGCCCCAACTCAAGCGCCGCGAAGCGGCGTTATTTCACATAGTTCCGCAGGGCCAGGAACCGGCACAGGCCGCCGCACCCCGCAACTGCGGACGGGGTTTATCCCGTCCAGCGTTCCGCCTCCGGGAACGCTTTAGGTTTTCCCGGCGGGAAAACTCAAGAAAGCGCCGCGAAGCGGCGTTATTTCACATAATTCCGCAGGGCCAGGAACCGGCACAAGCCGCCGCACCCCGCAACTGCGGACGGGGTTGATCCCGTCCAGCGTTCCGCCTCCGGGAACGCTTTAGGTTTTCCCGGCGGGAAAACTCAAGAAATCGCCGCGAAGCGGCGTTATTTCACATAGTTCCGCAGGGCCAGGAACCGGCACAAGCCGCCGCACCCCGCAACTGCGGACGGGGTTGATCCCGTCCAGCGTTCCGCCTCCTCTAGGAGCTTGTTGCGCTTTGCACATAACACCCTTAAAAATCGCCTGACCGGCGATTTTTACCTTGCAAACTCCATCGGACAAAGGTCTGCAGCAGCCCGGTAATCGTGGTTTTTATGGCTTTTTCCAACGAAAAAGACATAAAAACCTACCAGTGCAACAGGCTGCTAGGAGCCTGCTGCTAGGCCCTTTCCCGAATGGCGACGTTTATCTCAATTTTGCCGTTGGTTCCCAATTCCATAGGTACTATCAAGGCTTCCACTTCCTGGTTAGAGATTTCCATATTTTCGCCGGAAAATAAGGCCGGCGGGGTAAGATCGAATTTAAAACCCAGATCGTGGAGCTTGGTTACCGCCTGGGCGGTAATCATATTGGCCAGTTCGGTAATGGTAGCCTTGGCAAGATCGTCAAGCTGGGTAAATGTGTCGTTATTCATTGCTCCGGCTATATTAAGGGCCGTCTCCTTAGTCATGTCAAAGAGAACCCGGCCCTCTACATCACCGGCAAGGCCCACCAATGCGGCGACCCCCATGATGGACATGGTCGTAGATTTAAGATACAGATCACCCCGTTTAACTTCGGTGTTTATAACTTCTTTTAAAACATTAAATGCTGCTTCAACAAAGGGATTGATATACTCAACGCGCATGGTATTCTCCTTTTAGTCTCTTTGCATAAAGGCGGACACCGGCTGTTTTGCCACGGACCGCCATTCTGTTTCGCCTAGCTCTTCGTTTGTCCCTAGAATTACAAGGCCCCGGTTTTTAAGCCGCTCGGTAAATTCCGCGGCTAATTTTTCCTGTTCCGGCACCGGAAAGAACGACAAAATATCCCGGGCCAGGATTATGTCTAAATCCGGCAGGGAATTGTCGTTCAGGACATCATGGTATTCAAACAAAATAGCATCCTTGATCTCCTGGTTAAAGGTGTATCCGTTGGGGCCCCTTACCATGTGGATTCTGCAATACTCCGGCACTTCGTCCAGGTCAAAAAGCATATTGGGCGCCTGGGAAATCGCCATAATATCGTTGTCATTTGCCCAGATTTTAAAGCGGCTGTCAGGATACCGTGATTTAAGTATACAGGCAAATGAAAAAGTTTCATACCCCTTTCCGCAGCCCATATTCCAAATTTGTATGGTATTTGAAGCCTGGTCCGGCAAAACGGCCTTTACCGCCGCCGCATACTCGTCGTTCCAGAATGTTCCCGTGGAGGGGGAATAGAAACGGGCAAGGAAAGCGTCCGCATCTTCCACCCCCCTAAGCTGAAGATCCGGTCCCTGCCGGCCCACGCTCCAGTCGGCAAAGCGGCTGCGCAGCCAGGTTTCGTTGAGCGGACTGGGATAAAACCGCCTTATGGCCGGCAGGCTCTGCCGTATAAAATCCAGGGCCGATTCAGCCTGGGAGGTATCCGGTACCGGGGTTTCCTGCACCGGGGGGGGCATATAGTACGTATCGCCGGATTCAGGAAGCCTGGGCTTGGTTTTATCATCCTCGCTGACAGAAAAGATCCGTACCACATCCAGGATAATATACAGGTCCCCCTGTTTTTCTACGACTCCGCTGATAAATTTAATGTTGATGTCCCCAAATATGGGATGAGGGGGCTGTATGGACTCGGAATTAATTCCGACTACCTTGTCTATCATATCCACGATGGTTCCGTAGACCCGGTCTTCGATGCTAAGGATGAGCATATTCTCTATGCCCCCGTCCTTTTGTTCCACCGGCAAATGAAAGAAGGACCGAAGATCTATGACGGGAATAATGTCCCCCCGAAGATTATAGACCCCCCGGACATAGGACGCCGCATTGGGGACATAGGTAAATTTATCGGCCTTGGCTATTTCTTTAACGTTCATAATATCCACGCCATAGTCCTTCCCAGCCAGGGAAAAGGTGATCATTTTAAAATCAACATTTTCCACCCGTTCCTTTTGTTCTTGAAGTTCGGCGTTTACTGTTTCCAAGTCCCGTACTGTGGCCATATGCTTCCTCTACCGTATTCCTTCGCGGATCTGGCGCTGTTCTTTTTCCTTGCGCTGTCCCAGCTCCAGCAGCTGGCTTACATCAATAATAAGCGATACCGACCCGTCCCCCAGGATCGACGCGCCGGCAATCCCCGGGGAGTTGGTAAACTGATCCCGCAGGGGCTTAATAACCACGTCTTCCTCTCCAATAAGGCTGTCTACCATAAAACCCATCTTTTTTTCGGAGGTACCCACAATGACAATAAAATGAAAATCCGTCCGTTCTTCGGTTTTTATGCCAAAAAGCCTGTTAAGCCGCAGCAGGGAGATAACATCGTTCCGGACGTTAACTACCTCGTAGTTATCGATAAATTTAATTTCATCGGGTTTAATCCGCAGGCTTTCGATAACGCTGGTGATGGGGATGGAATAGATTTCCTCGCCTACCCGGACAAGGAGTCCCTGAATAATTGCCAGCGTAAGGGGAAGCTTAATAATGAACCGGCTGCCCCTGCCCTTTTCGGAACTTACGGTAACGGTACCGTTAAGCTTTTCGATGGACCGGCGGACCACATCCAGGCCCACCCCCCGGCCGGAAATACTGGTAACCTGCTTGGCGGTGGAAAATCCCGGCTCGAAGATAAGGTTATAGGCTTCCACATCGGAAAGCACCTTGTTGGGGTTGATAACCCCCCGGTCAATGGCCTTGGCCTTAACCGCCTCCACATCAATGCCCTTGCCGTCGTCCCCAATCTCGATAATGATCATATTCCCTTCGTTGGAAGCCTTAAGAAGCACCCGGCCTTCTTCGCTTTTGCCTGCGGCTTTTCGTTCTTCGGCAGATTCTATGCCGTGATCCACCGAATTGCGGACCGAGTGCATGATCGGATCCAACAGGTCCTCGATAACCGATTTATCCAGCTCGGTTTCTTCCCCTTCAATAACCAGGTTGATTTTTTTATTCAGAGACTTGGAAAGATCCCTCACAAGCCGGGGAAAACGGCTGAAGATCTGGCTAATGGGCACCATCCGGATCCGCATGACCCCCTCTTGAAGTTCCCCGGTAATGCGGCCCAGGTTCTGGCTGGTAGAACGGAATTTACTAAGGGTCCCCTTAAGGTTTGTTTCAAACCCGTCAAAGATCGAAAAAATATCCCCATACTGCTCGCTGATCTCCTTTCGTATATCTTTAACGGACCGGCCCTCCTGGATGCTTTCCAGGTATACGGGAAGATTGTCGAAAAGGCTTTTAATTTTTTCCCGGTATCCGGCCTCTATGGTATGAAGTTCATTAAGCAGATCGGCAAACTGCAGGTTTATCTGGTTAAAAGTTGCCTTGGTAATTACCGTTTCGGACACCAGGTTAAGCAGGTCGTCTATACGCTTGGAATCCACCCGCAGTATGGAACCCGCTTCTTTTCCCGCCTTTTTGGCATCCTCTGTGGACGCCCCGGTTTTTGCCGCCGGCCCAGTCCCCCCTTCTGACGCCGCCGCCGGGGCGGAGACCGGCTGGGAAGCCGCCGCCGCGGGGGAGGCAGCTGCCGGGGCCGGCGGGGGCGCCGGGGGGGAAGCCGCTGCCGGGGCGGAGGCCGCCGGCCGGGATGCCACAGAAACCGCCGGGACCCCCTGGGGAGGGGCCGCCGAAGAACCGCCCGGCGCCAGGGACCGGATGTCTACTATGACCGCCGAGAGGGAAACATCGGGGATAACGACAAAGCGCTGCAGATCCTCGGGTTTTTTGTCCGAAGCAATATAGTAATGTACGGTCTGAAAAAAGGTGTCTTCGTAGAGTTGTTCAAATTCCGGCTGGGTCCGCAGTATGGTTCCCTGGCTCTTTAGAGCCGCATAGCATTGGATCCCCCCCACGGTATTCATGGGACTGCTTTCGTCAAATTCCACCGAAACCTGGTAAATGGGCCGGCCGTCATGGACCGAACCTTTAAGCTCCTGAAGTTCCGCTTCGGTAAGGACCGGCCCGGCGGCGGATGCGGCGGGCGCCGGAGCTGCGGGTACGGCGGCTGCCGGTGCGGGAACCGGAGGGGGGGCCGCCGCCGCCGGTTTTGGGGCCTTGACCGATCCCTTTTTTCCTTTGGAGGATTCAGGGATCATCCCCTCAAGCCGGGCCTCCATTTGGGAGGTATCTTCCTGGTATACCGAGCCGTTCATCCGCTGTTCCAGCATGGCCTTGATAATGTCTATGGCCGCCAGCAGGGTGTCTACCACATCCTCGTTAATCGCCAGCTGATCGGAACGGATCGCATCCAGCACATCCTCGACCATGTGGGTAAAATGGGACAGTTCCATCATTTCTACCGTGGCGGAACCGCCCTTAAGGGTATGGGCCGCCCGGAATATCTCGTCTACGGCGTCTTTGTTACCCCCTTCGTTCTCAAGTACCAGTATATTTTGTTCCAGGGTGTCAACCTGCATTTGGGCTTCACTAAAAAAATCTTTTAATAATTCTTCGTTATTCGGATCAAGATAATCACTCATGGTTTTAATTTTATATACAATTGCTTTTACGTCAAGCCTATTGAGGGAAATACTCCAATCTACCGATAGTATGTATATGAAGAGATCATTCTTTATCGCCGTTTTTGCCGGCGGTGCCCTTGTTTTGGGACTTTTTGGGGCGGAAATTACCGTTCCCCACCTGGAATTGGCAAGCCGGGGGTCTGTGGAAGACGGGGACTTTGGCATCCGGACCTCCGCAGAGGCCGATATAAGCCTTCAGGGGGGGTACAAATACGGAATAATCCTTGGGCTGGGGGCCGAAATCCCCAATCTGCAAAAGGCCCTTTCCTATGGCCGCATTGAGCTGCCCTATGGGAGTACTCCCGGTCCCACCGGGGATGAATACAATGCCTTGGTAGAAGAGGTAAACGAGCGCTTTAACAACCAGGCCACCCTTTCTATCCGATCCGTGGAGGCTTCGGTCCGGGACTTGTTCGGAGGTCCCCTGGAGGCGGGTTTTTTTATCGGCCACTACGACAAGCTCGGTTCCGGGGAAGATTTCCAGGACCTTTTTGGTTCCCTGCCGGTAACAACCGGACTCCGGGGTTTTTTGTATTATCCCGAAGGTCTGGGGGGGGATCCTTCCCTGCGGTTTAACGGGTCTGTACACAGCATCATGGGAACCGGCATAGCCCTGCGGGGGATGTTCCGGGAAAAACTGGTACCTTCGCTGTACATATACCATGATTTATCCTTCCTGGACGAAACCACCGGCGCCTATCTTCCCGGCCATTATTCGGGGGATTTCCGGCTCTTGGCAAACAGTGCCGCCGTTAAATTCGAGTTCTTTACCGGGCTTACCTATGTTAACCACGATAATCCGGTGATCCGGGGGGGGGTCCTGGCCTTTTTTGACGCCGGAACCCTGGCCCTGCTTATGCAGGCGGGGGTTCCCTACTGGGAGGCGACGGAAGACTTTGACATAAACAACTGGTACTTTCTTTTGGAGCCCCGGATTCGGGCCGGGCAAATCGGATCGACCCTGACTTTTTTTTACCATCCGGTTTATTATATGAACCGGATTATCCGGGATAAAAACGGAGATCCCGAACAGGGGCGGGCGGACCTTAACTTTAAGATCTTTTATGGGGATATAAACCATTCCGCCTTTGAGGGGGGCTTGGAAGCTACCCTGGGGTTAAAAATGTACAACGGGGAAGATATAAACCTATGGGTTTCTCCCTTTGTACAGATAGCCGGAGCGGGGCTGCTCTGGAATTTTAAGCTGCGGTTCAATGCCCTGTACTTTAACGAGGGCGGCGATTTTGCCGAAGGGTTTATTGGTATACGGACGGCCTACTAGAATGAATCTACCTTGGATAAAACGGCCCCGGATAAAAAAGATCCTTCTGGCGGCGGCGGGATTTTTTTTAAGCGGAGCCCTCTTTGCCCTGGATTTTTCCGCCGCCGCCGGGGGGGGGAATTTATCCTTCGGCAAAAATTCCACCACCTCCATAGGAGAAGGGGAATTTTCCGGGCAGCCCTATCCCCTGGGACAGATAGGCGTAAGCGGGGCCCTTTCGGACCTGGTCAGCTTCTCTGCCTTCTTTCGCCGGGATCCTATCCTGGGAAATATCCTGGACGGCAATCTGTGTATTGATACGGGGTACCTTAGTTTTTCCGTGGGGCCCCTCTTTGGCATTGCCAATACCCCGGAGACCCCCTTTAGCCCCGGTATTGCCGCGGGCATTAGGGCCGATATTCCCGGGATCATTTTTATGGAAGTTACCGGCGGAGGAAACTTTAGTGCGCTCCGCGAAGAGGGGAGTTATACCATAGAAAGTACCAGGGCCGTCCTGGGATTTTGGTCCTTCAATCTAATAAACACCCTGGGTGTTTCTTTTAAAAAATTCAGCGCCCGCCGGGGGGGGGATCTTTTTACCGAAGACAAATTGCTGCGGTTCTGCTACCGGGCCGAGGTATATGAAAAAAATGTGCCCTATACCGTTTCCATCGACGCGGGGTACCAGACCCTAAGCCGGTCTTACGACAGGCCGGGACTTAAAGAAGAGGATTCGATCCGCTCGGTCTTTTTGGGTTTTGAAACCACCATAACCGTACGGCCCCTTTTAAAAATTATCTTTGGAGCGGAAATTCCCCTTTATGTCTGGGGAAAGGAACCCCTTACCAGGTCCGATTCGGGGTGGTTTGTCCAGGGCTTTGGAGGGTTCATCTGGAGTTTTGAATGAACCTTCCCGCCGCAGAGCCTCCCCCGCGCAAGCGGGTTCTTGGGTATTAGACTCCACTGGGAATGAGCCTCCCCGGAGCAGAGCTCCGGGGTATGGGACCCGGCCTTCCAATGAAAATAATCCCAGCATCCTGTTGCGCTTGTAGGGTTGACAGCTCTTTTCGTTGAAAAAGCCATCAAAACCACGATTAGCGGGCTGCTGCGGACCTTTGGTCCGATGGGGTTTGCAAAGTAAAAAATCGCCTGCCCGGCGATTTTAAGGGTTTTATGCGCGAAGCGGCAAACTCCTGGCACGGATCCTTCCTTAGGTCTTACCTTTCCTTAAAAGAAAGGGACAATTCGTCCAGCGCCGCATCCTTTCGCCGGGTAAAAAGAGCCCGGTTGTGTTCAAAGAGGTTGTTTCCCCCTGTGTCAATGGACACAATCAGGGGGCCAAAATCCTGAACCGCCATGATCCACATGGCTTCGGGCATGCCCAGATCGAGCCACTCCACCCCCTCCACCGCAGTTACCCTGTCTGCGGCTAAAACGGCGCAGCCCCCGGGGAACACCGTGTGGACCGCTCCCAGGGTTCGACAGGCTTCGGCGGTTTTAGGCCCCATCCCCCCCTTGCCCACAATAAGCCGGACTCCGGTGGCTTCAAGGAATTCCGCCTCGCACTGTTCCATCCGCATACTAGTGGTGGGGCCTATGGAGACAACCTCGTAGGCCCCCGAAGGGTGTTGTTTTACGATTGGTCCGGCATGGAAAATAGCCCTGCCGGTCAAGTCCACCGGCGGGGGCAGATGCCGGCGGACCACCCGGTGGTGTACCTCGTCCCGGCCCGTCACAAGGATTCCGCTTATATAAACCAAATCCCCGGCGTTCAATTCCGCCAGGTCCGTCCCCCGGAAGGGAGCGGAAAGGCGCCGTATATTCACAGCACAGCCCCTTTATGGGAAAGGACTTCGCAGCTTAGATCTTTCCGTATTTCGATAAGCCCCCGGCGGTGGGCCCAGCAGCCGGTGGAAAGGCCCATGGCAAGGGCGGCGGGATGCCGGCCCGCCTGTTCAATATGGACCGCCATCACCGAATGGTTCCCCGAAAATCCGCCGGGACCTATGCCGATGGTATTCAGGGCCCGTTCCAGTCTTTCCTCCAGTTCCGCCCCCTGGGGGTGGGTGTTCCGGGTACCGATAAAACGCAGCAGGGCTTTTTTGGAAAGTTTCGCCGCCGCATCCGCCGAATTGCCCAGGCCCAGGCCCACCAGCAGGGGCGGACAGGCGTTGATCCCATAGGCAACAATCTGGTCAAAGACCGCCTTAAAGATCCCCCCGTACCCATCCAGGGGCATAAAAACCCTGGCAAAGCCCGGCAGGCTGCACCCGCCCCCGGCCATGTAGGCAAAGACCTGTATGGTGTCCCCCCCGGAGACAAGCTCCCAGTCAATCCAGGGGATCCGGGTTCCCGTATTATTGCCGGTGTTTTTTTCTTCAAAAAATTCCACCACATTGGGCCGCAGGGGAACGGAGCCGGTGGCCCGGATCACCCCCTCTTTAAGGCAGGCCTCCAGTTTCCCCAGCAGGGGAAAGGCCGTACCGGCCCGGACAAAAAACTGTATCACCCCCGTATCCTGGCAGCAGGGCCGGTTTAGGGCCTCTGCCATTTGCAGGTTGGCGAACATGGCGGTATAGATTTCCCGGCCCAGGGGGGAATCTTCCTGGGACCGAAGAAGTTCCAGCCGTGCCGCCACATCGTCGGGCAGGCGCTTTCCCAGAAGGGCTAAAAACCCTTCGATGATGGCGGCAAGCTGTTCCGCCGCCGCCTTATCCTTAAAACGCTGCCCGGTCCGATCCTGTTCCATGGCGGGAGTATACAGGAAATACGCCATTACCGGTAGTATGAAATCCCTATGAAAGAACTTTTTAATCTGATCCGCTCCGCCCGGTACTGTACGGTTCTTACCGGGGCCGGCGTAAGTACCCTGTCGGGAATTCCCGATTTTCGCGGGGGTCTGCCGGCGGAACTAACCGGAAAATTTGACCCCGGCGTATTGGAATTGTACCTTGCCGGTCTGGAGGATCTGCCGCCGGAGGAGCCGGGTTCTTCCTTGGTTTTTCCCGAAAGGGTCTTTGACAGCCGGCGCTTCGAGGAAGATCCGGCCTTCTTTTACCGGGCCGCCTACCCCCTGGTTTATTCCCTGGATACAAAGGAACCTTCGGTGGTGCACAGGGTTCTGGCGGAAGCGGAAAGACAGGGGATAATAAAATCGGTGATAACCCAAAATATTGACATGCTGCATCAAAAGGCGGGGACCCAAAGGGTGATTGAACTCCACGGTTCGCCGCGGATCCACTACTGCCTGCGCTGTCCGGGGATCCGGACCCCCTATGCCGGGGCGGTGGCTGTACTAAGGGCCGGGGACATGCCCCGGTGCCCCCGGTGCGGCGGGGTTCTTAAGCCGGGGATCACCTTTTACGGCGATCCCCTGCCCCTGGAAGCCCGCCGGGAGGCGGAAACCGAAGCCCAGGCGGCGGACCTGATGTTGATAGTGGGGACCAGCCTTACCGTATTTCCCGCGGCGGATCTGCCCCGGACCACCCTGCGCCGGGGCGGCCGGATTGTAATTATAAACCGGCAGGATACAGCCCTGGACGACAGCGCCCTTATCCGCCTGCGGGATCTGGGGCAGGCTTTTACCGGCCTGGAAAAGCATTTATTCGAAAGTCTGGTTTAATACCCCGCAGCTCTGCTGCGGCTCAAACAACGCAACGCTTACAAAATTTGGTACAATTCCACGCCGCTGTATAGCGGCGCATAAATCTTTCTTCTAATTGCCAGCCCAACGGGCTGATTAAACCAGACGGTACTATAAATTTCCTATCGAACGAGCTTCCCCGCAAATATGGCAACGCTTAGGGATACCCCGGAGCTCTGCTCCGGGGAGGCTTATTCGAAAAATGATCAGGACTTTAGACACAGGATGTTTTGTAAGCTCCATATCCTTATGTAGTAAGGGTTTAGGCAGAGAAACTCCAAGGTCAATCCCGAAACTAACAGAGTTTTGAGATTGACTTAACTCTGTTGATTCCGTTCGTGGGGTACATACCCAAGAGCCCGCTTGCGCGGCGAAGGCTCTGCGGCGGGGAGGTTCATTGCACCGTCTACGAAATGTGGTATGTATCCCCCATACAATCACATTCCGCTCGGAACGAAGAACCCCGCTGCTTGCGCGCGGGGTTCTTCATTTAAAGAGTTCCGGCCGGAGGGGCTTTACTCTTCCTCCGGCGCCGCCCCTAAATCATCCATGGTAAAGGAAATCCGCGCATTATTGGTTACGCTTACACTCCATTTATAGTATTCATCGCCGTCTTCATCCTGCAGACAAAAATCGTAGAGCTTAACTTCGTTAAGGGGACGGGAAAGCTGAACGTTAAAGGTTTCTCCCGGCGCCAGGATCATCTCGCCTAACAGATCGTCCCCCCAGGTATCATCCTCGGAGGGGCTGACATATACACAATACACGGTGTATCCCGTATTGTTTTCCAGCGTAATAGAAGGCAAACTTTGGGCAGAAACCGCCAAACTTCCCCACAGAATAAATACCGCAGACCATAAAACTTTTCTCATGTTTTCTCCTTATGATTCGCAGCGCCTTGGATCCTAAGAATTCACCCCTTTGCGGGGAAATTTTAGGACAAAAAGAGCCGCTTCAATCATAGACTTCCGGTGAAGAAAATACAATACCGGGCAAAAGATACATCCCTGCGGGGCAAACCGGAATTACACAACCCTAAGCCGGGCCCGGTTTTTCCTGGGTCTTTGCATTTTTATCGAACGAAAAATGCTGTTTTTACCTGACTGTGGCGGATTTTTATGCTAAAACTGCCGGAAATTGTAAATTTCGTTCCTAAATTCCCAACCCTTGATGTACATTTGAACTTTTCGGTATACTGTGGAGGGCGGTAGACCGCCGGAGGTTCCATGGCAGAAAAACATGCGGGGCAGGCACGGTCCGGCAAACAGGTACGGTCCACCGGGCAGACTGTCCCCCCCGGGGACGCCGTCCCGCCGGCAAAACCCCGGCAGGCAAAACTTCTCCGGCAGGCCAAGCTTGTGCTGGAGGATGGCTCCGAATATGCGGGATGGTCCTTTGGGCAGCCCCGGTCCCAAGCGGGGGAGGTGGTTTTTACCACGGGCATGACCGGATATCCCCAATCTCTAACGGACCCCAGTTTTCGGGGACAGATCCTCGTCTCGACCTATCCCCTGGCGGGGAACTACGGGGTACCCCTTACCAAAAAAGGGGAGCCCTGCCTGGATCGGGCGGGGATCCCCGTCCACTTTGAATCCCCCCGGATACAGGTGTCGGGTTTTGTGGTGGCAGAGGCCTGCGAAAAACCGAGCCATTTTGCCGCCGCCGTTTCCCTTTCCCTGTGGCTGGAAAAGAACAATGTCCCCGGCATCTGGGGCATCGATACCCGGTCTTTAACCATCCGGCTCCGGGAACGGGGGGTTATGATGGGGAAGATCCTGGTGGAGGGAGCCCGGGATGTAACCATGGATTCGGGAATTATCCCTCATCCGGTGGCGGATGTTTCCCCCGGGGCGCCTTCGGTTATTTTACCGCCGGGGCTTGATCAGGACCGGCAGAACAGGGCGCCCACGGTGGCGCTGGTGGACTGCGGGGCCAAGGCCAACATTATCCGCTGTCTTTTAGCCCGGGGGGTTAAAATTATCCGGCTGCCCTGGAACCACGATCTTTCCGGCATAGATTTTGACGGAATTTTCCTTTCCAACGGCCCCGGGGACCCCAAGGACTGTGGTAAAACCATCGCCATGGTCCGCCGGGCCTTTGCCCTGGGAAAGCCCGTATTTGGCATATGCCTGGGAAACCAGATCATGGCCCTGGCGGCGGGGGCCGATACCTACAAGCTTCCCTATGGACACCGGGGGCAGAATCAGCCCTGTCTGGAACTGGGCGGCAGGGGCCGCTGTTACATCACCAGCCAAAACCACGGCTATGCGGTACGAAGCGAGACCCTTCCCTCCGGGTGGGTCCCCTGGTTTATCAATGGGAACGATGGAACCATCGAAGGGATCCGGTCCGTCACGGGGCCCTTCTCTGCGGTCCAATTCCACCCCGAAGGCTGTCCGGGACCCAGGGATACGGAATTTTTAATCGACCAATTTGTCGATGGTTTACGCCGTTGAAGGGTTAAGTTCAGCGGGGATTTACGATTGCCAAGATTTAAGGTTGCCGGGAGTGTACGATTGCGAAAGTTTAAGGTTACCGGGAGTGTACGGCTGCGCAGGTTTAAGGGGCGGTCAGGATGATAAAAGACTCCATACAGAAGGTTTTGGTCCTTGGTTCCGGGGGCCTCAAGATAGGCCAGGCGGGGGAATTTGACTACTCCGGTTCCCAGGCCCTCAAGGCCCTGCGGGAAGAGGGGATCAGGACGATCCTGATTAATCCCAACATCGCCACGATTCAAACCAGCGAGGGCATGGCGGACGCCACCTACTTTTTGCCGGTAACCCCGGAATTTATCCGGGAGGTGATCGAAAAGGAACGGCCCGGCGGGCTCTTCCTTGCCTTTGGGGGACAGACGGCCCTGAACGCCGGGGTTGCCCTGGACCGGGACGGAACCCTTTACAAGTACGGAGTAAAGGTGCTGGGAACCCCCGTGCCGGCCATCGAAGACACCGAGGACCGGCGCCGCTTTGTCCAGCGGCTGGACGAAATCGGCGTAAAAACCCCCCGGAGCATCGCCGTCAGCGCCAATGAGGGGGGAGTTGACGGAGCGGTGGAGGCGGCAAAACAAATTGGCTATCCGGTGATGATCCGCATTGCCTATGCCCTGGGCGGCATGGGTTCGGGGATATGCCGTACCGAGGGGGAACTCCGCCGCCGCTGCGACCGGGCCTTTGCCAAGATGACCGGAGAAACCGCCCAGGTTTTGGTGGAAGAATGGCTTGGGGGCTGGAAAGAAATTGAGTACGAGGTTGTCCGGGATTCAAAGGACAACTGTGTCACGGTATGTAACATGGAAAACTTCGATCCCCTGGGGATACATACCGGCGAAAGCATCGTGGTGGCCCCCTCCCAGACCCTTACCGATTCGGAATACCACAAGCTTCGCCGTATTGCCATCGAGGTGATACGCCACCTGGGAATAGTGGGGGAATGTAATATCCAATACGCCCTGGATCCGCAAAGCGAAGATTACCGGGTTATCGAGGTAAACGCCCGGCTTTCCCGGTCCTCTGCCCTGGCTTCCAAGGCCACCGGCTATCCCCTGGCCTTTGTGGCCGCGAAACTTGCCCTGGGCTATTCGCTGCCGGAAATTGAAAACCGCATCACCAGGGCAACCAAATCATGTTTTGAACCCGCCCTGGATTATATTGTCGTAAAAATTCCCCGGTGGGATCTGGCAAAATTTAAGAACGTGGACCTTCGCATTGGCAGCGAGATGAAAAGCGTGGGCGAGGTCATGTCCATTGGCCGGAGTTTTGAAGAGGCGGTCCAAAAGGCCCTGCGCATGACCGGCATAGGAGCGCCGGGACTGGCCGGGGACGACGGACTTTGCGGCGAGGCCTTTATGCCCCCGGCGATTTCCGCCGCTGGGAACCCTGCCGCGGAAAAATCCTCCGCCGCGGGCCTTCGGGGGGCCATCAGGGACACCCTGACCAAACCCACGGACCGGCGTATATTTGTCATCTACCGGGCTTTGATGGAGGGCTGGACCGTAGAAAAGATCCACCGGCTTACCGGCATTGATAAATGGTATCTGTATAAAATTGCCAACGTGGTGGAGACAGAAAAAGAACTTCGTACCCTGGGGACCGGCGAGGGGCCGGATCGGGACCTGCTGGCCCGGGCAAAACGGCTGGGTTTTTCCGATGGCCGCATTGGAGAATTTCTGGGGCTGGGGGAAATGGACATCCGGCGGCTTCGGGAGGGGTACCGCGTTGTCCCCAGGGTTAAGCAGATAGACACCCTGGCGGCGGAATATCCCGCCAAGACCAATTACCTTTACATGAGCTACGGCTCCGGTCCTTCGGGGTCCCTCTCGGAGGACGATGCGGCCCCCGCCGGCCGGGGGGTAATGGTCCTGGGTTCGGGGGCTTACCGTATCGGAAGCAGCGTGGAATTTGACTGGTGCTGCGTTAATGCGGCGGAAACCGCCCGGACCCTGGGGCGGTATTCGATCATGGTGAACTGTAACCCCGAAACGGTCTCTACCGACTATGACATGTGCGACAGGCTTTACTTCGAGGAACTTACCCTGGAACGGATCCTGGACATTTACGAACGGGAACGGCCCGAAGGACTGATACTTTCCATGGGGGGGCAGATCCCCAATAACCTGGCCACTAAACTCTACGATGCCGGGGCACTGATATACGGTACCACCCCCCAATCCATAGACATGGCCGAAGACCGGAATAAATTTTCCGCCCTGCTGGACCGCCTGGGCATTGAGCAGCCCCAGTGGAGGGAATTGACCGATCTTGCCTCGGCCCGGGCCTTTGCTGCCGAAGCGGGCTATCCGGTGCTGATACGGCCCAGCTATGTCCTTTCCGGGGCGGCGATGAATGTGGCCTGGAACGACAGAACCCTGGAGAAATTTTTAGGCCTGGCGGCGGATGTTTCGGCGGAACATCCCGTGGTCATTTCCAAATTTATTGAAAATTCCAAGGAAATTGAAATTGACGCCGTGGCAAAGCGGGGCGAAATGCTTTTCCATGCCATTACGGAGCATATTGAAAACGCCGGGATCCATTCCGGAGACGCCACCGTGGCCCTTCCCGCCCAGCGGCTCTATATCGAAACTATACGAAAAATACGCCGCATCGCCGAAAAAATCGCCGGGGCCCTGATGATCACCGGGCCCTTTAACATCCAGTTTTTGGCCCAGGATAACCGGGTGCGGGTTATCGAGTGCAACCTTAGGGCAAGCCGGAGCTTTCCCTTCTGCTCCAAGGTAAGCCGGGTAAATATGATAGAACTTGCCGTTAAGGCCATGCTGGACGAGCCCGTGGAGAAGGTTCCTGTTTCTGCCCTGGACCTGGACTGGGTGGGGGTCAAGGCCGCCCAATTCAGCTTTTCCCGGCTCCACGGGGCGGATCCGGTGAGCGGCGTAGAAATGGCCAGTACCGGCGAAGTGGCCTGCATAGGGCCGAATCTTAACGATGCGTTCCTTAAGGCCCTGCTTTCCGTGGGTTACCGGATCCCCCCGGACTTTAGCCGCCGGAAGCGGGTGCTCCTTTCCACCGGACCCATGGAAGACAAACTGGATTTTTTAAATTCCGCAAAAAAACTTGTTGCCCTGGGCTACGAGATCTTTGCGTCCCGGGGTTCGGCAAAATTTTTGGCCTGCAACGGAATTCCCGCGGCGGCCCTTAACTGGCCGCTGGAATCGAAGGAGCCCAACATTGCATCCTTCATAAAAAACCGGGAAGTGGACATTATTATCAACATTCCAAAGAACAACCGGGAAACGGAATTAAAGAACGATTACCTGATCCGCCGCCTGGCGGTTGATTTTGACATTCCCCTCTTTACCAACATTAAGGTGGCCCGGCAGTTTATCGATGCCCTGGAATCCCGGCATAAAAAAGAAAAAAAGACCCTGGAAATAAAGGCCTGGGAAGAGTACGTTTAACGTTCCACAGGGCGCAGTTGCAAAAAAGTGTTACAGGCCCCAGGGCCGATCAAGTGCGTCTTTTCATTCGCGGTGGGGGCTCTTACCCAAAAACCCGCCTTTCTTCCCCCGCGATAGCGGGTTCTTGGGGAGCTTCAGGGCCGAGGGGTTTGTTTATATTTAGTATAATATTCATGTATCAGTTTTTCCATTGTACTCAAATCGATCTTTAGTTCATCATTTGTTATACCAATTCCATTTTTTATTATTCTTTCTCGTACTTCCCCCCGCATCATTTTATCAACATATTTTTCCGGATCCTTTAATTTCAAGAATATAAATTCAGACCTGTATATTTTTTCTTTGGTCAATAGTTCTACGTCCTGCCATTTGATAAGACCGGCTTTTCTTCCTGCCATTGTTCCTTTAAAAAGTATCCCATCCCTGTTTAGTATTAAACCGGCCCTGTCTCTATTCAAAATATGTGCCAAATTTTTTAAAAATATAACCACACTTATACCGGTCAGCATTATCGAAAATAACAAATACCAAATTTTAATGGTCTTCGCGTTTAGTATTATGTATGTAAACAAAACAGCCGCCATGATAAACAACAAATAAAACAATCCGATTCTTAACTGTTTCTTTTTACTAAACTCAATAACTATTTCTTCGGTATTTTCATGCATTTTATACACCATACCCCATGTATATACAGTAAAGATGGATTATCAAATTTTTTGCTATTTGTCAATGAACCTCCCCGCCGAAGGGCGGGTTCTTGGGTGTCAAACTCCACTGCAAATGATTTTTCTAAACTTTTTTGGCCCCCGCAATGGCGGCGGGGCTTACGGGGCGGCGTTTTCCGGGATAGTTCTGCAGTGTCCGCGGATGATCCGGCCCATGCCTTCCAGGGTTTCCTCCCGGTTAATTTTATTGCGTAAGTACTCCGCCCAGATAAAATTATCGCAGTAATACCGGAAAAACCGCCGGGCCCGGCTTAGGTGAAATTCCGGGGGCTGATACCGGGCCAGCAGGTCCAGGAAATGCAGGGCCGTTTTTTCCAGCAGGTCCCGGTCGGGCAGGGAGGGGGAATTCCGCCGGGTAAATATCCATGGTTCTTTTACCGCCAGCCGGCCAATCATTACCGGACCTTCCCGGGCCCGGCTTTCCATGCTTTCCCATCCGGCTATGTCCCCGTTTCCCGCCACCGGTATGGAAAGCTCCCCGCGCAGGGCCTCCACATAGTCCCACCGGGCCCGGCCTTTAAATTTCTCGCCGGCCAGCCGGGGATGCAGAATAATAAGATCAAGCCCCTGGCTTTCAAGGCGGCGGCAAAATTCCAGCAGGTACTCAAACCCGGCGCTGGGGCTTTTTTCGGCGGCTTCCCCGGCAGGACCGGGCCTTGGGAGGCGGAATCCCCTGGGGCCCAGCCTTAATTTGGCGCTTAGCCGTTTTTTTGTTACCCGGCGCAGGGCGGCGATAATACGGCCCGCCTTATCCATATCTTCCATGAGCCTAACTCCGGCCCCTGTTTTGGTAATAACCGGGGCGGCACAGCCCATGTTAACATCGATCCCCAGGCAGTCCCGGCGGTCCAACAGGGCCGCGGCGGCGGCTAAGGGACCCTCATCGGCCCCTAAAAGCTGATACACAAGCCTTTCTGGGCAAGGCCCCCCGTCCAGGTACCATTCCTCAAAGGGCCCCCCCGCTAGAAGGGCCGGGACGCTGATCATCTCGGTGTAGTATTCGGGCCGGACCGGCGCCGGGGGCCCGTTAAACCCTTCTATAAGTTCCCGCAGGGCCCGGTGGCTTAATTCGGCCATGGGAGCCAGCATGTAGGGGCCGGGGCTGTTCATGGCCTTATTGTTGCCGGTTTATAAAAAAAAGTGAATTGGGGATTTTGCTTCCAGGTACTTGACTTGTTCTTAGGCACTTGACTTGTTTTATCGATATGAAATACGCTATAGTAGAAAGAGGAGCGTACCGCATGATTGCAAAGAGTGATATGCCCAGTATTAACGAGAAGCCCCCGGAGGGCCAAAAGCCGGAAGGCGGCGCATACCGGGTGCTGGTGGTGGATGATTCTATGTTTATTGCCAAGCAGCTCGGTCAAATCTTTACTTCGGAGGGGTTTGAGGTTGCGGGCACCGCCGGGGATGGCGCCCAGGGCGTGGAAAAATACAAGGAATTGTACCCCAATGTAGATTTGGTAACCATGGACATAACTATGCCCGTGATGGATGGGGTTTCCGCCCTGGAAAAAATACTGGAATTTGATAAAGAAGCCAACGTTATTATGGTAAGCGCCTTGGGAAAGGAAGATGTGGTAAAAAAATCCCTTTTAATGGGAGCAAAAAGTTACATTGTTAAGCCCTTGGACCGTAAAAAGGTTCTGGAAAGGGTCGTTTCCGTTCTCAAGCGGTAAAAGGATCTTACAAATTATACTCCCCTATGAAAGCGCATAAGATAGCCGGTTCAGTTGTTTGTGTCTATGCTAATGTTGAATCCACCGATTTATTTGAGGGAATTTGGCCCATCCCCAGGGGGGTTTCGCTGAATTGTTACCTGGTGCAGGGTAAAAAAACCGCCCTTATTGACCTTATCCGGGATTGGTCCGAAGCTCCCAAACAGGTGGAAAGCGCCCTGGCATCCATCGGGAGCGGTTTTGACAAGATTGACTACCTTGTCTTGAACCACCTGGAGCCGGATCATACCGGCTGGCTCCGGGAATTCCGCAAAATCAACCCCCATGCAGAGATTCTTGCCACAGCCAAGGGCATCAACCTGGTAAAAACCTTCTATAAAGAAGAACAGGGGCTTCGGGCGGTTAAGGATGGGGAAAAGCTCGACCTGGGGGGGCCGGAGCTGGTCTTTTTTGAAACCCCGAATATTCATTGGCCCGAAACCATGATGACCTGGGAACCCCAATCGGGGACCCTCTTTTCCTGCGATGGGTTTGGCTCCTTCGGATCCCTGGGGTCCAGGGTGTTCGATGACGAGTTCAACCCCGAAGAACATGCCTTTTACGAGGCCGAGGGCCTTCGGTATTACGCCAGTATTATTTCGTCCTTTTCTTCCTTTGTCAGCCGGGGCATTGATAAAATTGCTTCCCTGGATATTAAATGCGTGGCCCCCAGCCACGGGATAGTTTGGCGGGAAAAACCCCAAACCATCATAGACCGGTACCGCAGATATGCGGGGTATTCCACCGGCCCCGCCGAAAAAGAAATTACCGTTATCTGGGGGTCCATGTATGGCAACACCTGGCAGGGGGTGGATGCCGTTATCCGGGGTATAAAGGCCGAAGGGGTACCCTGCCATGTGCACCGGATCCCCGATGAAGACCCATCCTATTCTTTGGCGGACGCCTTTAGATCCTCCGCCCTGGTGCTGGCCATGCCCACCTACGAATACGCCATGTTTCCCCCCATGGCGTATGTGCTGGATATTTTCCGGCGCAAACATATCTTTGGAAAAACGGTGTTCCGCATTGGGTCCTGGGGCTGGGCCGGCGGAGCCAAGAGGGAATACGAGGCCGCCATCGAAACCCTTAAGTGGGAGAGCGTTCCCTCCATGGAATGGGCCGGAGCGCCCACCGGGCAGGAACTGGCCGTACTGGAAGAACGGGGCCGTGAGCTTGCCCGGATAGTGAAGGCCTAAGCCGGGCCCCACGCCGTGTTACAGGAGCCGATCCACAGGCTTGCGCCTGCGGGTCCTGGGCGGGGCCGGTGTAGAAGATCGCCATTGACCAGATTGTGTTTTTTAGGATAATAAAAGTATGGGGTTCCTGGATAGTATAATCGGCATATTTTCCGGGGGAAATGATCCGGAGACCGCCAAAAAAAAACGGCTCCGGCAAATTGTCAAAGATCTATCCCAGAATAAATACGGTAAATTTTACAAAGCCAAAAGTGAAGAATTATGTCCGGCCTGTGCAAAGTTTTTCTACGATGTGTATAAAATCATTTCTTCGGCCCAAGTTTTTCTGCAAAATGCCGCCAAATCGGAACAGCTTAAGCAGATTGTGGTGGACTTCTTTTTGGACAAGGAGCTTAAGGAATTACGGGAGCGCCTAAACGCCCAGACGATTGAAGAACAGGCCAAGACCACGCCGGTAAAGGATCTGTCCATGGCGGTTAAACGGGATCTTTCCGCCTTTGTGGCGGGGTTTGACAGCGCCAGGGTCAACGGCATCGATAATTGCTACAGTACGATCATAGCCTTTGTTAATTTTACCGGCTTTGATTTTTTCTTTCTTTTAAAAAAGTTCGATTCCAATGTGAACGAACGGAATTTTACCTATCAACCCCGGTTCCAGCCGGTACGGGCGGCGGATCTGGGCGAAGAGCTTAAGGATTTTATGGAATATTCCGCATCGGTGGAAGCCGACCAGGATTGGAAAACCGCCCTGGGGGTGCTGAAGCTTTACAAGGACGGCATGGACGTGGTCAACACCGACCACTGGGCCAAGGTGCTTCGGGTCTTAAAAGATGTAAGCCGCAGCCGGATCTTTGAACTTATTATCCAGCATACCCTGCAGGATCCCCTGTGGCAGTCCATTCCCCGGTCTTCCGGTGAACGGATCGCCGATACGGTGCTGGATGCCAAGAAGGCGGAAATAGAAGGGGTCCTTAGCCGGATACAAAACGACAAACGGGCCGCCCAAATTGAGCAGCTTGCCAAGGGCATCTTCGGTTCCGCCGATGTGGAAAGGCTTGCCAATTATACCAACAAGGGTAATGAAATATTTCTTAAAAAGAATTTTGACGGATTTACCAAGATAGCCGGGGTAAATTACCTAAAGGCCTTTCTGCTGGATTTTTTTAAAAAAGAAATTCGGGAACTGTGCGATCTGCTTTTAATCCGGGGGCAGTGGACCACCAAGGTGCTGTCCCAGCCCGTATCCGATGCCTTCCACGAACTTATGGGACTTTCGGAACAGCTTATGGCCTTTGACGATTCTCTGGCGGACAAGGGGGAGCACGGCTCCAGGCTTAAGCAGGCTCTGCTTAAGGTGGACAGGGACAAAGGCCAGGGAAAGTACATTAGAATTATCCTTAAAACGGTAAATAACACCGCCCAAAGGATGATCAATACCGCCTCGGCGGATCTGGTCGCCATAGGCCGAAGCTTTAAGACCCTGCTGGAGGATATACAAAAAAAACCTTCGGAACTTATTACAAATTGGCGGGAACTGGAATCGGCCTCGGAGGAACCCCTGGGCAAGCGCATCACCGGGGATTACAAGCGGATATACTACTTTGTTCAGCTTCTGCAGTTCTTTACCGGACCCGTGGAAGAGGAAACCTAGGAGCCTGTCGCACTTCGTGGATTTTTTGCATATTAATGCAAAAAATTCCGATTATCGGGTTCCTTTGGCAGTTTGCAAGGTATAAAAATTCACTTTCGTGAATTTTTATACAATTTACGCGCGAAGCGCAACAAACTGCTAGGAGTTTGTTGCTTCGCTCCTAAAGTAGATCCGTATACACCTATTCCTTCCCCGGCAGACTCAAATCCATGGTGTATACGGATCCCATCCATTGCGCAAAGACCGGTAAAACGCTATACTGTAATAATCCTAGCAAACAGAGGAATACAATGGCAGACAAGAAAATGGTTATGATTGACGGAAATACCGCCGCAGCGTATGTGGCCCATGCCCTTAGCGAGGTAATCGCCATATATCCGATCACCCCGTCCAGCCCCATGGGGGAAGTTTCGGATGAATTTTCCGCCCAGGGAAGAAAAAACCTTTGGGGAACCGTTCCCGAGGTGGTGGAAATGCAGTCCGAGGCGGGGGCCGCCGGCGCTGTCCATGGCGCTTTAACTACCGGGGCCCTGTCCACGACATTTACCGCCTCCCAGGGACTTCTGCTCATGATTCCTAATATGTACAAAATTGCCGGGGAGCTTACTTCCACGGTATTCCATATTGCCGCCCGGGCCCTGGCAACCAGTTCCCTTTCGATCTTTGGAGACCACCAGGATGTAATGGCCTGCCGCCAAACCGGCTGGGCCATGCTGGCCAGCAACAGCGTTCAAGAGGTTATGGATCTGGCCATTATTTCCCACGCCTCTACCCTCCGTTCCCGCATACCCTTTCTGCATTTTTTTGACGGCTTTAGGACCAGCCACGAGCTGCAAAAGATCGAGGAGGTTTCCTACGAGCTTATGAAGCAGATGATCGACGACGGCTTGGTCCGGGAACACCGCGAACGGGGGCTTAGCCCGGAAACCCCCCTGATTAGGGGTACCGCCCAGAATCCCGATACTTATTTTCAGGGCAGGGAAGGGGTGAACAAGTACTATGACGCCGTTCCCGGCCTGGTTCAGGCAGAAATGGACAAATTTGCCAAACTTACCGGCCGGCAGTACAAGCTCTTTGATTATTTTGGCGCGAAGGATGCGGAACGGGTAATTATTATTATGGGGTCCGGGGCGGAGACCTGTGAAGAAACCGTGGAGTACCTGGAAAAAACCGGCGAGAAGGTGGGGGTCCTTAAGGTCCGGCTTTTCCGGCCCTTTGACGCATCGGCCTTTGTAAAAGCCCTGCCGCCGGCGGTTAAGGCCATCGCGGTCCTGGACCGGACCAAGGATCCCGGCGCTTTGGGCGAACCCCTGTACGAAGATGTCCGTACCGCCCTAGGCGAAACCATGGCCGCCGGCGCCGCTCCCTTTAAGGATTATCCTCTGGTCCTGGGGGGACGCTACGGCCTGGGCTCAAAGGAATTTACCCCCGCCATGGTTAAAGCGGTCTTTGAGAACCTCGCGGGAAAGAAGATCCACAGCTTTATGGTGGGTGTTAAGGATGATATTCAGGGTAAAAGCCTGGACTACGACGAATACTTTGTTATTGCAGAAGAGGGTATGAACGAGGCCATGTTCTACGGTCTGGGCTCGGACGGTACCGTGGGGGCCAATAAAAACTCCATCAAGATCATCGGGGATGCCAAGCCGGAACTTAACGCCCAGGCGTATTTTTCCTACGATTCCAAAAAATCCGGAGGATTTACCGTTTCCCACCTGCGCTTTGGCAGCAAGGCAATCCGCCGGCCCTACCTTATTACTAAGGCGGATTTTCTGGCCTGCCATAAATTTTCGTACATGGAAACCTTTGATATGCTGGCCAATATTAAAGAGGGGGGAACCTTCCTTCTTAATAGTCCCTTTAAAGCTTCGGAGGTATGGAAGGAAATACCCCAGGAAGCCCAGCGGCGGATCATCGACAAAAAGGTGCGGTTCTTTGTGATTAACGCCGCAGAAATAGCCCGGAGCAGCGGCATGGGCAGCCGGATCAACACGGTTATGCAGGCCGCATATTTTAAAATTTCCGGGGTCCTTCCCCAGGATGAAGCGGTTAAGTATATGAAAAAATTCATCGAAAAGTCCTATGGCAAAAAAGGGGCCGATGTGGTGGAAAAAAACTTTAAAACCGTGGACGGTGCATTAAACGCCGTGGAAGAGGTACAGTACCCTTCCTCCCCCGAGGGAAATCTGCATATGAAAAAACCCTTCAGCGCCGCCAAGGACGATTGGATCCGGGAAGTGCTGGGGACCATGTCTATTCAGGAGGGGGACAAGCTTCCGGTGTCAAAGATCCCCGCGGACGGGACCTTTCCCACCGCCACCACCCAGTACGAAAAGCGGGCTGTGGCGGAACGGGTGCCCAGCTGGGATCCGGCGGTGTGTATCCAGTGCGGCCGCTGTTCTGCCGTGTGTTCCCATGCCTGTATTAGGATGAAGTACCTTAGCGCCGGTGAAGCGGCCGGGGCGCCCAGGGGCTTTAAGACCGCGGAAATTAAACCCAAACCGGTGGAGAACAAAAAGGTGGCCCTTATTATTGCCGCCGAGGACTGTATGGACTGCGGGCTCTGTATTGCCAACTGTCCCGTGTCTAAGGACCCCGCCAAGCCCTGCGCCCTTTCCCTGGTGTCCTATGCGGATGATCCCGTATACCATGCGGAGCAGGCGGAAGCTTGGGATTATTTCCAAAGCCTGCCCGAGGTTCCCGCAGCGGAACTGAACCTGGCCACCGTTAAGGGGCTGGCCTTTAAGCGGCCCCTGTTTGAATTCTCCGGGGCCTGCGGCGGCTGCGGCGAAACCCCCTATATCAAGCTTATTTCCCAGCTCTTCGGCGACCGGATCGTCATAGCCAATGCCACCGGCTGCTCTTCTATTTACGGGGGCAACCTGCCTACCACCCCCTACGCCCAGCGGGCCGACGGCAGGGGCCCGGTGTGGTCCAACAGCCTCTTCGAGGATGCCGCCGAATTTGGCCTTGGCATGAGGCTGACCAGCGATAAGCTGGCGGTCCATGTCCGGGAAGTGGCAGCCCAGGCAAAAAGCGAAGGCATAGCGGCGTCGCTTATTGATACGCTTTTATCCAATACCCAGGCCGACGATGCGGCCATAGAAGAACAGCGAAAAAATGTGGACGCCCTTAAGGGGATTTTAAAGAACGATAAAAAGCCCACGGCGCAAATGCTTCTTTCGTTGACGGATCATTTTATTAAGCGTTCAGTGTGGATCCTTGGCGGTGACGGCTGGGGCTACGACATTGGCTACGGCGGGCTTGACCATGTGATTGCATCGGGAAGAAACGTCAACATCCTTTGTATGGACACCGAGGTGTATTCCAATACCGGCGGTCAAATGAGCAAGGCTACCCCCATAGGAGCCATTGCCAAGTTTGCCGCCGCGGGCAAGGAGATTACCAAGAAGGATCTGGGCGCCATGGGCATCAGCTACGGCTATGTGTATGTGGCCAAGATAGCCATGGGGGCCGACATTAACCAAACCCTCAAGGCCATACGGGAAGCGGAGGCCTATGACGGACCTTCCCTTATTATCGCCTACAGCCACTGCATTAACCACGGTATTAATATGGCGCTGGGCATGGAGCAGCAAAAAACCATCGTAAGCTGCGGACTGTGGCCCCTTTACCGTTACGATCCCCGGCTTAAGGAACAGGGAAAAAATCCCTTCCAGCTTGACTCCCGGGAACCCAGCACAAGCCTAGAGGACTTTATGTACAAGGAAGTTCGCTTTAAGAGCCTTAAGGCCGCCAGCCCCGACAGGGCCGACGCCCTCCTGGCCAAGGCCAAGGCTCAAGCTGAACGGACATACAGGGAGCACAAGTACTTGGCCGAACGGCCCTTCTAGTCCGGCGGTAAGGCGCTATACCGCTGCCATGGCTCAAAACCTCCGCGCCAGGCTTACCCGCATCCGGGAACAGCGCCGGGACGGCGCCGCCTCCATCGGAACTGCGGGTCCGGCTAAGCCGGCGGGCCCTGCCGGAGCTGCGGTGTACGCCGGGGCCGGTCCGGAGGCAATGCAAAGGACCGGGTGGATCCCGGCGGGAGATCTAGTTCTGCGCCGGACCCTTACCCTGCCGCTGTCTATGCCGGGGGTATTACCGGACACCCTGCCTTTGCTGCTTCCGGATCTGATCGGGGGTACTACGCCGGACAGGGCCGGTTCCGGTACGTTCCGTGTTCCCAGGGTGGAGCAGTTTCTGTTTTTTGATCTGGAAACCACGGGACTTTCCGGCGGCGCGGGGACGGTGGCGTTCCTTGCCGCCTTTGGCCGTTTTGTTCCCGGCCCCTCCGAGGAATTTTCCGGCCTGGAAATTACCCAGATACTGCTGCTGGACTATCCCGGTGAGGAGGATTTTCTTGAAGCGGTCCTGGGGCTTCTTAAGTTTCAGGATCCCTTTTTTTTAACCACCTACAACGGCAAGGCCTTTGATTCCCAGATCCTTAAAACCCGGTGCCTTATGAACGGCCTGGCGCTCCCCCCCCTGCTTCAGGCGGATCTGCTCTACCCCGCCCGGCGGCTCTGGAAGCGGATCCTGCCCAATTGTTCCCAGGCCACGGTTGAAACAATGGTCTTGGGACTGGACCGTTCCGGCGATCCGCCGGGTTCTATGGCGCCGGGCATTTGGTTTGATTTTTTGCGGGCCGGCGCCGGTCTTTCCGGGGGGCCGGAGGCGGCGGCCCTTCAGGGCATTTGCGATCACAATGTCCGGGATATTTTTGGGTTGGCATCGTTATTCCGCACTTTTACGGACATTGCCGCCGCGCCGCTGGATGCGATCCGCCGCTTTTACTGTGACGGGGAAAACCTTGCCCTGCGCTGGCGGCGGGCCCTTCGGCATGATCCCCGGAGCGGGGAGGGCCTGGATCCCGCCGCCCGAAAAGAACTGGAAGAGACTGCCTTCGCTCTGCTTAGGGAAGCGGCGGAAATATATCCCCGGTGCTGCCTGCGCTTAGCCTTTGACCTGCGCGCCGGGGGCCGTTATAAAGAGGGCCGGGAGCGGCTGCTGTTCCTGCGGAACCGGCGGACCACGGAACCCGCCGGCGAAAAACCTTTGGGCCGGGAATGTACCGTTTCGATCAAAGCCCTGGCCCTGCGGACCCTGGCCATTGATGCGGAACGGCAGCTGGGACGGGGGGATCTGGCCCTGGCATACGTGGAAGAAGCGCTGGCCCTGGAACCGGCGGGAACCGCGGGCGAAACCGCCGCAGCAAACCCCGCCTTACCCCGGAGCCTGCGGGAGGATCTGGAACGGCGGCGGGAGCGGCTTATTCACAAGCCCGGTTTTTGGAACAAGCTCATTTAAACGTATTTTTTATTTTGGCAAAGAACGCCTCCACATCCTCCGGCGCATCCATGGGTTCATCCCCTTCCCGGGTTTCTATTAAATGGGGGGGGATCTCCCCAAGAAAAGGGGAGGGGCTGCAGTCGATTACATCCTGGAGGCGGCGGCGTTTTCTGCAGCTTGTGATATACAGCTTGTTTCTGGCCCTGGTAATGGCCACATAAAAGAGGCGGCGCTCCTCTTCCAGGGGACTCCGGTCATCCTCGGATCCTTCCTCAAGGCTCCGGGTGTGGGGGAGGATCCCCTCTTCCGCTCCGGCGATAAACACCACGGGAAATTCCAGACCCTTGGCGGAATGGATCGTCATTAGGTTAACCTTTCCCTGGTTTTCCGGGGAATCCTCCTGGCCATCGCTGCTGGTGATAAGGCTCACCCGGTTTAACCATGCATAAAGACCCCTGTCAATCGTGTCGGGGTTCTTTTCCCAGGTTTCAATGGCCCGGATAAAATATTCGATATTGGCAAATTTCCACCGGGCGATTTTTTCATTCTTGCTGTATTCCGTTATCAGGTAGGACCAATAGTTAATATGATCCGTCAAGTTCCGGGTTTTTGCCGCCAGATCTTTTTTGTCCCCCAGCATCCGGTCCCGGAATGTTTCGATCAGGTTCATAAAGGTTTCCAGTTCCGTCCGGGCCTTTAAAGGAAGGGGTGAATCCAATCCCGCAGGAAGACGGCACAGCCGGTCCATGGCGTCCCAGAGGAAGGTCCTGCTGCTCCGGGCCAGTTCCGAAACCGTTTGGATGGTGGTTTTTCCTATACCCCGCCGGGGGGTATTGATGATCCTCAGCAGGTTAATGTCATCGTTTGTGTTGGCGATGATCCGCAGATACGAAAGGATATCCTTAATCTCCTTGCGCTGAAAAAAACTTTGCCCCCCCGAAACTTTGTAGGGGATGTTTGCTTCCAGAAGGGCTTCTTCGATAGTCCGGGTCATAGAATTGGTCCTGAGCAATATGCCAAAGTCATCGTACCTAAGCCCATCCCGCATCATGTGGGTCTTAATTTTTCCGGCAATATAATCCCCCTCGCCGCTTTCATTCAATGGAAAAAAAAGTTCCACGGGCTTTCCCCCGGAATTGCGGGACCAAAGGGTTTTTTCTTTTCGCTTGGTGTTGTGGGAAATAACGCCGTTGGCCGCTTCCAGGATCGTGGTGGTAGACCGGTAATTCTGTTCCAGCTTAATTTCTTTGGCGCCGGGGAAATCCCGCTCAAACATAAGCAGGTTTTCGTAGTTTGCCCCCCGCCAGGAATAGATCGACTGATCGTCGTCCCCCACAACACAGAGGTTTGCCTCTTTTGCAGGATCTTTTGGATCCGGGGCAAGGAGTTTTATAAGCCTGTATTGGATAAGGCTGGTGTCTTGAAATTCATCCACCATAATATACCGGTAACGGCTGCGGTACTTTTCCAGCACCTCCGGATATTTTGTAAAAACTTCGATGGGAAGAACCAAAAGATCGTCAAAATCCAGGGCATTAAATACCTTAAGACTGTGCTGGTATTCCCGGTAAACCCTTTCATAGGCGGCCGCTTCCTGTTCCGCCCCGGCGGTTCCGGCTATTTCCGGAGCTTCTTTCCAGGAATACCGGCCCGTCTTTATATGGGAAAAAAGCTGGCCCAGATCGTAGATAGTATGTCCCCCTTCCATTCTACATTCCCGCAGGCTTTCCCGGATAAGCTCGTTCCGGTCCGTCTCGTCGTAGATTGAAAAATTTTTCCGGTACCCTAGTATTTCTATTTCTTCCCGCAGCAACTTTACCCCAAAGGCATGAAAGGTACTGATCGTAAGGCTCCGAAGCTGCTTGCCGGTAATTTCTTTAACCCGGTTTTCCATGTCCCGGGCCGCCTTATTGGTAAAGGTTAGGGCAAGGATTCCATGTTGGGGAATGCCCTGTTCCAGCATATGGGCGATCCGGTAGGTAATTACCCGGGTTTTACCCGAACCGGCACCGGCAATGATCAGCACCGGTCCGTGGACGGTTTTTACCGCCTCAAGCTGGGGACCATTAAGGGCCTCTTCAAGATTAAGCGTGGGCATGAATTACAGGTCTTTTATGAAGATCCCGAAGGCTCCCCTGCCAAGAAGTACCACCGCGGTAACAATGGCCCCCGCCGCGGCCACCCCCAGGATTACCGCCGGCAGGGTCTTTCGTTTGGGAAGGCCCAGGACCCAGGCTCCCAGGGTACCGGTCCAGGCGCCGGTAACGGGAAGAGGAATGGCCACAAAAAGCGCTATCCCCAGGGCGCCCCATTTTTCCACCCCCCGGCGAAGTTTTGCCCGGGTCCGTTCCACAAAGCGGTCAAAAATGCTGCGGTACCATGCAAACCCCTTTTTTGGCCCGCCGTCCTCCGCCGATCCATAAAAAAGACGGTGCAGGGTGGAAAGAAAGATCCAGCACAGGGGAGCGGCCAGGGAATTTACCGCCACCGCAAAGGGCCAGGCAATAAACCAGGGAATGCCGTTGAGCAGAGCAAAGGGAATGCCCCCCCGCAATTCTGAAATAGGGAGCAAAGAAAAAAAACCGGTCCAAAGATAGATCATAGAACCTTTTTATACAAGCCCTGGTGTTATTTGTCAACCAAGGAGTCTGTTAATGACCGAAAAAGGACCGTCCTTCTATGGCGTCTTGACACCGCTGCATCCGTATATGTCAAGTCCCTATCACCCGGCTGGATCCGTCCGGGCGCGTAACAATACACCAGCATTGTCACCATCATCTCAGGCGGATACTGTTCGCTTCCGCTCCCCGTCTCGTTCACGTTAAAACCACTGACGTTCAGTTGTTCAACCGGCTTACCGAACTGAAGCCCCCGCGGCCGTACGATACGGCCTCGTTTGCCAGATGTAACCGCTTTTGCCGCTCGTTCAATAGAGGCATCATTCGTTGAATTCGTTCTTCGATCACTGTTTTCATCCTCCTTGTTAGGTGAAAACAGTATAGCATATATACATTTATTCGAAAGTCTGGTTTAATACCCCGCAGCTCTGCTGCGGCTGAAATAACGCAATGCTTACAAAAATCTGGTATTAAACCAGACGGTATAATAAACTTCCTATCGAACGAGCCT
>JAISLT010000109.1 GCA_031277165.1 Spirochaetaceae bacterium
TTGTTGCTATAAAAAAGGATGCGCTCGGAAAGCGTTGTCTTCCCGGAATCGATATGGGCGCTGATCCCGATGTTACGCATCTTGGTAATATCGCCGCTCATCTAATAATAACTCCTTTGCTTGCTCCGCGGAACGTTTGATATGTTGCAATATAGCAAGATTTTCAACGTTTTTCAATGGGCTGCGAAATTTATGCTGGGCGCATCCCGCCGCGCCCCGGCGCGGCGGGACCGGGCTTTCCGGGGTTCCGCTAAGGCAACCTCCGGTTGCCACGCTCCATTCATTGTATGCGGCGTATGCGGGGCATAGCCGCATACAAGAACGCGCAGCCCTTTGGGGCTTGCGCGCCCCTCCAATCCCTTGCGCGTTTTGGCGGCAGAACGCATTGGCGGCACAACCCGAAGCTAAAACAAATCCCGGTAGTAGCCGCCGTGCAGATTCATCAGCAGGATGAGGCCAAAGGGACGGCCGTTCTTGTTCGGGTTGTTATGATAGTAATGCCCTTCCCGGCCGCCAAGGGCAACGGGAACACCCAGGGAAATATCAAGGTGGGACAGGGGCGAAAAAGTTAAGCCCGGCAGGACATAGGCGCTGTTGGTATCCAGGGCCCAGCGGCTTGCCAAAACAAAGCGGAGGCCCCATATCCAATGCGGCCTAAAGGTCAGGTTCAGCGCGGCGTTCAGGCCGGGGAAAAAGGGGGAAGATTCGGCGTCTTCCAACTCGGTTTTCGGGTTAAAAAAAAAGGCGCCATCCTCCCCGTTCCAGAAAATTTCGGCGTTCACCGAAATAAGATCGTCAAAAAGGTCCTGGACAATACCCGCGTTGGTGGAAATGCTATAGCCGTCCCAGGTTTTGGGCCGTACCGCCCCCATGGCTTCAACGTACAGTTCCGTATCCTTCAATGTGGTCTTTATCGCTGCGAAAGCCCGCAGGGGCATTTCATGGTGATAGAACGCGCCCACATCAATATCCGCCCAGGTAAAGGCAAGGTTGTATTTTCCCCCGTAACCCAGCTCCTTGAATTCCGGGGTGGAGCCCCGGATAAAACCCGGACGGGTAAGGGTAAGAAGCTGCAATCCCCCAATACCGATGGGAATATCCGCCTTAAGGATATACGGATCGCCCCAGTCGCCTCCGCCGTTGAAGGGACTCCCTGCGGGAACGCGGGACAAAAGGTTGGCGGCGGGAAAATTAGGGGAGATGCCCCAGTTATGCCCGAATTTACCCACCCGGAAAAAGACCCGTTTGAATACGGTGTAGTCAATATAAAAATCCTGCAAAAAAAATCCGGTCTTTTCCGGTATTGTAAAGCCAACGGAACTATGGGCCCGGAAGCTTTCGGAAACCCGCACGTCCATGCCAAGGTAACTGTACAGGTTTACGCCCAAAACGTTGGTATACTGCGAATCGTAGTCCCCGGCAAACCAGGGGGTTTCACTCCAGCCCGGGGAAAAGCCGCCGTTGGCGCTGTAGGAAAAATCCAGGGAAAAACCGGAACGGCGCAGCAAATCGCTGACGCCGGAATTCTTTTCGTCCACGCCGGGGGCTTCCTCGTCCCCTTCCGCGCCTTCACCCGAAGATTCCGGAGAAGTTTCCTCCGGTTCATCAAAAAGGGTATCAAAATCCCAGTCCAGGGGGGCTTCTTCCTGGGCGGGAAGCCGGGCCGGGAAAACAAAAATTCCCAGGGCAAAAAGCGCCGTAAATATTCCAACCCGGAATTGAATGGCAGACTTCATCGATTTACGGACTCCAAAAATGTTTTCGAGTAGGTAGAATCAGAAACCTTCGCGAAGGAAGGCTTACTAATGGTTATCTGGGTCCTTTCGTTGACAAACTTCCCGTCAATCACCGCCCCCTTCAGGGTTTCCTCAAAAAGAATCCTCCGGGGAACAAAGCGGTTTCCAATCCGGTGATAATCAGGGAAGGCGCTGGTCCGCAAAAGCTGGCCGGAGAGGCTGTAGTCCTCGGTTTTCCGCACCAGGCCGTCTTCGCTGATCCAAATCTTCATCCGGGGGTAGGTTACTTCAGTCGTTACGGCCTCCAGGGTAAGGAGCCGGCAGTTAAAACGGCCCAGAACCGCATTTTCCCCCCCAACTACCCGGTAATCATCGGCCAGGGTGGACCGGGTAAAATCCGAATTACGGGCGTTGGTATTCTGAAAACGTTCCTGGCTGGAAGTAGTATTAAAGCGCCGGCTTTCGGGATCGTAGAACCACAGGGTTTTACCCTGTTTCAGATAACCCTGGCCCCGACTCACCGCCGGCTGCATGATCACAATGACATAGGTTTCAATTCTGTCCCTGCGGAAGACCCCCGCCACCGTGGTGGAGCGGCTCTGGCCGGGTTTATCCTGGACGATGGTATACTCGGCGGAAAAATCGGTATCAAGATAACTGGCCAGGGAATCCGCCCGGCGTAAAATTTCCAGGTCCGTCTGGGCGAAAAGAGCCGGACCAAACAACAGGAACAGCGCCGCGCATATTGCCGGTACATAGCCTTTTACATATAACATTTCGTGTCCTGATAACATAGAAAATCCGGGATTTCCCGGCGCGATGCGGCGCTTTTCCCCGGAGTTTCACAAAGTGAAACTCCGCAAGACCAAACCGCGCAGCGGTTTGGTCCGCGCAAGGGATAGGAGCGGAATTTTTGTCCCGCAGGGGCAAAAATTGGAGCGGATAGCCCGGTTTTTTGCGGCGCGCAGCGCCGCAAAAAATGCGCCCAAATCCTCGGTCTGAATAATGTCTGCATATTAGCGGCCTCCGTTCAGCATATTGGGCAGGGGCTCCCGGGAAGATCGATAAACCGGCACACTGGCGGCCAGAAAAAGACTGACAAAAACCGCCAGTACATTTACCGCCACTGTCCGGGGCAAGTACAGGGTCCTAAGTTTGCCATTCCGCAAAAATATCTCAAAACTAGGAAACCACGTAAAGGGAATAAAAGTAACAAGCCACTGGAAAAGCAGGACCAGGACCACCCCCGCCGCCAGGGACGCCAGGATCAGGCCAAGGGTCTCCAGCAGCAAGATAGAGCGGATATCGGCGCCGTAAAAACCGATGGCCCGCATGGTCCCCAGTTCCCTGCGCCGTTCATGCAGGATAAGGCGGTAGGTTACAAGGGCGCTCACCATCATGATAATAAGCATCATGGCATACAAAAAATAGGCAATAATGTTCATGGCCCCCAACAAATCCGCCACCTCCGACAGATACACCGGAATGGTCAGCAGGAATACTTTTAGCCCTTTAAAGGGAACCAGCTGCGCCACATCAAGTTCCTTCCGGTCATGGACAATGGGCCCGGTTTGCAGGCGGTGTTGCAGGGCCTTCTGGAGCAGGGCACGCTTTTTCTCCACACCCCACCGGTCGTTAACAAATATTCCGGCAATCGAACAGTCCCCGTCATCCAACAACAGCAGGCGGTTAAGGACCAGGCGGTCAATATATACCTTGTAATAACCGAAAATCGTGGAATCCTCTACGATGCCGCCGACGATAAAAACCCCGGTATTTTTCTGGCCCCAGCGGGTATTCACCTCCAGGATCAAACTGTCCCCGGTACGGGCGTTTAGCTGGGAAGCCACCGGGGCGGAAAGGTAAATTACGTCCCCCTCCGGGGAAGCAGACGGGTTTTTAGCCGGTATAGCCGGTATAATCGAGCGTTCACGGTAATTAAGGCTGTCAAAATAGGAAGCCTCGTTGTCCCAATCAACGCCGACAACGTACTTAAGCCTTACCGCGCCGCCGTTAAAATACAGTACGCCATTGCTGCCAAAAATGGTCCGCTCGACTATATGTGTTTCCCCAATACCGGCCTCCTCCACAGCCTGGTACAGCCCGGCCTGTGCATCGGCGCTTAAATAGTTAAGATCCCCCATCGAATTGTCATACCCAACGGCGACAATATCGCCGGCATAGTGAGCCTGGGCGGATTTATACACATTAGTATCCATGCTGTCCTTAACAGCGGTTAATAAACTGACAATACTAAACCCCATACTCAAAGCGATAAACAAAAAGAAATAACGGCGGCGGTAACGGACAAGATACTTGAACGCAAGAACTGCCAGTGTAGGAAATTTCATGTCAGCCTTGCCGCACCGCCACAACCGGATCAATACGGACTGCGGTTTCCACCGGGAACACCGAAGCGGCGATACCCAGCAAAAAGGCCACCGCAAAAGAAGCGGCGGCCACCTGGGGAATGATATGGAGGCTAAGGACGGTCCCCCCTAAAAGGGAAGCGATCAAATCATTGGTTATCACAATGCCGGCCCGGTTCACCGCGTAAACGGCCCAGACACCGGTAAGAACCCCCGACAATCCCGCAATACAGGAGAGCAGCAGGTTTTCCCCCAGCACAAGAAACCGGATGTACCCGTCTCCGGCGCCGATAGCCCTCAGGGTCCCAATTTCGGAGGTCCGCTTAAAAACTGAGATTAGCAGAATATTTATCGCGGCGATTATCCCGGCGGCGCTCATAAGCACAATGCCGCTGTTAAAAAACGTTTGAATCAAAAAAATCAAGATAGCGGAATTTCCCGCAGCTATCCGCCAGCTTACCGCCACAGCCCCCATGGGGTTAATTTTTTTATTCAGAGAAGAAATTACCCTCCCCGCCGAAGCGCCTCGTTCAAGGCGGAGGATAAAAAAATTCCAATCCCCCCCGAAAAGGAGCTCCGGCTCATCATCGGAAAAACTACCCAGATAACTGGCAAGGGAATCGGGGCTTAGGACATCGGAATTATCTTCCGGCGGAGTTTCCGCCGTTTGGGTATCCGGTGCCCGGCTGTCGTTTCCGCCGGGGCTTTCGCCGAACAGATCCTCCATGGAAGCGTCCAAAAAACCAAAATCATCCCCTTCTGCCTGAACATCGGAGGAGGCAACTTGGATACTGGCAAGGACCCGCGCCGTCTGGGGATCGGTAATAATAATCTCGTTCATAAAAGGCCCGGGATTTTGGTAGCGGTAAATCCCCAAAAGGGGGACCTCCCGAATCTTAAACCCCTGGGCCCCGCCGGCGGTCAAGAGCAGGGGGGCGCCAATTTCAGGATACGCCCCGGAATGAGCGGCGATTCCCTCCGCCCGGTCTGCGGTGATCATGGCGCCGTATTCGCCGGGTTTTAAAAAACGGCCCGCTTCCAGAATAAGGCCGGGGAACACGTCAAAATAAGTAGCGGGGTCCACACCGCAGATAAGGACTGTGGAACGGACATCCAAAACGTCAAGAAAAGCCTTGGTGGACACCTGGCTTGTTAAACCGGCAACCCCCGGTTCGGCCAATGCCACCTCCCGGATACGGTCAAAGGCTGGGAATTCGGGGATCGTAAAAAATTCGTCAATGATGGGGGTATTGGCGCCAAAAAGGTTCATGGTGACCGGGGAAATTCTCTGGAGGACCACATCGCCGGTAAGGCTGTTGATGTAAACATCCCGCAGACTCCGGTCAGAACTGCCGATTAACGAATTGCCGATAAAAAATAGAAAGGTAATAGACGCGATAAGGAGGACGATAAGAAGGCTGTTTTTTTTACTTCGTACTATGTTTTTCAGAACAAGGGGAAAAATACTCCCGAATTCATTCAGCAATTTATTTTCCGCCGGTATTCGGGCTACGGCTCTCCCGTT
>JAISLT010000116.1 GCA_031277165.1 Spirochaetaceae bacterium
CTTACAAAAATCTGGTATTAAACCAGACGGTATAATAAACTTCCTATCGAACGAGCCTCCGTTCGAACAAAGGCAAAGCTTAAGATACCGCAGAGCTCTGCTCTGCGGAGGCTCATTCCCCCCCTTTGCACTACAGTGTATTTTGCATTACAGTGTATATGGAGGAAGGAATGCGGGCTTTTTACGCCCGGGTATGCGGCAGGGTCCAGGGTGTGGGTTTCCGTTATTCTGCGATCCAAACGGCCCGGCGGCTTAGGATAAACGGCTGGGTGCGGAACGCCGTCAATGGAGAAGTGGAAGTATGGGCGGAGGGCGCGGAGGAACAGCTAAAAACCTTCCTTGCCTGGCTCTACCGGGGCCCGGAATTTTCCAGGGTTGATACGGTAAAAAAAGAGGACCAAAGCCCCAGGGGATACGGTGATTTTGCCGTGGAATACTAACGGTCCGGGGCTGAACCCCCGGGCTGCTTAGGAGAAAATGTGAAAAGAAACCTGCTGGCCGGTATTTTGGCGTTCCTTGTTTCTACCCTGTCATTTGGACAGATATTCCGCTGTACCGGGGAGGTACAGAACGGAACGGCCCCCATTTCCCTGCATTTTACGGATTATCTTCAATTTAAATACCTATTGCTTGTGGAAGGGGTTAGTATTTTTCTGGAAGAGACCCAGATTGATCAGCTGCGGAGCATACTGGAGAAATTTAAAACCTGGGAAGCCCTGGCCCGGGAGGGGCAGATTTCGCTTACCAAGACCATCGATTCACTGAAATTCAGCGGATTCCATTATAACCATACTTTTTTTAAAGAACCTCTGACATTTTATTTTGTCTTTACCGGCGGGCCATCCGGTGTAAGACCGGGGAAACCGCCCGTACCGGAGGGTACAGAAACGGGGGAAGCGCCGCAGACACGGTACGATCTGTACGTTGACACAACCCTGGAAGCCCTTAGCCCATTCCGCCTGGGGGGAGAAGCGGTGGAAAAATTTCTGGAAGCCCTGTCCCCCGAACACCTGGCGGAATCTCTGGAAGCCTATGAACAGCAAAAGGCGCTGGAGAATCTCTTTAATTAAAGAAAGCTCTGTTCAATTAGAGGAACGGTAGGCGTTCCAGCTTGTCTTGATCAGGGTTTCCAGATCCGAGTACTCCGCCTTCCAGCCAAGGAGTTCCCGGGCCAAGGCTGCGGACGCGGTAAGCCGTGCCGGATCCCCGGGACGGCGGCCCGCCGGCCGGGAGGGAATAGGTTTCCCGGTAATGCGGCGGGCCGTTTCCAGCACCTCCAGTACCGAAGAGCCGGTCTCGCTGCCCAGGTTTACCGTGACGCTTTTTCCGGTCCTGCCGATGTAATCCAAGGCCAGGGCATGGGCCGCGGCAAGATCGCTGACATGGACATAGTCCCGGATACAGGTACCGTCGGGGGTATCGTAGTCGCCGCCGAAAATTTGAAGCTCCTTCCTGATCCCGCAGGCGTTTTCCATGATTACCGGAATAAGGTTCGCGGGGTTTTGTTCCAGTCCCCTAATCCGGCCCTTTATGTCGTACCCCGCGGCGTTAAAATACCGCAGGCTTGCAAAGCGTATCCCCTTAAGCCTGTCATACCAGGAAAGGAACTTTTCGATTTCCAGCTTGGTAAAGCCATAGTAATTTTCCGGGTTTGTGGGATGCTTTTCGTCAATGGGAAGATACGCCGGCTCCCCGTAGACCGCGGCGCTGGAAGAAAAAATAATATACTTTAACCCCGCCGCGGCGGCCGCATTAAGAAGATGTACGGTGCCGATGATATTGTTTATCGAGTATTTTTCCGGCTGCACCATGGATTCTCCCACGGCTTTAAAAGCCGCCAGGTACACAAGCCCGTCCATGCCCCCGCCGGAACCCAGGGCCGCAACAAGCTGTTCGTACCGAAGTATATCCCCGTGGATAAAAGCCGCCCCGGAAAAAAGATTTTCCCGCAGCCCGCTGGAAAGATTGTCAAAGACCGTAACCCTGTGACCCCGATCCAGAAATTCCCGGGTTACATGGCTTCCAATATAACCGGCGCCGCCCACAACAAGGATGTTCATAGAAAAGAGTATACGTTACTGCAGAAGAAAAAACTACGCACAAACTCTTAGGAGCTTTCCTGCCCGGCGGAGTGTGCCTCCAGTTCCGCGGCGATCCCTTCCCATTCGGCGGATTTTGCTTCCACCTCGGCGGTGATCCTTTCCAGGGCGGTCTTGACGGTCCGGGTCTTTTCCCCGTTAGAGTACACCTCGGTTTTTGTCAATTCCGCTTCCAGGGCCGTCTTCTCTGTGCCGAGCTTTTCCAAGCAGAGGAGAATTTCCTCCTCCTGCCGCCGGAGCCGGCGCAGAAGGGTTTGCCGTTGTTTTTGCTGTTCCCGCTGTTCACCGGCACTTACGGGCCGTTTCACAAGAATTACCGGTGGAAGCCCCGTATCGGGAACGGGAGGGGGCGCCGTTTCTTCTTCCCGGGGGGCCGGCCCTTGACCATGAAGTTCAGCCCGGGGGTCCCCGGGATCTTTGGGATCTTCGGGGTCCTGTTCCCGCCGTTCCAGATAGTAAGCGTAGCCGCCGTAAAAAAGCCGGGAACGGGAGGGGCCCTCCGCCGGAAGATCCGGCGGATCCTGTCCGGGGGCCTGCCCGGACAGTTCCAGGGTTTTGGTTGACAGGGCTTCCATAAAGGCCCGGTCATGGGAAACGAAGATCACCGTACCGGTAAACTGCAGGAGGGCGTCCAGGAGTACGTCCTTTGAATGAAGGTCCAGGTGGTTGGTGGGTTCATCCAAAATAAGCAGGTTGACGGGCCGCAGCAGCAGGCAGAGCAGGGCCAGGCGGCTTTTTTCTCCCCCCGAAAGAACCTGCAGGGGCTTATACACGTCATCCCCCCGGAACAAAAAGGCCCCCAGCATATCCCGCAGTTTAGGTACCAGGGCCGTGGGTGCGGAATTTTCCAGAAAGGCCAGGATCGTCCCGGCGCCGGAAAGGGCCTCCGCGGCATTTTGGGAAAAATACCCCCCCCGGACTCCCGTACCATAGCTAAGGACACCCTCATAGGAGCGGTCTTCTCCGGCGATGATCCGCAGAAGGGTGGTCTTGCCCGTGCCGTTTTTGCCCGCCACCACAAGCCGTTCCTTCCGTTCCAGGGTCAGGTCAAGGCCGGAAAGGACCCGCCGGGGGCCGTAGCTTTTTCCGATGTTTTCCAGGGTAAGAACGACCCGGCCCGAATGGGGCGCCTGGGGAAGGGAAATAGAAATTTTTTTAAGGGATTCGGGAATTTCAATGCGTTCGATCTTTTCCAGCCGTTTAATCCGTTCCTGGACCATCGCGGCCTTGGAGGCCTTATACCGGAACCGCTGAATAAGGGCCTGGGTTTTAGCAATTTCTTCCTGCTGGATCGTATACCGTTTAAGAAGATTTTCCAGTTCCGCATCCCTGGTTTTTTCGTAGGCGCTGTAGTTGCCCGCGTAGCGTTTTAAGGTTCCCTGGAAAATTTCGTAGACTTCGTTGACGCAGACATCTAAAAAGTAGCGATCGTGGGATACCAGAAGGTATCCGCCGGTAAAATGCTTAAGCCAGCCCTCCAGCCAGGTTCTGGCCTCTATGTCCAGGTAGTTTGTCGGCTCGTCCAGCAGCATGATGCTGGGGTTTTCCAAAAGCACCTTGGCCAGGGCTATACGCATCTGCCACCCCCCGGAAAAGGTCCCACATTCCCTGTTTAGGCCGGACCGGGAAAAACCCAGGCCGGTAAGGACCTGCTCTATCCGCTCTTCCCTCCGGTAGTAGCCGGAATTTTCCACCGCTTCGTTAAGCCGGTGGTACTCCTCCAAGAGGGCATTGGTGGTACTGTCGTTTTGGGTGGTTTCTTCCAGCCGTCTGCCCAGTTCATCCCGAAGGGACAGGAGCCGTACACTGTTTTGATAGGCCCCTTCCATTTCTTCCCTCAGGGTATGACCGGCAAAGACCATGCCGGATTGGGGAAGATAGGAAACGGAACAGCCCCTTTCCACGGACCGTTCCCCCGAATCGGGGGGGCGTATTCCGGCGATAATCTGCATAAGGGTAGATTTGCCGGAACCGTTGATTCCCGCCAGGGCGGCCCTGGAAGGGGCGGCGCCGGAACTAAGGAGCATACTTACGTTACGAAGGACATCCCTGTCTCCAAAGGCCGCCGAAATGCGGCTGCACTGTACCTGCATTGGTCTGTTTCGCCGGCCAGGGATCTTAGCCTTCGGCGCTGAAGTAGATCACAAAGGGTTCGGGGGCCCGGCGGCTTACGGTACGCCTGCTTACATAATCCGGGGGTATGTATTCCATCCGCAGTCCCTGGTTATCCAGGATATATGCAAAGACCAGAACCCTGCCCCGGCCGCTTACCGCATTAAGCTGCAGGGCCAGGGCGCCGGTATAGCGCTCGATCATTTCTCCCCCCAGTTCGTAGTCCATATCAACGGCGCCGCTTCCCAGAACAGAATTGGGAATCAGCCCTTCGGGCAATTCGTTAATTTCATCCCAGGTAAATTTTCCCGCGGAAGAAAGCACCAGGGTTCCGTAGGTGGAGCTTGTAAAGCTTGGTCCCCGGACAAAGAGGGCTTGGAACTTATTCTGCCGCCGCTCCTTCTCCTGGTTAACGATATTTTCCACCGACAAGGGAAGGGTTACCAGGGCGGCGCTTTGTTTTTCCCCCTGGCTGTTTTCCCATTGCAGTTCCAGCGCCGTTTCTGAACGAAGGCTGACAGTTAAGGAAGTACCGGTAAAATTCCAGGAACGATCCCCGGTTTTTTCTATTTTCCGGTAGGGAAAAACCGCATCCCCCTGCTCCAGATGGATCCGGGCCTTTCCGTCGCTAAGGCCGGGGGTAAAGGAATAGTTTTTTTCCAGGGCTTCAAGATCGATACGCCGGGAATTGATCATGGTTCCGTAGGATTCAGGATACCAAACCCGGCTAAGTACCAGTTCCAGATCCCGGTCATTGCCCGTATCGGCGGCGGCCCCCTCCCCTCCCAGGGATCCGGTGGTGTGCTCAAACAAATTAAGCCGGAGCGAAAAGCAGTAGCCGGTACTGCCGGTTTTAGTAAGGATCCTGTACCAGTCCCCTTCCAGGGGCGACCCGGAACTGCTTATGGCCGCCACCCCCTCGGCCTTTTCCAGGATCTTTATGATTTCCCCTTCCTTAAGCCGGTAAATCCGCCGGGCGTTATTTTCCGGTTCATCCCGGACGGGCAGGCCGTCTTGTATGGTTTCCGCATAGGTGTGGGCATAGGTAAAATCTGCGGCGTACCGTTCCGCCTTCCTTCGGCTTTTAAAAAACTCCAGGTGGGGCAGGGGGATTGTTACCCGTTGATTTTCTTCGGAACTATACTCCCCGGGGACAATGCCTATCCAGGCCTGCTCGATATTTGACCGGAGTTGTATGGGAAGGACCGTCCCCGCGGGGAGCCCCGGTTCTTCGGTATACCACAGCAGGACTCCCCAGCCCATGATCTCCTTGGAACATGAAACAAGAAGAAACAAGGAAAACGTTACTAAGGGAAAAAAGAGTTTTCTGATTGATCGCATAGGGCATATTCTAAACCATTGGCAAAAAAATGCCTAGGAGTTTGCTGCGCTTTGCGCATGAAACCCTTAAAAATCGCCGACCGGGCGATTTTTTACCTTGCAAAGTCCATGGACAAAGGTCCGCCGCACCCAATAATCGTGGATTTTTTGTATGAATATGCAAAAAATCCCGATAATCCGGCGTCTTTTTGCAGTTTAAGGCGCGAAGCACAACCCCTGGTACAAGGTATTAGTCAAAATTGGTTCTGGCCGGCAATTCGTCCTTAACAAATTTGTTTGTGGGATAAATGGCCAGGGCCTTGCCAATCCATACCCGCGCTTCGGCGTCGTTTTTTTCCCGGGCATATCCGTATGCCAGGGCGGTATATACATTAAACAGATCGTCCTTTTGCAGGGCGTAATTCCCCGAAAGAATCTCTTTCATCATGGCGATGCCCTTTTTAGTATCGTTAAAGGGGGCGGGGGCATACACCCACCGGGATGCCACAATGTGCCGGGCTGCGGCGTCCCGGGGATTTATTTTAAGGGCATTTTCGGCGAATTTTGACACATCAAGACCGTGGGCTATTGCCCATGCGGTGGATCGCAGCGTGCAGAGCTGGGAAAGGTTCGACGACCGCAGGGTCCAGCCTTCGGCGCTTCCCCCCAGGCTTAGGGACTGTTCCGCCGTCTCTAATCCCCGCTGGTAACATTCAATGGCCTTTACATTCTGGCTAAAATACTGGTAGGCCCTGCCCATTAAATATTCACACCGGGAAAGGGCGTTACGCTGTTCAATGCCGGAAAGTTCCGCCGCGGCCATGTCCTTGGCGTTTGCATACAGGGGATAAATTTGTTCCGCCCTCAGCACCTGTTCATACACCGCATCCCGCAGCTTAAGGAGCCACGGGGGAAGCCTGTCCCGGTAATTCTGGGCATAGAGGCCGGTAAGGGCCGCCGCCAGCATGGTTAAAAGAAGCAGCTTTTTTTTCATCCGTTTATTCCTTTTAGCCGGTCCATTTTTCCCCGATAATAAGCCTGGGTGCCCCAACGGGGATTCTCCCGCCGGCGGCGGTCAATCTCTTCCTGCATCCGCCGGCGGGCTGCATCGGCAAAGGCATGGATCGAACCCATGTCTAATTCTCCGTTTTCTCTGCGCCGGATAAAATCGGCGGGATACAGGGGATCCAAAACAACCAGGGTTTGCTTGGGATACCTTCGGGCCAGGGGGGTCTTTGGCTTAAACAGGCCCTCGGAAAAAACCGTCACCAGGGGATAGACCGGCAGTTCCAGCTTGGCGGCCACATAAAAGGCCCCGGCCTTAAAGGGCTGTATCTGCTGATTATAAAGATAACATTCCCCTTCGGGATAAAAGTGGATAAAGGGCTTATACCGAAAAGCCCGGTCTGCAATCTTTATTATCTTGTCCAGCCCAGTCATTCCCGGCGGCAGGGGAAGCCCCCCTAAAAGGCGGGTAAAAGTTCCCAGGAAGGGGGCCTCCACGGTGGCCTCCAAGAGGGTGTGCCACATGGTCCGGGGTATGGCGGCGCCGGAAATAAAAACGGGATCCAAAAAGGTCGTATGGTTAGATACCAGGATCGCGTTTCCCCTGACGGCGGCAAGTTTTCGTTTGCCCTCGTACCGGGCCGAACCCAGCACACGGCAGACCACAAAGCCTATGTGCCAAACCAGGTAAAAAACGATGTACGTCGCGGCCTGAAAGAAAAAAGAAAAGTTTATTAAGCTGTCCCCTTTTTTGTAGCCCATCCTAACTTACCACCCGGCCCTTCCACCAAAAGCCCTTATGGGAAACGGTTCTGTAAAAGGACCATAGCACCATAAACAGCAGGCTAAAATACATCACGGGCCACAGGAGGGAATTGTACCAGGCTATTCTGCGGCCAATGAATAAAACAAGCCAGGTAAGGGTAAACAACGCATGAACCACCGCTAAATAGGGAAGGAAGGGGGTATGCGAAAATAATCCCCAAATAATCAAAGGAAAGGGCAGAAAGAAAAAAAGAAAGATCAAAAGGGCGATGCCTATGAGGATCGCCGGTTTTTTTCCTAGAAAATCGTATATGTTTTTTCCAATGCCTTGGATACCGCTGTGGAATCCCCTGTACATTCTACATTGAACCTGGCCGGTTATATCCAAAAATTCCGTCTTGTACCCCTGCTGTTTTACATACCGGGCCATATAGATATCTTCGCTGGTTTTTTTCTTAAATGCGGTAAATCCCCCTATTTTTATAAACGCATCTTTCTTAATGGCAATGTACTGGCCCACCGCGGCGGAAAAATACCCGGATTTAACCAGTCTGTTAAGAAAGGTGGGAATAATAAAACCGGTAAGAAAGAACATAATCGGCACCGTTATCCGTTCCCCCAGGGTTTTAAGAATCTGCCCCACATAGCCGGAAATAAAATCGCACCGGTTCGCTTCGAGGTTTGTTACCGCCCAGGAAAGGCTTGTGGGGGCATGGACGGTATCCGCATCGGTGCAAAGCAAAATATCCCCCTTGGCATGGGCGGAAAGCTGCTGTAAGGCAAAGGGTTTACCGTACCAGTCCGGCGGCAGGGCTTTGCCCTTATACACCCTAACACGGCTGTTTTCTTCTGCCATTCGGCTGATGATAGAAAGGGTATTGTCGGTGGAATTATCGTCAATAACTAATATTTCGTAGGATTCGTAACTTTGATCCAGCAGGGATCTAAGACACCGTTCGATATTTTCTTCTTCATCCCTGCAGGGAACTAAGACCGAAATCAGGGGGCCGTTTTTTAACCGGGGCGCCGCCGTCTTTTTCTTCATTTCCAGGATGTTTGCTATGGACATACAAAAAAAATAAATGGACACGGCGATCATCCCATAGTAGTATACAGAAGCAACAACATGAAGGCTCATTTTTCAAATCTTACACTACCTTATATGTCGAATCAAGCCCGCAGAACCCCATTATTAACAGTCCCAAAACAGAATTATCATAAAAACCACATTTACCTATGTCAGAAGCTGCTTTCCAAAAAACTGAAGTTTTGGGAAAGCCTTAAATATCCGCGGTTTATCCACAAAATAAGCGGCCTTGTGGACAGACACCATATAGCAGTGATACACAATAGTAGTATATATTATTGAAGCAAATATGAAAAAAGTACATTTACCCCGGCGCGGCTCCCTGGCGGCGGCCCTGCTGGCCTGGATACTGCTTTCCGCACTTGCGGTGTTTATTATATGGGGTTACAGGGATAGGGCCAGGCTAATCCGGGATAACGAGAACGAACGCATTCTTAATACCCTTTTTTCCCAACTGCGGGATTACGATGATTTTGGTTCCGCCATTGAGGCCAATGAAATTCTTCGGGAGCGCATTACCGGGTTTGCCGTATATTCCGGGGATTTTTCCCTGATCTACCGGTGGGGCAAAGTCCCCGGTGAATTTGATTCAAAGATCCTGGAAGAAAAAGAACACCGGCGGTTTAACCGGTATACTATTCCGGACCGCCGGGATAGATCGGTTAAATTTGTGATCCATAATGAAAGACCCTTCCACCCGCCGCAGTCCGGGGAAAGATCCCGGCATGGGGGGGAACCGCCGGAGGCTCCCCCCTGGGGGCGCTTCCGGTCCCTCTGGTTCAACGCCCTGGCGGGGGGAAACTATGTCTACATCGACATTAACCACAGCGTATACTGGAATACGATCACCTTTACCGGCATCCTGTACCCCGCCTGTACGGCACTTTTGTTTCTGCTGGTGGGGGCCATCCGGATCCTCTATCTGCGGAATATTGAATACCGCCAGCGCATTGAGGCCCAGCAAAATTTAGTGGTCCTGGGAACCGCCGCAAGCACCCTGGCCCATGAAATTAAGAATCCCCTCCATTCGATACGGCTGCAAACGGGGATCCTTAAAAAAATGAACCTCGCCGCCGGGGCAGAGGAAATAGCCCTGATCGACGAAGAGGTAAACCGGCTGGCGGCGCTGACCTACCGGGTAAACGATTATCTGCGGGATCCCCTGGGAAGCCCCGAATCAATCAATATTGCCGGGATAGTTGAAGAAACATCCCAGCGGATCTGCGGAAGGTCCATCCTTGACGAGGGGGCAGACCGGGAACTGATGGTTCGTATGGACGGAGGCAGGGCCCGTTCTGTCTTTGAAAATATTATCCGTAACGCCCTGGAGGCGGGGGGCGCGGAAGAAGCGCTCTGTGCCCGGATTAAAAGAGAGGGGGGCAGCGCCGTTGTAAGGGTAGAAGACCGGGGCAGGGGCATACCCCGGGAGGACCTGTTTCGTATTACCGATCCGTTTTATACCAGCAAAAGCACCGGCACCGGCATAGGTTTAACAATCAGCAAGCGTTTTATTGAAGCCGCCGGGGGAACCATGGTTCTGGAAAACCGGGCCGGCGGCGGCGTCTCTGTAAGGATAACACTGCCATGCGAATTCTAATTGTGGACGATGAAAAAAATATCCGGGAATCCCTAAAAAAGTACCTGGTCATGGAGCAGATTGACTCGGAGCCCGCCGCATCCGGGGAAGAGGCCCTGGCCCTGCTGGAAGAAAAAACCTTCGATGCGGCGGTGCTGGACCTGCGGCTGCCGGGGATGAGCGGCCAGGAACTGCTGCGGCAAATCCAGGATAAGGGTTTTTCCGTTCCGGTGATTATGATATCCGCCCACGGGCAGATTGCCGATGCGGTTAATGCCCTTAAATCCGGGGCCCGGGATTATCTTTCCAAACCGGTGGATCCCGCGGAACTTTCTATTAAGCTCCGGTCCCTGATCGAAAACCACCGCCGGGAAAACCTTATCGAAGCGGAAACCCGCCGCCGGGCATTGGGCAAGATCGGGCCGGAAAAACCGGCCCTGATTGGGAACAGTCCCGCCATGAAGGGACTTTCCGCCCAGATTGACAAGCTGGCCGCCACGGATGTGACGGTCCTTATTACCGGTGAAAGCGGCGCCGGCAAGGAAGTGGCCGCCCGGGAAATACACCGCCGCAGCCCCCTCTGCAATGAACCCTTTGCCGCGGTAAACATCGGCGGCATCCATGAATCGCTGATGGAAAGCGAGCTCTTTGGCCACGAAAAGGGGGCCTTTACCGGGGCCCTTTCCCGGCGGCCGGGGCTTTTTGAGTTAGCCGGCCGGGGGGCCATTTTTCTGGACGAAATAGGGGAAACGCCCATGCCCCTGCAGGTAAAGCTGCTGCGGGTTCTTCAGGAACGAAAGATCCGCCGCCTGGGGGGTATTACGGACATTCCCATTAACGCCCGGATCATCTCTGCCACCAATAAGGATGTGGAGGCCCTGGTTAAAGAAGGAAAATTCCGGGAAGATCTGTACTATCGGCTTAATGTGTTTCGCATCCGCCTGCCCCCCCTGCGGGAACGCCGGGAGGACATTCCCCCATTGGCGGAATTTCTTTTAGATAAACTTTGTTCCCGCATGGGCCGTCCCCGCCGTCCCCTAAGCCAAGGGGCCCTGGACAAGCTTAGGGCCTACGATTTTCCCGGCAATGTCCGGGAACTGGAAAACATCCTGGAACGGGCCCTTATTTTCTGCGAGACCGAAGCAATAGAGCCCTACAATATCGAGATCCACAGCCCCGCCCACCGGGATACGGCGGTCCGGCCGCCGGCCCCGCCGGAAGGTCAACCGGGGGTTCAAGTACCGGTTCAACCGGAGGACCGGGAACAGCCGGTTTTATTGGAAGAGATAGAAAAAAACGCCATCCTGGCGGCCCTGGAGCGCTCCGGCGGCAACCGCACCAAGGCCGCGGAAGAGCTGGGGATAACCCGGAAGACCATACTGAACAAACTTAAAAGTTACCGCTAGGAGCCTGTCGCACTTCTTGGATTTTGCATATTCATGCAAAAAATCCCGATTATCGGGCTCCTTTGGCAGTTTGCACGGCATAAAAATTCACTTTCGTGAATTTTTATGCAATTTATGCGCGAAGCGCAACAAACTGCTAGGAGTTGTTGTACCGGCAGCTTGGACAAACACCCGGTATACGCCTATCTCTGTCCCGTTAGTTTTTTATAGGTCCCTTCGTCCAGGGGATAGGACCGTATTACCAGCAGGGCGATAAGGAAAAAAAACGCCGGAAGCGGTCCGATAATAAGCCGTATGGCCCCCAGGGCCCGGGGGTCTTGGACATGGTTTGCCCGGTAGCCCCCCCACTTAAGGATAAACCCCGTGAGCAGCATCGACAGGGCCGCTCCGGTTTTAGAAACAAGGGTCCACATGCCGTAATAGGCCCCCTCCTTCCGCTCCCCGGTTTTAACCGCATCAAATTCCACCGTGTCGGGCACCATGGCAAAGGGCGCCACATAGCTAAAGCCCACCCCCGCCCCCGCATAGGCCAGCAGGAGCAGAAACAACGGCGGCGGCAGCAGGTGTCCGATGGACGCGACCAGCATACAGGCGGAACCGATAATAACAAAACAAATTTGGTAGGTTTTCTTTTTTCCGATCTTTTTTGAAACCCCCACAGAAACGGGTATACACACCATGGCCGTCAACAGCAGGACCAGCATAGCAATGGTGGTATGATCAAGGCCGGGTAATTCCAGGGTAAAGGGGTACAGATAGTCCATATAGTAGGCCAGAATGCCCTGTAAAAAGGTAATCGCCGCCATGTGAAGGGCATATCCTACAAAAAGGATCACATAGGGCTTGTTGGTAAAAACTGCCCTGTAGGTGGGGAAAAACCGCCCCGTAGGACGTTCGTCCCTGGTGTGGAGCTTTTCCCTGGTTCCAAAAAAGGTAAGCAAGGTTACGGTCATTATCACCGCCCCCAGGCTTAGGCCCATCATGGACCAGCCCCGTCCGCCGCCGCCAAAGGCCCCGGCCAGGGGTCCCACCAGGGCCCCGCCGATAAGGGTGCCAAACACGGCACAGCCAAAACGGTATCCGTTAAGGCTTGTCCGTTCATGGTAGTCGCCGGTAAGTTCCGGGGTTAGGGAAGAATAGGGAACGCTGATGATCGTCGAGGCGGTGTTGACCAGCATTAGGGTTCCGGCGGCCCAGAGCATCAGCATGATCTGATTCGAAATGCCCGGGGCAGTAAAGAACAGCCACAGGGCCAGCATCACCGGAAGGGCCCCGGCCAGAAGATAGGGCCGCCGCCTTCCCAGGGGGCTAATGGTCCTATCGGAGATAAACCCCATCACCGGATCGGTCACCGCATCCCAACCCTTGCCAATCATCACCGCTATTCCCGCCAGGGAAGCCCCCAAGCCGGCCACATCGGTTAAGTAGTGCAGGCACCAGAACCCCATCAGGGTAAACAGCATGTTCCCCCCCAGGTCAAAGATCCCGAATCCCAGTTTTTGCCCCACCGTAAGTTTTCTGCCGTCCATCCGTCCTCCGATACGCCGCAGCTCCCCGTGCCCGAGCCGTGAACTCCCTTTGCCCCAGCCCCGTTGATATGATTCTGGGCCAAAGCGCAGATACTGCCAAGCCCCGCCGGGAGATAACAACAGCCACTGGATGTGTAATGTATGTGTGCGGAATGTACGTTCCAGGGGCCGCCATTCACGTTCATGTTCATCCTGTATTTATCTTCGGCACCTCGGTATATCCATCCCTATTACCCGCTCCAATCGACACCGTATATAGCGTATATTTTATCAACAATACTACATATAGTGGTACGTCGTATCTTCATGCCGGCACGGCGTAACCCAGCGGCGTACTATTGCAACGGCGCCGATCCCCATACAGGGTATACCTCAGTGCGTAACCCATTTTCCAAAGACGTCGAATATGCCAAGGCAAAAGATGGCGAGAAACACGAACAGCACGAAGCACGAAACATCATAACCAGAAAAGACCTTCAAAGCACAGGATCGGGTGGTTGTACGGGCTTCGGACGCTTGTTGGATTTACACTTTTATACATACATTTTCACTGGCAACAGGTGAAGAATGTATGTCCACAGATTAGAGCCTTTCCCAAAACCCTCGAAAATAACCAAACAGGGCTGAAGCTGAGGGATAGAAAAAAACAAGAGAAACCTTGTATGGTGGAGTAACCAAACTACCAACACAAGGTGACTCTCGTTATGAAGACTATAACAGAAATCATCGGAGGAGTACAAGGGCTCGCGTTGCCT